>CAZUFG010000081.1:0-4761 GCA_964618655.1 uncultured Candidatus Bathyarchaeia archaeon | reverse complement strand
ACGGCGGATATAAACCTTTGCATATTTAGGCATACAATATATGTAAGGGATTTCATATGTAAGGGATTTCAGATAAGTTAGGCAAACAACACGCAATGAAAGTTCGCGTCCAGCTCTAACAACATAAACAAGATTCAAAAAGAAAAGGGGAGTTTTCGGAGGCACTCTATGAAAGTGCAATCTCTTTCATAAGTTCTAAGTTTTCTAGGTTGGTCATTTTTATTTTCTTACCCGAAATCGTGTATAGTACATCGTCTATGTAAAGGGACCTTTTAACCCAGTAGCCAGTTTCCCACGGCTCTATGCCGTTCTCCAGATGGGTAACGTTACCCTTAAGCACGAGTCCTTCAGGCAATGATATGTTAAATACGTAAGCACCCTGCCAGACGGAACCCGTTCCTGATATCGAAATGGGTATCACAAGAAGGTTCTTTGACTTATCAAACAAGAGTGCCTTATGATCCTCTAAAACAAAGGAGTCCGACCATTCGCCATCCACTCCTACTATTTCTTTATCTATTTCTTGGGGGTCACTTGCGTTACTAACATCGAAGAGTGAGATCTTCACTTTTCCTGTTTCTTGGCCTATGCCTATGACATGGTCTTGGTCGTACGGATGCAGGTAGCGTGAGAAGCCAGGTATTTTCAACCAGCCCAGAACCGCAGGGTTGCTAGGGTCTTTTAAATCTATTACGAAGAAGGGATCGACTTGTCTGAAGGTTACAAGATAGCATCTGTCGCCCATGAATCTAGTTGAATAGATAGTTTCTCCTGAGGCAAGGTTTTCCAGCTTTCCAACTGTGCTTAGGTTCATGTCTAAAGCGTATATATTATTCTGAGATGTCGCGTTTATCCAAGTTGTAGTGGCTATTCTGAAATAGTTTCCATACTCATCCATGGAGAACTGGTTTAGCACACTGCCTAAGACTTCGCCGTATGCTGGAAATTCTATTTCGCCATTCCCTATATGACCCCTACTTACTAGCGTCTTTTCATTTTTAGGGAATGTTATGTAGATGTTGTTCAAAGAAACGTACATACAGCTTGCTTCTCCTAACAACAAGGTCTTGCGTGTCTCCGGTTGCTCATCATTCTGCATGTTAATAGCGACTATCGTTGTGAACGTATAGGCGTAATCGGAAACATTAGAATAGTAAATTTGAGATGCACTGACCTCTTGAATTCCATCCTCAGAGTAGATTTTTGGAAGAATCACCGTATCGTTATCCAACTGTGCTGGTTGATTTATCACAACGTAAACGTATTCATCTATCCTCCTTGAATCGAAATAGCTACCAGTAATCGTGAAGTTTCTCGTTAGGATGGGATTCGTTTTGTTAGAAACATCGTAAACGTTCACAAAAGTTTCACCATCCAAGTAGACCTTGAGAGGATGCACATCGATGGAGACAGGTATAGGAGAGACTACCGTGATAGTACCGTTGGGAGTAAATTCGAGAGTAGAGGGGTAGACGGGGACAATGGTTATATCTATACTCGCGGGCATTATGTAAAAATCGGAGACAGGCCCACCTAGGGCGACTAGTTTGTTCCCGTTTATGAATATTTCTTTTAGAGTTCCGTTGAAGTTTATTTGAGAAAGGATTTCAGCCTCTTCTGGGGGATATGCCTTCAAAATGATGACGCGATTGCCTGAGACAACGTACATATATTCTCCCTCGGTTTTTACAATATCCGCTTCGTCCACACCTTCAACTTGAATGTTTGTGGTTGAATACTTGTTGACAGGTTCGTATACGACAGCTCCAACTTGAGTTGAGGGCGATGGTGAGAATGTGCTTGGGCTTGTTCGAGCAAAGTTCTCTACCCTAGTAAAATTCTCTACCCAAGGTTCTGGCATAGCAAAGTTCTCCCAAGAACCAGTTTGATACGGAATCGGCAAATTTGCTAACAGAAAACTCTTCAGCTCCTCATCTGATGCGAACGTTTTGAACGGTGTTTCCTTGATGGAAGGTTGGAATTTGACTACTTCTATTCCAAAGTTATAGCAGATCACACCTAATACTATGGCTGAAAGAACTGCTACTAATGCATAAAGCTGCGTTTTCTTTTTGATTTCTCTTTGCATCTATAACACCGTTTCATAGTAGAAAACATATCCTTATTTAATCCTAATTCTTAGTACATTCTGTCCAGAAACTAGAATGGTCTCCGTGACCAAACTCGAATAGCTTCATACCAAAATATCATGCAGACGAGTGCCCCGAAAAATGTGATAAATAGGTTTTCTCGGGTAAACCCGTGCATCAGCACTGTAAGATAGAAAATGTAGAAGGTTGTGGAAAAAACTGCATAAAAGAAGTATCGTGGAAATAGAAGTCTTCCCAACCTGACGAAATGTTGGAGCACCCCAATCTTGATTTCACTAACCAGAAAATAGTGACCGCCAGCCCTTTGCTTCTGAACTAAACCTAGATCACACAAACGTTCAAGATGATGCTGTGCTACGCTTGGACTGCTAAAGTGTAACGCTCTCTGAATCTCCCTGGCACTCATTGGACGACCGTTTTTCAAAAGAACCCAATAAACTTTCCATGCCTTGCCACGAAGCTCATAATCCAGATTCTCTTCTGCCCGCAATGGACTGACACGCTTCTCCAAAATCTTTCTTGAATTACTAGTTTATAAGTCCAATTTTTAGAACAAACTGTTTCATGAGATACTATATTGGGCAATTTGGAAAGCGAGACATCAAAGGTTCTCACCTATGGAAAAATTGTTAAACTCCGTTGTGCTTAAGTATCTGAGCCATAGACAACATTACTAGTTAAAACGAAAGCCCGGAGGTTATCGCGCTCGCCAAAGTTTTGGTCACCTCAGCGTGGCCATACATCAACTACGTTCCTCATTTAGGCAACATAGTGGGCTCAATCCTCTCAGCAGACGTTATCGCTCGATACCATCGGCTGAAAGGAGACGAAGTTCTGTTCGTAAGCGGGTCCGACGAGCATGGAACACCCATCGAAGTTGAGGCCGTCCGACAAGGAATTTCGCCCAAACAACTCACTGACGAGTTACACGAAAAAGTTGTTGGCTTATTCGAGCGTTGGGGCATATCCTACGACAACTACACCCGAACAGAGAATCCCATTCACAAAGAGTTTGTGCAAAATTTTTTCCTTAAAATCTACAAAAATGGATACATATTCACAGAGGAAACTGAACTTCCGTACTGTCCAAAATGCAACCGCTTCCTGCCTGACAGGTTTGTGGAAGGAAAATGCCCATACTGCGACTATGCTGGAGCTCGTGGGGACCAGTGTGAGGCATGCGGACGCCTACTAGAACCCAAGAAGCTCATTCGACCGTACTGCGTCATCTGCCAGTCTACACCAATCATCCGAAAGACTACTCACTGGTACTTTGACATGCCAAAATTTTCACAACAACTCTACGAATACATCAAGAACAATAAGGAGTTACCTGACAACGCCCGAAACTTCAGCCTAAACCTCCTAAAAGAAGGACTGAAGCCAAGAGCCATAACAAGAGACAACAAATGGGGAATACCTGCGCCTTTCCCAGGTGCAGGGGAAAAAACCATATACGTTTGGGTGGAAGCGGTTTTAGGCTACATATCCGCCACCATTGAATACTTCAAAAAAAGTGGAGAAGAAGAAAAATGGAAGGAATACTGGTTCAACAGAGACGCAAAAACCTTATACTCCATAGGAAAAGACAACATCCCTTTCCACACAATAATCCTTCCAGCCCTACTCCTCGCCACTGAGGAAGGCTACAACCTGCCCTGGAACGTGGACACCACAGAATTCTTACAGTTTGAAGGGCAAAAATTCTCCAAGAGTCGAAGAATCGGCGTATGGATTGACGAGGCGCTAGAACTCTTCCCAGCCGACTACTGGAGATACACCCTCCTGTCCATTCGTCCTGAGACAAAGGACACAAGCTTTGCATGGGACATCTTCATTGAGAAGGTGAACTCCGACCTCAACGACACTTTGGGCAACTTTGTCCATCGAACTCTAACCTTTATCAACAGCCACTTCGACAGCGCCGTGCCAAAACCAAGCAAACTAGATGAATATGACAAACGTACTCTTCGGTCGGCTAGAAAAAGTGTGGAGAAAATTGCCCAAGCCCTCGAAGACTTCAAGCTTCAGGCTGCGTTGCAAGCCGCTATGAGTCTCAGCCACCTTGGGAACAAGTACCTAAACAAAAGAGAGCCATGGAACACGATAAAAACCAACAGCCAAGCTTCGGCTAACGCCTTATACGTGGCGGTTCAAATCGTCAAGAGTCTCGCCATAACCATCGAGCCCTTCATCCCCTTTACAGCCGAAAAACTCTGGGAGACGCTCAACATGCCAGGCAGTGTCCATGAACAGACGTGGAGCGAGGCATTAAACCCGCTTCCGCCTGGGCATAAAATAAACAAGGCAAAGCCTTTATTCCAGAAAATAGAAGCCACCAAGGAGGAGTTGCAGAACATGTTAGAAAAAGCTAGATCAGATCCAGAAACCGTTTCTTTTCAAGACTTCTCTAAACTGGACTTGCGAATCGGCAAAATCGTGAAGGCAGAACTGGTTCCTCAGTCTAAAAACCTCATTAAGCTCAGTATCGATGTTGGCGGCGGTCAGGTGAAGCAAGCAGTGGCTGGAATCGCTCAGTATTATGCGCCAGAACAGTTAGAGGGAAAACTCGTGGCTGTAATTACTAACCTCCAACCGAGGCGCATCTTTGGCTTGGACTCTGAAGTCATGATTCTAGCCGCACAAGATG
>CAZUFG010000080.1:0-4778 GCA_964618655.1 uncultured Candidatus Bathyarchaeia archaeon | reverse complement strand
TATTTTTCAGCAAATTTTTTCAATACTTCTCCAACTGTAGCGCCATCTTCAGCGCTAAGAACATTTTCTCTAGTTCCGATTTCATCTCTTAAACGGGCAAAGACCTTAATAATAACTCTTGGCATTTTGTAGCCTCTTTAAGGATATACCTACATAAAAAAATATTTAAACAATATCATAGTAAAAAATGAAGGGGAATGAAAATGCCTCATGCGTATATTGGTAGACTCTTGTATGTGGATTTAACGACGGGTGCGCAACGAATTGAACCTCTAAACCTTGATTACGCCAGAAAGTTTATAGGCGGCAAGGGTTTGGCAGCAAGATATCTATTCGACATACTCAAGCCAGGAACAGACCCACTGAGTCCTGAAAATGTCTTTATAATCATGACAGGCCCTCTGACAGGCACCTTGGCACCAGCCTCAGCAAAATATTGCGTCGTTACAAAGTCTCCGCTCACCAACATATGGCTAGACACTCATGCAGGAGGATATTTCGGTCCTGAATTGAAATACGCTGGACTGGACGGTGCGATAATTACTGGCAGAGCTAAGGAACCCGTGTACCTTTACATCGAGGATGGAACTGCCCAGATTAGAGACGCAAAGGGTCTTTGGGGCAAAACTACTAGCGAAACCGACACAGCAATTAAAGAAGAACTAGGAGACAAGATGGCGATAGTAATGTGTATTGGCCCTGCAGGTGAAAAACTTGTAAAAATTGCGAATATTTCATCGTGTTATAGGCAACACGGAAGGGGTGGAGCTGGAGCTGTGATGGGATCAAAGAATTTGAAAGCAGTGGCTGTTCGAGGTAGCGGTGGTGTGACTGTAGCATATCCAGAAGAATTCCTCAAGGCTTGTCACGTAGTCACAAGGAAACACATATTTGAAGACCCTAACGCCGAGTTTGGAATAAAGTGGGGTTCGCCATCAATCTTATGGTGGACACAAGAATCAGGAACCCTGCCAACGAGAAATTATCAGGATGGGCAATTCGAAGGAGTGCCGAAAATAGATGCTGATGCTGTTTTAAGCATTACCATTAAAAGGCATGCTTGCTTCCAATGCCCAATTTGTTGTAGTAATTACGTAGCCGTTCCTTCAGGACCCTATGCTGGTACCAAGGTCGACGGACCTGAGTACGAAACTTTGACTTTCTTGGGGGCAGACTTGGGTATTGATCGCCTTGACGCGATAGCCAAAGCACACCTTTTGTGCGACGAACTTGGTTTGGATGCCATGTCCGCAGGGGCTACAATAGCTTTCGCTATGGAGTGTTATGAGAGAGGAATCTTGACTCCAAAAGAAACCGAAGGTATTGAACTAAATTTTGGCAACCCCGAAGCATTAATGGTGATGATAGAGAAAATTGGAAAGAGAGAAGGCTTAGGCGACATCTTAGCTGAAGGATCAGCCAGAGCTGCAAAAATCATAGGAAAAGGCTCCGAGAGATATGCAGTTCACGTTAAGGGCCTCGAGGTGGCAGCTTATGACCCAAGGGGTTCTCCTGCGATGGGGTTAGCATACGCTACAGCGGATAGGGGAGGTTGCCATTTAAGGGGTTGGCCGATAGGAGTCGAGGCAATGGGTTCTACTGGCTCTTACTGGATGGGACCAGCTCTCGAAATTGACAGATGGGGCACGAAGAATAAGGCTCAACTTGTTATCAATGGACAAAATCAGTATTATGCCAAGTTTTCCCTTGAAATCTGCGATTTCGGTCTCTGGGAAAATGCGCCCATGTCCTATTTATTGTGGACTGCTACGGGCTTTAATGAATACAAGGACGTCAAGGCATTCGTATTAGCAGGAGAAAGAATAGTCAACATGATTCGGGTCATCAATGTTCGGGAAGGGGTAACGGCAAAAGACGACACATTACCAACAAGGATGTTCGAAGACCCAGTTAAGACAGGGCCCGCCAAGGGACACGTAGTGAAACGTGAAGACTTCAAGAAGATGCTTTCCGATTTTTACGCATTGAGAGGATGGGATGCTGAAGGCAGGCCAACAGCAAAGAAGCTTGAGGAGCTCGATATGAAAGATATCACTCGGAAATTACCATGGCTTAAGCCTTCTAAAAAGAGGTGACAAAATATGCAAAAAGCCCTTATCGTTAATCTCGATTCATGCACTGGTTGCGGACTATGCCAACTTGCATGCTCGTTTGAAAAAACGAGGGAGTTCAGCCCAACGAATTCGAGAATTACGTTGTCCGTATGGCCAAAAACCGCCGAATTTGTACCAGTCGTATGTCATCAATGCGACCCTGCGCCATGCATGAAAGCCTGCCAAGTTCCTGGCGCAATGACAAGAGATCCAAAAACAAACGCTGTAATCATAAATCCAGCCGAGTGTATCAACTGCGGAGTTTGCGTGACTGCGTGTCCTTACGGTGGAATCGGATTAGATAAGAAAAAAGTAGTCTTCAAGTGCGACCTCTGCGGCGGAGAGCCCAAATGCGTCGATGTTTGTCCGCCAAAAGCCATCATCTGGGCGAGACCTGACGTAGCCTCTAACGTTATTAAACGCATTTCTGCGGAGAAACTCAGAGCGGCTTCCAAACGTCCCATTAAGTAAAGGAGTAATGCTCGTTTAGGAGTAATCTGACGTTAAATGCAGAAATTGAAACCGTCCCCAAACTTCCTTTTTTCATTAAATGCGTAGATCATGTTTCTAATATACACATGTATATTTTGTAGTGCAAAAGCTTTATCTTAGAAAGTCTTAAGGACTTGCACTCACTATCTCTTTTAATACTCTTCTCAAGATTTTTCCAGAGTGCGTCCTAGGTATAGTATCTACGAACTCAACCTCTTTCACGCATTTGTATTCCGCTATTCTATTCTTAACAAAATCGATTATTTCTTCTGAGGTAACTTTTACCCGAGGTTTTGTAACGATAAATGCCACAGGAATTTCCCCAGCGTATGAGTCAGGTTTTCCTATAACTGCACAGTCCTCTACACATGGGTGTGTAAGTATCAATTTCTCGAGCTCCGTGGGTGATACGCTGAAACCTTTATGTTTTATCATCTCTTTTCTTCTGTCAATGAGATACTCATAGCCTTCTTCATCAATCTTCGCAATGTCTCCGGTTCTGAGCCATTTTTCGCCGTTAATAGTTATGAAAGCCTCCTCGGTATCATTAGGCCTATTCCAGTAACCCTTCATAACTTGAGGACCTTTAATTATAAGCTCTCCGATTTCTCCAATCGGAAGCTCCTTACAGGTTTCTGGATCTATGACTTTGTGTTCTGTGTCTGAAAGTGGGATGCCTTGCGACTCCACTTTTATCTTATACCATGGATTAGCAGCCACAACTGGCGAAGCCTCAGTGAGACCCCATTGATGATACACGGTGACCCCTGTTAATTCTTGGAATTTTTTCGCCACCTCAGGGGAGATTGGAGCTGCGCCATTTGCAACAAAGCGCAGGGATGACCAATCGTATTTTAGAAGATCTGAATAGCTTACGAGGGCAATGAACATCGGCGGAACAAGAAACGCATACGTGACCCTATACGTACTAATTAACTCGCAGAAATCTTTTCGATGAAATTCCTTCATTATAACTTGCGTAGCTCCTATGTAAAGCGACATTAACATGCCAACTAACATTCCAAATATATGGTAAAATGGTGTAACATTGAGGGGGATATCGTTCTCATGTACTTGAAACGCCGTCGATGCCTGAAGAATATTGGATGTGATATTATAGTGTGTTAGCATAACGCCCTTAGGCAACCCTGTTGTGCCACTCGTATAGGGGAGAACGCATAAGTCTTCTCTCGGATTTATATTTACAGTCAATGGCTTTGACGAATATTTTTCCATGAAATGGTCAAATGAAAGCGTATTAGGTATCCTTTTCCCAATCACAATGATTTTCTTCACGCTGGGAATATTGGGCAAGACGTTTCTCACTCTTGAAAAAAGTTCATCTCGAACAACTATTATTTTCGCGGATGAGTCATTAACAACGTATTCTATTTCCATCTCCTTAGACATAGGATTTAAAGGAACAACAATGGCTCCGTTTTGTACGATAGCATTGAAAGCGATCTCGAACTCTGGACTATTCCACTCGAATAAACATACTCTATCGCCTATTTTAACCCCCACATTCGCTAATGCAGACGCTAGTTTGTCTACGCATGCCCAGAAATCAACATAAGTAAGCTTCACTGGATAAACTATTGCATATTTGTTATGCATTTCCTTGGCTTTCTTTTTCAAAAACTCTGTTAATGATATCTCAGGGTACCATAAAGGCGACCTTTTTAATGTGACCATTTTGCATTCACGAATTTTGTTTATAATTTCATTTCGATAAATTTAAGCTTAAATACCTAGTGGCTACGCGCGCACTGCGTTCGTATGATGACAAAGTTATAGCGTATTTAATGTAATACATAGACTTATGATTAGTAAAATGGTGCGGGGGGTGGGATTCGAACCCACGAAGGCCTTCGCCAGAGGATCTTAAGTCCTCCCCCTTTTCCTAGATGGCTTTTGATGACCCGCCTATTTAGACCTGGCTTGGGAACCCCCGCCACCTTTCTACTCAATTGATGCAGTTAACTTAAGCATTACTTTTCTAGGAGATGAGGCAAAATTCTGCGCAAATCCCTGCCCACAACTACAACGTCTGCGTGCTTTTTTACAGCCTCGCTGCGTGGATTAAAGGCTATTCCAAGGTTAACCCTGTTAAATAAGGGTATCAAGGTCTCGTCATCGCCAACTGCTGCGCACTCGTTTATTTTTGCGTCG
>CAZUFG010000079.1:0-4904 GCA_964618655.1 uncultured Candidatus Bathyarchaeia archaeon | reverse complement strand
AGAATCGTATGAGGTCTTCTTCACTCCAAGCCGTAGGCTTTTCTTCGCTTAGCTCAGTTTTCCTCAAAGCCTCAAAAATGTGCGCCCTTCGTATAGCCAGCCCGCTTAGACGTTCTTCAAGGAGCGTGAGCAAGTCTTCTTGGCCTGACTCGGCAGTTCTAGCCAGTTTAGGCCAGTCTCTCTTCAGTATTTGGGCAAACCACATGGTCATTTCAGTCTCTAAAAACTTGACATCCTCAACTGGGTCACGGGTTCCAGGCTTACACAATCGACCTTCAGAGTCAGTTGCACCCGCCGCATCCACAATATGAATGAGGGCATCTGCCTTCCGAATTTCATCCAAGAACTGGTTTCCTAGGCCTCGTCCTTGCCATGCGCCAGGCACAAGCCCAGCACAGTCGATCAGCTCAACTGGAATTAATCGTATCCCATCCATACAGAGCGAGTTTTTAGGGGTGTCTTTCACATTGAATTCTGCACAGACGCAAGGTGTCCGTATGTATCCGATTCCCCTGTTCGGTTTTATCGTGGTAAACGGGTAGTTTGCAATCTCTGCTGGAGCAAGTGTTGCAGCGCTGAAGAATGTGGACTTGCCCGTGTTGGGCTTTCCAACTATGCCAACCATCATGGCTCCTAACTTCCCATCTAATTAATGTAAACGCATGCAGTAATTCAACTTATACCTCTGGAAATGGAGGGCTAAAACAAAAATATAAAAAATAGGCAATCTCTTCTTCAACCAAACCATATCTTTTCGTTTTTTCAACTCGCCGTACATCCTAAGCGTCTGTTACAATTTTTCTATGGCACCCATGATTTTGGCATAGCTTTCTACGCTGCATCTCCAACCCGCAAAAATCATCTCGTTTATCGCTTGTTTGGCTCTTTCTTTTGTAACTAGCCCTTCAAAGACAGCTCTCACTAAGATAAATGGTGTGCCTACATAGGATATTCCATAAATTCTCGCGGTTTTTCTAGCCACTTCATCATCTATAACCGCTATTCCATCGCGCTCTTTGGCAATAGCCAAAACCTCAGCATCAGTTATATGAAGCCCCCTTGTTTCCAAAAGGCTTGCCAAAAATTTTTTGCTCTCAGCCTCAGTTACTTTGAAAACGTTGTTTTTGAACATTTTCTCCAAAATAATAGCGTCTGGAACGCCTTTGCACTTTCCCTCATCTACGACTTCTCTCTTGATATGTGACGATGTTAGTTTTTCACCTTTTAAGTCTTCGAAAACCTTGCTCAAACCTACTTTGGTTATGTAAATTAATGGTGTAGCATTAAAAACTAGTGGCTTCACTTAGACTCCGCCACTGATGCTTCCTTGATTTCCTTCTCAATTTCTTGTGACGTATACCTGACCCACTCTACGTTGCGCTGTTTCACTAAGTCAGCGAACTCCCAAAGCGAAAGTTTAGCCATTTCTGCAGCCTTGGCAAACGTCACTTTCCCGTCTCGTAACAACTCCAAAGCAGTTTGTTTTCTCCACTCCTCGATTCCCATTTCAAGGAGGGTTCTAACAACCGTAGCCTTGTCCAACTTTTCACGCTCAGCTACTTCGAGAATTTCCTTCTCAATTTCTTTAGGTATCCTTACCGCTAAAGGTTTAAGTGTCAAAGCGGTCACCGTATACAAATGATATCATATGCATACATAAATACCTTGCGACAAACTCCCTCTAGTGAACTGCCGTCTTCTCTATCCAAGCAAGGAGACTGAGGCGCATCAAAAATAAGCGATCTTATCTCTCACTTCTTTGAATCCACTGGTATTCATGGATAACAGAACGCGGACACAAATGCGTGAAGTAGTTTCCTCACGGGAAAAGAAATAAGTGAAAGCCCATTAAAGAATCATACTCTTTCAAGGAGGACAACTCTTGAACCCAAAACTGAACGTTCTCGTCTGTGACCCCATCGATGAGGAAGGAACTGAAAAACTGAGGCAGGCGGGCTTCAAAGTGGATGTTAGCCCCACGATTTCCGCCGAACAACTCATAAAGACCGTCTCTAATTACGATGCAATTATTGTGCGAAGCCGAACCCAAGTGACAAAGGAAGTCATCGAAGCTGGAAAGCAATTAAAGGCAGTTGGACGAGCAGGCGCAGGCTTAGACAACATAAACGTCGAAGCCGCCGAGAAAAGAGGCGTTATGGTTTTAAACACTCCTGAAGCGCCAGCCGACGCCGTAGCCGAACTCACCATAGGATTAATGATTTCCTTAGCCAGAAAAATCGCTCTCGTCGACAGAACCATGAAGGAAGGAAAATGGCTGAAGAAGGAGTTGATGGGCTGGCAGTTGAAGGGCAAAACTCTGGGCTTAATTGGCTTAGGAAACATCGGTGAAAAAGTGGCGAAAATTGCCAAGGCTTTAGGGATGAGGATACTTATTCATAAGCGGACTCCACCGCCGCCAGAGTTGTTAAAGGAACTCGAGGCAGAATACATTCCGCTTCAAGAATTGCTCCGACGAAGCGACATTGTTAGTATTCATATTCCATTGACGCCTCAAACAGAACACATGATAGGCGAAAGAGAGCTTCAACTCGTGAAAAAAGGAGCCTTCCTAATCAACACGTCCAGAGGCGCCATCATCGACGAAAAAGCCCTGTTAGAGGCATTACAATCTGGAAACCTTGGAGGCGCCGCCTTAGACGTTTATGAAGTTGAGCCGCCAAAAGACCTAACGCTCATACGGTTGCCTAACGTTGTTTGCACTGCCCACATTGGAGCCCAAACAGAAGAAGCCCAGAAGGCAGCGGCTGTCTTGATCGCAGAAAAAATCGTTAACGCCTTAAAATAGAGAAATGCTTAACATGGCAGAATTCTATTCGCTTTTCCCATCGAATCGGAAGTAGTAGCAATACGTTGGGTTGCCGTTGCAAAAATGCTGAATATCGAAACTTGAGAGTTTGCCGTCTAAGCCTGCGTCCAACATTCTGACGCAGATCTTGCCCGAGTTGGTGGAAAGATACGGGCATTTTGAATGTGTGGGGCCGTTCTCACTTTTTGGAATGGGGGAGTCGGAGGTTTTCTCTCTTTTCATTTCTTTCGTTTCCTCCTTTTTTTGTATTTTTGTTGAACAGTTTTGGCGTTTTACGCATATACAATATGTCTAGAGTCAGACATATTCAACAAATAATGCACATCGTAGGATATAAGCTTTATATGTTGACGAAGTATACCACAAAACCATGCAATTCAAAGAAGCCTTAAAGAGGGTTCATCGGCACATTGACGACCATTTTAAGGAACATCTGAAGCAAGTTCAAGAGTATGTACGCCAACCTAGCATATCCGCAGACGGAACAGGAATCCATGAAACAGCAGAAATGACGAAGGGCTTCATTGAGAAGCTTGGCGGAACCGCAAAGACTGTTCCCACGGACGGCTGGCCAGTTGTCTACGGCGAACTCTCATCTGGAGCAGAGAAGACACTTCTCATATATGGAATGTATGATGTTCAGCCTGTAGAAGAAGAAACAGGAATGTGGATTGTCCCGCCTTTCGATGGCAAAATTGTTAGTATGGAGCCGTTTGGAAAGTGCCTCGTCAACAGAGGAGCATATAACACAAAGGGACCGTTGCGTGCCTTCTTTAACGCTTGTCAGTCCATTCTCGAAATGGGAGGCAAACTTCCTGTCAACCTGATCTTCGTCATTGAGGGAGAAGAAGAACTTGGTAGTATCCACTTGCCACAATTTGTCAAAAAATGCCAAAAAGAACTAGCGAAAGCCGACGCCATGTTTTTTTCTGATGCAGCTCAAGACATGAAGGGAAAAGTGATCATGGAACTTGGAGTGAAGGGAATTATCTACTTAGATTTGATTTGCCAAGGCGGTAAGTGGGGAGGTCCAACAAAACGAGGAATTCACTCTTCCGCTGCGGCTTGGGTAGACAGCCCAGTTTGGAGACTGCTCTGGGCGTTAACCTCTATGAAGAGTTCAGATGGAAAAATAGTTGTGAAAGACTTTTACGAGAACGTGACTCCGCCAAGTCCAGAAGAGGAAGAACTTCTAAAGAGGTTGGAGAAAACGTTTGACGAGAAAACCGTTCTTGAAGAGATGGATGTTCTCTGTTTCTCGGATGACCTTCATGGGATAGAGGCATTGAAACGGTACTTGTATTCGCCAACCATAAACCTTGACGGAATCTGGGCTGGACATATAGGCGCTGGAACTAAGACTGTTCTTCCACATGTAGCAAACGCTAAAGTTGACATTCGGCTAGTTCCCCATATGGGAACCGAAGAAACGCTGCAGAAATTCAAAAACCATCTGAAGAAGCATGGCTTCGCCGACATCAAAGTAGTCGTCCACGACTGTTACCCGTGGTCACATGTTTCAGTGAAAGAAAAAGTTGTGCAAGCCATGATTCAAGCATATAGGGCGCATGGGCACGAGCCTGAAATATGGCCTTGGATGGGCGGCTCCGCGCCCTTCTACCTCTTCAATCAGCCGCCTCTAAGCCTTCCATACGTGGTTGGAGGATTAGGGCACGCAGGACGAGCGCACTCGCCTAATGAATACTTCGTGGTCGAAGGAATTAGAGACAATGAAAAGTCAGTTGCGACATTCCTTTACGAGTATGCTTATGGAAAAGAAGAGTAGCTTATTGGAGGCCTTACCATTTTCTTCTCTGATGGTGGCAGTTTTGTCCATTTGTTGAAATCAGAGTTTGGCGGCTCGGTTTCAAAAAGTTGTTTTCTCTTAGCCTCTAACAGTTTGTTTTCTTCGCCTGCAAATTCCGCCGCTGTGACGACCGTGTGGCCAGTTTTCAATGCGGTATCGAGTATGGGTTGGCAGAGTTCTCGCCATTGTTTATCTCGAAGAAGATGGTGCTCCAAAATTGTCGTCGGAATCTTCCCAACTATCTTTTCTAGGTTTTGCATCCCCAACTGC
>CAZUFG010000078.1:0-4940 GCA_964618655.1 uncultured Candidatus Bathyarchaeia archaeon | reverse complement strand
TTGACGGCATGGCGAGAGTTCAGTGGGAGATGCTGAACCAATGCGCTGAGCACGTGAGCGAAGGAGGCTTCTTAGTCTACTCCACATGCAGCGTCACAGTGGAAGAAAACGAGATGCTGATTGAACGTTTTTTGAAGTGGCACCCTGAATACAAGCTTACAGAAACTTCGCCGAAGATGGGCTTACCGGGGCTACGAGGGCAAACCCTCTGCCAGAGGCTGTATCCGCACATTCACGAGTGTAACGGATTCTTCGTCGCAAAACTCCTGAGAGAAGAGGCTTAATGTTTGCGGGCTCTCTCCAAGTAACATAATACTTCATAAATCGTTTTTGCCGCTTGAATAGCTGTTATGCCCTGATCGTAGTGCGGTGCAACCTCAACCAAGTCGAAGGCAACAACTGGATACTCGCAAACCTTGCTTAAAATGTCGAAAAAAGTGTGCCCAAACAAGCCATCGGGTTCAGGATTCTGAACGGCTGGCGCAAAGGCAGGATCCAAAACGTCCATGTCGATTGTTAAGTAAATTTTCTTACACTCATCCAGAATTTTCTCAATTTTTGTAAGCGTTTTTTCAAGACCGTCTTCTCGGATTTGCTGAACTGTGAAATATTGAATGCCAACCTTTTTTGCGTAGTCAAATTCTTCCTTGCACACGGCGCGGGTGCCAACTTCCAAGATTTTTTCAGGTTTGAGTTTTTCGTTGATTCTCCGCATAAAAGTGGTGTGGCATACCGTTCGTCCCATGTACTCGTTTCGCAGGTCTAAATGGGCGTCAAAGCTCACTATGGCAAAGTTTTTACCGATGCCCTGTACTGCTCCCAAAGTTATGGTGTGTTCGCCTCCGATGATGACTGGCGTTTTCTTGGCGTCAAAAATCTCTTTCGTAACCAGCTTCAACTGCCTCAATGTTTCATCAACCTCGCCAACGACGTGCAGGTCACCTAAGTCGCAAAGTCTCAGCTCTTCTGCGTCTATGCCGGCTCTGAAACTGTAGGTTTCAAGGTTGAGTGAGGCTTCTCTAATGGCGGGGGGAGCGAATCTTGCTCCAGAACGGTACGTGCTGGTTGAGTCGAACGGCACGCCGACAACCACGTAATCAGCCTCTTCAAAGTTTTTCTGGAAACCTCCAAAAACCGTGGACGGAGAGACGAAAAGCTCGCGATAACTCATGGGTTAGCCTCCACAGGCTTTGTTATGGAGAATACTAAGTCTAAACGTTTTCGCCTAGTTGGGGAAACTAATTTATTAAGCTTGTAGATTATAGCGTTAGTCCAAGGGGATGCAAAATGACGCTGAAATCAAAGCTTAAGATTGAAAATCCTGGAATGTTCGTGTTTTCTGTTTTCTACGCGGTTGCAGGAGCAGTGCTGATATACGTTTTGGCTCTCTCCAGATTCAATCTGTATCATGTTGGAGTTTTGGGATTCTTAAGCCTAATAACTGCCTATGGCTTGATTACGATGAAACGATGGTCAGTTCTGCTCGTGGTCGTTCTTTTCTGTCTTGGAATAACTTTTGGCGTCATCACGCTGTACAGCTCCTTTGTGCTCCCAACATTCTACGCAACCCCAGAGGCGTGGCTCTTGCAGGCACTGCTAATTTTATACCTGATATTCACAGTAGTCGCTTCCATATACGTAGTAGCGAAAAGGGAAAGTTTCGGCGGGACCAAGACTAAGACAGAGTGATCAATCAAAATTTTCTAGGCTTAAGTAAACGTACCATAACCTCATCTCCGGCGCTGACAAACTGTTGTTTTTCCGAAATTTCAACAAAGCCATCCGCCTTCGCCAACGTTGTTATAGCGCCTGATTGGCCTAACGGAACTGGCGAGGCAATAAATCGACCCGCTTCATCTTGGGCGAGGTTTACCATAATGAAGGTTCGGCGCCCTCGGGCTGAGAATATCTTTGTCGCAGCAATCGCCTTAACCGCAGAAGGGATTTCCCCACGTCTCCAAGCCATCTCAGAGATTATGGGGCGAACTAGCATGTGAAACATTAAAAGCGAAGAAGTAGGATGCCCAGGCAAGGAGAAAACAGGTTTGCCATCAACTACCGCGATGGTGGTGGGTTTTCCTGGTCTCACAGCGATTCCGCAAACAATGACGCCGGGTTCGCCCAACGTGTCTAGCAACTGGGGAATAAGGTCTTTAGGTCCAACAGAAACTCCGCCAGAAGTTATGACAACATCCGCAGAATTCAATGCTGTCTTAAGGGCAGTTTTAAGCTTGTCTTTTTCGTCTGGAACAATGCCGAAACTGACTGGTTGCCCGCCGCATTCTAGAACCGCAGCGCTTAAGGCATGTGCGTTGATGTCGTAAATTTTTCCAGCCTGGAGAGGCTTGCCAGGTTCAACAACCTCTGCCCCAGTGGAGATGATGGCAACCCTCGGTCGTTTATAAACGGCAACTCTTGTCAAGCCAAGAGCTGCTATTACCCCTATCTCGCGAGAAGAGAGCATCTGCCCCTTCTTGAGGACAGTCTCGTCCTTTCGAATGTCGGAGCCCGCCTTCATCACGTTTTCTCCCTTCGAGACTGGACGATGTATGAAAATGGCACCGTTCTTTTGGACAGTGTATTCCAGCATGACTACAGCGTCAGCTCCTTTCGGTAGGGGCGCTCCAGTGACTATTTCTGCAGTGGTGCCGTTTTTTACAATAACATCTGTAGCTTCGCCTACGCTCACCTGCCCACACTGCTTCAATGTGAGAGGCTTATCCTCATCAGCGCCAAACGTGTCCGTCGCCCTCACGGCATAACCATCCACAGTTGCTCGGTCGAACGGGGGGACATCCAACGGCGCAACAATATTGTCAGCTAAGATACGTTCGTAAGCTTCGGAAAGCGAAACCTGTTCAGTTCCGACTGGTTTTGGGGAAAATTTTTTTTTGAGAATTTTTTTGGCTTCGTCGAGGGTGAGGAGTTTTCTAAACATGTTAGGCTTTCTCCATTTTGTCAAAAAGATGCACTGTTACTGTTTCGCCTTCTTCGAGGCCCTCACAGTTTTCTGGGATTATTACGTATCCATTCGCCTTAGTCATGGTTGAGAGGATGCCTGCGCCCTTTATTCGAATTGGTTCGGCAAAAAACTCGCCGTCCTTTTCGAAAACGCGTACCCTTAAGAAGGCTTGTCTTCCGAGTGCAGATGGGGCTCTTCGAGTGAGTGTGGCTTTAAGCATGGGTCTGGGCTCGTTTTCAACCCCTAACAATTTCAGAATGAGCGGTCGGGCGAAAACCTCGAAACCGACCATGGCTGCTACTGGATTTCCAGACAAAACTATGACTGGTTTGCCCTGAAGAACTGCTAGTGCTGTCGGCATTCCTGGACGCATGGTTATTCCGTGGACAATTACGCCTGGCGCTCCAATCTGGTCTATGGCTGTTGGAACCAAGTCGGCCTGCCCAACGCTTGTTCCTCCAGTTGTAATGACTATGTCTGCCTTCTTTATTCCTTCACTAATTTTGGTAGCAATTTCTTGTATGTCGTCTTTTGCTATGCTGAGGCTTAGTGATTCAGCGCCTAGCTCCTGGCACATGAGGGAAAGAACCACACGATTTACGTCTACTATCTGATTCGGCTTTGGTTTTCTGCCCAAATCAACAAGTTCGCTTCCCGTGGATAGGATGGCGATCTTAGGCTTTTCTACCACGTTTACGTGTGTTACCGTCAGTGCAGCCAACAAACCCACGTGGTGAGGCTTCAGTCGAGTTCTCGCTTTTACAGCAATTTCTCCCTTCTGCACGTCTTCTCCTCGTTTAGAAACATTTTCGCCTGGAGTGACTGAGATTCCAACTTCTATTCCGTCGGGAATTTTCTTTGTGTGTTCCAGCATGATCACGGCGTCAGCTTCATGAGGAAGAGGATTTCCTGTCCATACTAATCTTGCTTCCTTCTCCTGAACTCTTTCTTTTCCGGTTAGCCGGAGAATTCTGGGCCTAAATTGGGATGCTTGAAAAGTGTCTTTTGCCCTTACGGCGTAGCCATCAACAGTAGAACGGTCGAAGAGAGGCAAATCATTTTCAGCCTTAATGTCTTCGGCTACAACTCGATTTAACGCCAGATGAACTGGAACTCGGACAGACTTTAGCAGTTTCAGTTTAAGTTCTTTCAGAAAAGTGGACATAGCCTCATCGATGCTCGTGAGTTTTTCGAATCCTTTAAGTCGCGCCAAACACTGCACCACCAAACAGCAAAAGAGGACGTTTGTGAAAAACTTATCGCAAATCATGACTGCCCTTTTTGGAGTTATTTTCCTTTTGCTTTCAACTCCTTAAGCACAGCTTCTCGCATTTTTTGAGCGTCCACATCTAAGATGGGACTCTCGCTGATTATGACTGGTTTTAGACCAAGCTCGGATATGAGAGACGCTAGGGGCTGGAAGTCTGGCCCATACTCAACCTCATCCATGACATGATGACATTTTTCCCCTTTGTCAGTAAACTCGACCCGCGTAAAGTGGCAGTGTAAGTTTTTTAGGCTGCTGGTTCCCAGCCGTTTCTCAATTTCATCTAGTATTTTTCTGTAGTCGTCAGCTGTTTTGAGTATGCCTTTTTCTCTTGCATGGATGTGTGCCCAGTCTATCACGGGCTCAGTTTGCTCCACTTTTTCGCATAAGGTTAATATTTCGTCTAGGCTTCCAAACTGCGAAGGCTTGCCCATTGTTTCAGGACCCATACGCACCTTAGTTAGTCCAAGCGACTTCATAGACGCCACAACATCACTTGCTGCCTTTACACAGAGTTGAAGGACTTCTCGGGGGGGTCTTTTGCCATAGAATCCCGGATGAAAGACCACCACGTGGGCGCCCATCCAATCCGCAGCTGTTGCACAAGAAATAAAACGCCTTTTGCTTGCCCCTAGGGTTTCTCCTTCTGCACAGAGGTTGATGAAGTAAGACCCGTGAACCGTCAGCCACACATCGTTCTTTTTGGCGTTG
>CAZUFG010000077.1:0-5047 GCA_964618655.1 uncultured Candidatus Bathyarchaeia archaeon | reverse complement strand
GCGCAGACATGGTTCTAATGAATGGAAACGTTTTGACTATGAATCCCTCAAAGCCTCTTGCTCAGGCCATAGCCGTCAAAGACGACAAAATCGTTGAAGTCGGCACGGACGCAGAAATCCGACCGTGGATAGGGAAAAACACCAGGGTATTAGACCTCAAGAGGAGAACTGTTGTTCCTGGTCTCATAGACACACACGTGCACATGGCAGGATTTGGAAGATCCATGGCAGGAATCAACCTACGAAACGTCAGATCCATAAGGGAAATACAGGAAAAACTAGAGAGGTATGTACAAAAAACGTCGAAAGAAAGTTGGGTCCTGGGCCACGGATGGGACCAAGACCGCCTTAAAGAAAAACGATACCCTACGCGGTGGGATCTAGACAAGTTTTCGCCAAACAACCCCGTACTCTTTACTCGGGTCTGTGGGCACGTATGCGTCCTAAACAGCAAGGCATTAGAACTGATTGGTGTAACCAGGGAGGCGGTTCCTCCGTTTGGAGGACAGATTGACAAAGACGCAAAAACAAGCGAACCTACCGGCATTTTGCGTGAAAACGCCATGGACTTGGCATGGAAAGCAGTGCCTGAACCCAGCGAAGAGGAACTCACTAAGGCGTGTGGTTTGGCATGCCAAAAAGCGGTAGAATCAGGACTGACGAGTGTTCACTGGTTGATCTCCTCACAAGCCGAGATTCTGGTCATTCAGAAGCTTCGCGCAGAAAACAGACTTCCCATACGAGTATACATTATGATTCCAGTGGATTTTCTGAATCATTTGACTGATTTAGGCTTGCGCACGGGCTTCGGAGACGACATGGTCAAGATTGGGGGCGTAAAAATTCTTGCAGACGGTTCTTTGGGCGCTCGCACTGCAGCCCTTGCAGAGCCGTATGATGATGACCCTTCAACTAAAGGGATGAGTCTCTACAGCCAGGAACAGTTAGACGCTCTGGTTGCCAAGGCGCATAAGGCTGGTCTTCAGCTTGCGATACATGCCATTGGCGATCAAGCCGTAGGCATGGTATTAACAGCCTTAGAAAAAGCATTGAAAAAAGAACCGAAAAGAAGGTATCGTCACCGTGTAGAACACGCCTCAGTTCTTAACGAAAGGCTGATTCAACGCATGAAAAAGCTGGGGGTGATGGCGACTGTGCAGCCACATTTTGTAATCTCTGATTTCTGGGTTGTCGACCGTGTAGGGTTAAAAAGAGCGAGGTGGGTTTATCCTTTTAAAACGCTGATTCAAAAAAGTGTGTTGATTGCTGGCAGTTCAGACTGTCCCGTAGAGCCCATCAGCCCTCTACTTGGCATTTATGCGGCTGTGGCGAGGAAAGCCTTCGCAGATGAAGGAATTTCGGTGGATGAGGCTCTTTGTTTGTATACAGTTAATGCTGCATACGCCTCGTTCGAAGAAAACATTAAAGGCTCAATTGAGGTAGGCAAGCTTGCCGATTTCGTAGTCTTATCTCACGATCCCTGTAAGGTTCTGCCTGATAAAATTAGGGATATTGAGGTGGAGATGACAATCGTCGGTGGAAAGATGATGTATGCTAAGTCGCCTATGGAAAAAGCTTAAGATGTAGTGCTCTTTCAATTGATTTTGATGATGTTATGGCTAACAAAGCTGTCATTTTGAGAGTTCTAGTGGCGATTGGAAGAGTGGCTCTTAAGATGGCTATTGTTGCCGTTACCGTTTTGGTTATTGACGTTATTGGACTTACGGTATATGGGAGTTTAATGGGCAAGAACACGTTTTCAAGTTTATGGTTTCTCCTTGTTCTGGAAGGGGCGGTCATGATGTTCTTTGGCTTGCTAGGAACAACAGTAGTCCCCCAAGCTCGCATGATAGGAGTTCCCTGGTCAGGATCTGTTCGTGCGTCAGTCGATGAAATAAAAAGAGACCGTGTAAAACAAGTAGAGTTCTGGGTTGCTGTGGGGATTGTCGGTCTCATACTCTTCTTTTTAGGGCTTTTGACACATGGGTAATTCTGAAATACACCATAATCCCTCTCCCCCTCTACAGAGATAATAACGCACACAACCTCGTAGATAACAAGATAGAGTATTTATCTAAAAGTGCGTATTTGCATATTCTAGATGAGCGCCAATGAGCGAGAAAGCTTACAGAGAAGTCATCAAGAAACTAATGAATATTCCCAACCCAACAAAAGAGGATGTTAATCAAATTAAGATACAAGCAGCCGCCATTTATAACCTGAAAAAAATTCCTTCCAACTCCGAACTTATACGTTGCCTCCAGCCCAATGAAAAAAGAACGCTACTTTCCCTCTTGCGCAGAAAGACTGTACGCACCATTTCCGGAGTCACAGTAGTCGCCGTGATGACGAAGCCTTGGCCATGCCCAAAAACTTCCCCATGCGCGTATTGTCCTGGCGGTCCGCCCTATGGAGTTCCTCAAAGCTATACGGGTCACGAACCGGCAGCAATGAGAGGAATTCAAAGTAGTTTTGACCCCCATAAGCAGGTGAAAAACCGCATCGCGCAACTGGAAGCCATTGGACATAGGGTAGATAAAGTAGAAATCATTGTAATGGGTGGAACCTTCCCCGCCATGCCCTTAGACTATCAAGAACACTTCATTCAAGGATGCCTAGACGCAATCATTCTGAGAAAATCTCAGTCACTTGAAGAGGCTGAAAAACTCGCCGAAAAAAGCCGAATTCGCAACGTTGGAATTACAGTAGAAACACGCCCTGACTGGGCCAAGAAAGAACACATTGACCACATGTTGGCTATGGGCGTAACCCGGGTCGAACTTGGCGTGCAGAACATATACGACGACATCTATGAATTAGTTGACCGTGGACATAGCGTCCAAGATGTCATCGAAGCTACACGCACATTGAAAGACGCTGGATTAAAGGTGGCTTACCATCTCATGCCGGGTTTGCCGGGCTCCAATTTTAAGCGAGACCTTGAAGCATTTCAAACAATATTTACGGATTCTGGCTTCAAGCCAGACATGATTAAGATTTATCCATGCCTCGTCATTAAAGGGACAAAGGCTTACGAATGGTGGAAAAAAGGCGAATATCAGCCATACACCATAGAGCAAGCGGTCCAACTCATTTTGGAAGTAAAGAAACTGATTCCTCCGTGGTGCCGAATCATGCGAGTTCAGAGAGACATTCCAGCCTTCCTCATCGAGGCTGGAGTGAATCGAAGCAACCTTCGGCAACTTGTTTTCCAGAAGCTTACAGAGGAAGGAGTACGATGTCGATGCATACGATGCCGAGAAGCAGGACATAGATGGTTAACCGACAAAATAAAGCCAAACCCAGAAAACATTATCGTATTGACTGGGAAGGAAAAAGCTTCTGAAGGAGAAGATGTCTTCATTTCAGTTGAAGACCCAGCCAACGATGTCCTCATCGGATATCTGAGGTTACGTATTCCCTCCGAGAAAACGCACAGACCAGAAATTCGTCATGAAAAGGCTTCGATAGTGCGTGAGCTCCACGTTTACGGCCCTTTGGTTCCAGTTGGAAGGCACATGGCTAAAGCGTGGCAACACAAAGGGTATGGAGGCATCCTCTTGTCAGAGGCTGAACGACTGTCCCAAGAAGATTACGACCGAAAAAAGATTGTTGTTATAAGCTCGCTCGGAACAAAACAATACTACATGCGGTTCGGTTATAATTACGACGGGCCTTATGTTTCAAAAACGTTAAGAGGATAAGCAAATGAGCGAAGAATTTCCAGGCTATAAAGGAGAAGCCCTCAAAGCCCTAAAAAAGGCAGGAGCAGAAATCGGCGACATCGTACGTCTCACAGAAAAAGAAACTAGCTACGAAGGAGTTCTCATCCCCCGATCCGAATACGGCGACGGCAAACATGTCGTTATAAAGTTAAAAAGCGGCTACAATATCGGAGTTCACATCACCCCAATCACGCGAATCGAAAAAATTGGAGCAGGAGCCAAACCCACTTTTGTTTCCGCTCCGCTCCCTAAGCAGAAACCTAACTTACCAAAGGTAGTTATACTCAGTACGGGAGGCACTATCGCTAGCCGAGTTGATTATCGAACAGGCGGAGTGCGCCCAGCACTCTCCGCCAGCGACCTCTACAGCGTGGTTCCAGAACTTTCAGAAATCGCCAGAATAGACGCCGAGATTTTGTTCAGCTTGTTCAGTGAAAACATCGCTCCGAAGCATTGGTCAGAAACTGCGAAAGCCATTGCCAAACAAATTGGGAATGGCGCGGCTGGAATTGTGGTTGCGCATGGAACCGATACACTTGGGTACACTGCTGCGGCGTTAAGTTTTGCGTTACAGAGTTTGCCCGTACCCGTCGTAATGGTAGCCTCTCAGCGGTCTGCAGATCGTCCCAGTTCGGACGCAGCTACAAATCTGACAGGTGCGGTAACGGCTGCAGCTAAAGCCCCATTTGCCGAGGTGGTTGTGGCTATGCACGAAACCGTCTCAGACAAATCCATTGTGTTCCATCGAGGAACAAAAACTAGGAAGTGTCACACGAGTCGTCGGGACACCTTCAAATCTGTTAATGTTCTGCCACTTGCTAAAATGGAGAATGGGCATATCAGAATGTTAACTGAAGACTATGAGAAGAGAGACCCAAACCGCAAACTCGTCCTAAAGCCCGATTTTGACGACAGAGTTGCACTCATTAAGTTTTATCCCGGCTTAGATTCAAAAATTATTGAATGGTACGTTGATGAAGGCTATAAGGGCATTATTCTTGAAGGAACTGGTTTAGGGCATGTCGGCAGTTACTGTTTTTCCGCTATTCGAAAGGCCATTGAAAAAGATGTTGTTGTTGCAATGGCTTCCCAGTGCGTTTGGGGACGCATAGGCATGAACGTTTACGATCAGGGTCGAGACCTTCTTTCGATGGGAGTGATTCCACTCGAAGACATGCTTTCTGAAACAGCCACAGTGAAGCTCATGTGGATTTTTGGACAAACAAAAGATGTTGAAGAGGCTAAACGTCTTCTGACTACAAACATAGCCCACGAATTCTCAGCAAGAACCCTCCACGAAGGCGAGCCAAGAGAGGAAACAG
>CAZUFG010000076.1:0-5091 GCA_964618655.1 uncultured Candidatus Bathyarchaeia archaeon | reverse complement strand
GGTGAAGTAAACGTCCTTAACCTCGATCACGTGTTAGAACCTCCCTTACGAGTTGAGACGCTTCTTCCGAGGTTACTGGAGTCTTGCCAAGATGTACTCCGCTTTCTTCGAGGACTTGGTAAAGCCTCGTAGCCTTAGGAATGCCCACACCGATCAAGCGGGCGTCTTCAGTGTTGAACACCTCTCGGGGCGTGCCGTCCAACACAACCTTTCCTTCATTCATAACAATAACATGGTCAGCGTATTTTGAAGCCAAATCCAATCGATGTTCAACTAGGACCACTGTAATGCCTAAGTTTTTGTTCAGTCCATGGATTACCTCGAAGATTTGTTGGGCACCCAACGGGTCGAGAAAGGATGTGGGCTCGTCCAGTACCATCACGTCTGGCTGCATCGCAAGCACAGAGGCGATAGCCACTCGTTGTTGTTGCCCCCCAGAGAGCTCATGTGGCGCCCTTTCACGGAGGTCGGTTATGCCAGTAATCCCGAGAGCCCAGTCGACTCGTTTTCGGATTTCATCCCGTGGAATTCCGAGGTTTTCCAATCCAAAAGCTACGTCTTTCTCCACAGACAATGCAAATAACTGGTTCTCTGGATTTTGGAAAACTAGGCCGACATGTCGAGCAAGCTCGTAAATCTGGCGCTCAGCAACGTTTAGACCCGCAACAAGCACTTTTCCCTCAAGTTTTCCACTGTAGAAATGGGGGACGAGACCGTTGAAGCATCGGCAGAGGGTGGTTTTTCCACATCCGCTTGGGCCTGTGAGAATTGCGAACTCGCCTTTTTCGATGGTTATGGACACGTCTTGGAGAGACGGCTTTGCTCCGCCTGGATACGTGTATGTTACGCCCTTCGTTTCGATCAATGCCAATGGTTACGGCCAACCTGCTGTCTATTTGGCAAAACGTTGCGTTTCATTTAAGAGTAGCTACTTAAAAAAGAGTTACTCTATAGTCATCCTGCTTTTTCCCTCTCTGTTGTTGTGTGCGTGTGTGAGACTACATCTATAGAGGGGAAAATTATGGAAAAACCATCTTTTCCATATTTATTACTCTTTTTAGTCAACAAACTCATGATGAACTAAAAAGGGGGAAGAGAAAGAGTTAGTTGAACTTATTTCAGTTTTGCCGTGGCTCGACATCCGTTTTCTTCAAGCTCCATAGTTACTTCTATTCCGAACTGTTCGAGCATTTTTGGCATATTTTTGGAGTCGTTTCTGCAAATTTCCTTTGGGTCAAGGTCAAGACCAGCCTTTTTCGCCAACTCTCTCCCTCTTACGAGCAAAGGGCAGTCCTTAGTTCTCATAACTGCTTCACGATCCGAGACCCAAGTTAATTCTATATTCGACAGCGGAGTAGTAACTTGACTAAAAGAGACAAAACTGTTGACAAGTTTCTTGAACGTCGTGCCAGGAGCAATCGTCTTCATCACTTTAAGTGCTATGCCCATGTAGCTTGGAAGCATCTTCTTCCATACCTTTAACATCATGTCGTTCCGCTTATCCATTGTTCCCAGTTCCTTGTGGAGAGCAAAGTTCATAAGTCCATCCTGCACATATTGGTCTAGGAGCTTATCGTATTTCTCTTTAAGAGGCATCTCCTTAATCGCCAAAATCTCCCACTTCCTACACAATATTATCTCATACTTCTTTTATCAGTTTTGTTTAGAAAAAAAAATTATCATGGATGCACCGAGTTGAATGAATTGATCGAAAGGTAGTTTCACAACTTCAACTAAATGATCGAACAACACTCAAAAAGAACTAAACAGAATTGTTGGTTACACCAGCATGGGAGTCAAGAAGAGGCGTATGTTTCCGTGCTCTCTAGAGGAATATCGAAGCACCTCTTAAAAAAAAGAGTCACTTCAGTTTTTCTTTCAAAATTCTCACACAGCGCTTGAGGGCGGGTTCCACGTCTCCAACGCCGTTAATCCCTGCTGAAACTGAGTGCCCTCCACCCATCCCGTGAAGATACTCGCCCAACGGCTTAGCTATGTCCCGACCGAGATGTATTCCAGTCTTTTCATGAAAATCGTTAGACGCCCTTAGGCTCATCTGAAGCCTTTCCCCTCGCTGACCTGCAACAACAGCCACGTGGGCTCCTAGACCAATCAGGGCTCGAGCGGCTGACGCCTGATAGGCGCTAACGTGAGAAAACACCATCAACCAGTCATTGACTTTCAAGAGTTTCACTCGTTTGGAAGCCTTAAGTCTCGCAATGCGTTCAGACAAGTCCATGGGCAGAGCAAGCAGAGACAAGGCGTCTTTGGCGTTCACTCCAGCGTCGATGAGGTCAGCCACCGTTTTGAGTGTAGTGGAGTTTGCCAAAACGAAATGTCTTGTATCAAACGCTATTCCCAGAAACAACGCTTTAGCCTCAATTTCGGTCAGTTTAGCTTCTGCTTCTTTAAAAAATCGGTAAACAATCTCACAGGTAGACGAAGCTTCCTCGTCTGTTACGCATAGGGTTGCCAACCGCTCGGTTTCTGGATGACTCGCATGATGATCAATAACTACAAGCGGAGCATCGGATGCCTTCACGCGTTCACTCCACACATCTAATTGCTGAACGGTGTTTGTGTCTAACAAAACAATGACGTCTGCTTCTTCAATTCTCGGCTGCCCAGTCAAGTTCATGGGTAGCGATTTCAACAAAAATTTGGAAAGTCTGCTAGGTCCCTGAGCCGCCGCGATTTCAACACTTATTTTTGGTCGTAGGCGTTCTAACAGTTTGGAAAAGGCGAGTGCAGCGCAAACCGCGTCTGGATCAGCATTCTGATGGCATAACAATAGAACTAATTTGGCGTAGTTTTTGTCTATAAGAGATATTATTTCGTCGACTTGCATGCGAGTTTCCTCAAATAATTTTCAACGGAAGCGAACGCCTTTTTCTTAGCTTCTTCAGCCAATCTTTCGACATCATAATCTTTCATCAACGGCGAAAGGACAATTTCCACATCGACATTAACAGTGATTGGCTTCGCCCCATCAGTGTCAATGGTTATATTAAGGGTTGAGATTCTACGCGTAGGAATTTTTGACAGAATGTGGTTTCTTGCCGCCTTTTCCCCAATCTCACACAGTTCTTGCACTTGCTTGGAAGTCAGCTCAGGTATTCCGATCTCTTCCAAAAACTTCACCTAAGAAGGCGGGGGAGAAACCGGACGCAAGTCTTGCTGCAACTTCGTCTGCAACTCCTTCACTTGACTTCGCAGACGTTCCTCCTGTTTACCCAATACGCCAATTCTCGTGTTGAGAAGCTCTTTTCGCTCGTTCAGTTCAGTTGTGACCGTTGTCCTCTGAGACTTTACCAGAAGCGCACCGATAGACTTGTAAATTGTGGCATCGTCAGTCAGCTTTCCAAGCTCGCTCAACGCCTGGTCTACCTCGGTAGACTCAAACTCGAGTTGTTGTTTTTGGGTTAAAACCGCCTGTAACGTTTGCTGGAGCTGCTGGAGTCTCAGCAGTCGTTGTTGAACCTGAGGCGGAAGCTTCGAGATGTCTTCACTCATCTCTAATTCCTCGATTATAGTTACGCATCTCTGAGACAGTTCTTACATAAAACGTTTCTCAGCCTACCCAACTATTCTTTCTCAACAGACTTCAAAACAGAGCAAGTATCATTTATCAGCGCAATCCAGCGCAAGTACGAGTTCACCGTAGCCCTTAAAGCCGGTGTATCAGTCGCTTCAAAAATTAGTTCCAACCGTTTGCCTTCGCCCTTAATCTGCGCCCTAGAACGACGAGCAAGCGAGACCTTAGTTTCAGGTTCTAATGCCTTAAACACTATTTTTAAATGCGCTTCAGACGGGAAATCTAGGTAAACCGCCGTCTTGGCTTTCATTTCGGCGTCTCCCAACTCACGTGTGATACTGTAATGCGGGGACCAACTTCAATCTTCTTGGGAAGAAGCACAAAAGTAATCTGAGTGCGTTGCAAGGCGTTTGATGAAATGTGCATCGAACCTTGATGCTTAGAGGCGGCGTCTTCCATTGACAACAATGGGATTTTGAGAAAGCTTGAAAGAGACTCCGCGATTTTCAAGACTTCTGAGGTGTTCTCAGCTGAGGTAGTTATGGAAAGTGATTTGAAAGATTTCATCTTTGCTTCAAATTCCCTTTGAAGTCCTATACTTGCAGCGTAGATTAAGGGAGGAACTGGTGTCAAGCCAGCTGGACCCATACGAAAAGGCTCAATTTTTGCGGGTCTGGTATTCCATCGGTCAATGATGATAACTCGGTCAGCGTCAAATTCCAGCGCCTTTTCTGCTATGCCGTCTAGGCTAAGTTTTCCTCGATTAATTCGGACAACGTTGGGTATGGAACGGGCAAGGTCGCGACAAAAAGTTCTCATTAATTGTGTGGGTCTTCGCGAAGTTGTTAATAGTATCACTCTTTCTCCTCTTCCATAGGAGCCTCAGAAACTTCTGGAAGAGGCAAGCCTTTTGCCGCGCGTCTTGCTACGACGCCAAGCTTAGTCACAGGAGTGTAGGCACCGCCAGTAAATGTGAGGCCACATTTTCTGCATTCCCAAACACCCACGCTTCTTCGTCGGACTGACTCAGAGCCACACTGAGGACATTTGTGAGCCTTCTCCACCCCTGAAAGCACTTTGATGTATCGTTTTCTCACGGTTGCACCATAGCGGGCTCCAAGCCCCCTTGTTGAACCGGCCTTTTTCGTTCGCTTTCGACCTTCCATTAGCCTTTCACCACGAGCTTTCGCAGTTCTTCACCCTTTTCTTTGGCTATTTTCGCGGCTTCAAGGATTTGCTGTACAGTGAAGTAGCCGTATCCGCCTTTTTGTATGGCACAAATCTTTCCGTCTTTGCCAGTAGTCATGGTGAGGCGGGCATCCATGACGTGTTCCTCTTCAAGCCAAGGGTCAGTGATGAGTGTGCCGTCGATTTTGGCAAAAGTGACCGCAATCGGATGATTTTTTATTGGAAGCTGCGTGTAGCCTGGTTTTTTCTTGATTTCACCTTCTTCTACTTCGTAATTAAACATTTTCGTATTAATTAGGGCAGCCAGTGACGCGATAGCCGAAGCATCTATGAGGTTTCCGTCATGATTAAGAACGTAAATGTCCACA
>CAZUFG010000075.1:0-5104 GCA_964618655.1 uncultured Candidatus Bathyarchaeia archaeon | reverse complement strand
ACCATCCTTAATCGAGACAGTTCGGTGCCTTAATCCTGACTGGGCGACGGGCCCCTATCCACTACAAAGAGAGGAGTAGCCGCAAATTAAGATTGTTTTGCTATGGCGAGGTTTCAACGAGTTCCTCGCTTATCCACCAAGCCTTCTTTTTTCCAGACTTTTCTCCAGCGTAGTATTCGACGATTGGTTTTCCAAGCTGCTTCTTAGAGCGTTTCTGAATTTTTCTTAGACGGTTCAGAACTAGCCACCTGTTGGCTTTTATGAAGTCCGCTAGCTCAGATGTGATTGCGCCTTTATAGTGGAGAAGATAGTCCACGATTTTATGGTCGATTTCGTCGACACAGAAAGCGTGTGGGTTTATTTTCCCCTTCTCATACGTGAGAACTTCCAACTCGACTAAATACTTCTTAATCTCGGAAAGGGCAGCTTCCAGCTTGGTCATCTTCTCTTCTAGTTGGAAGATTTTGTCGGGTCGAGGAACGGTTTGCAGTTTTTCGAAGATGGCGTCTCGAATAAACGCGCTTCTTTCTCCTTCAGGGATGCGAAGAATCAGTTCTTTATAAACTTCTTCTGGAATTTTTGCAGATATGGTTGCGGACTTTTCCAAAGTGGTTTCCCATATTTTCTATAGTTGAAGCAATAAAAGCGTTGACTTTGCGAAAGGTCATGCGAATCATTGCGGAAGTCTTTTTAAGAGACAGCCTAAGAAACTACCTCAGAAACTAAAATTTACAAGGTGAAGCATATGCCCGAAAAAACAACCATATCCATAATCAAATGTGACGTGGGCTCATTAGCAGGACACCACACAGTTCCTCAACCCATACTCGACATAGGCGAAAAAAACCTGAAAAAGGCACAGGAAAAAGGGCTCATCAACAGCCATTACGTGTTCCACGCAGGCGACGACCTTGAACTCCTCATGGTTCACACCCGAGGAGAAAACAACCCGAAAATCCACGAACTAGCCTGGGAAACCTTCCAAGAAGCCGCAAAAAAAGCCACAGACCTCAAACTCTACGGCGCTGGACAAGACATTTTAAAGCAGGCGTTTAGCGGAAACGTTCGCGGAATGGGCCCCGGCGTGGCTGAAATGGAAATCGAAGAACGGGGCTCAGACCCTATCGTAGTCTTTGCCGCCGACAAAACTGAGCCAGGAGCCTTCAACTACCCCATGTTTCGCATGTTTGCTGACCCCTTCAACACTGCAGGGCTCATAATTGACCCAAACATGGGGGGAGGCTTCAAATTCGAAGTCCTCGACGTGATGGAAAACAAGAAGGTTGTCTTAAAATGCCCAGAAGAAATGTATGAACTAATCGCGCTGATTGGCACGCCTGGACGATACGTGATTTCTCGAGTGTGGCGAGCAAGCGACAATCTTGTATGCCTCTCAACCAGCACAACGAGGCTGTCGTTAATTGCAGGAAAATACGTCGGAAAAGACGACCCAGTCTCCATCGTGAGGACTCAGCATGGCTTGCCCGCGCTAGGAGAGGTTTTGGCACCCTTCATGCACAGCTACTTCGTCGAGGGCTGGATGCGTGGAAGCCACTGGGGGCCACTCATGCCCGTGGGCCTAAAAGACAGCAGATGCACAGCGTTTGATGGACCCCCAAGAATGGTGGCGCTCGGTTTTCAGGTTGCTCACGGCAAAATTGCCAGCGACGACCGTGGAATTCCAATGATCAGCGACTTGTTTGATGATCCAGCCTTTGAGTTGGCTCGTCGTGAGGCGGTTGAGTATGCGGTGGCTTTGCGTCGGATGGGTGAATTCGAGCCTGCCCGCTTAAGTGCAGAGGTTATGGAATATACCACGTTGCCGAAAGTCTTAGAGAAGCTGAAGACTCGGTTTAAGGAAGCCTAACCAAAGACTGCTGAAACGAGCACACGACCTATATTTTTGTATGGAAGATTATGCCAGACTAAGTTTGAGGCGACGCTCGAGACAGGCTTTCCAACTCATCACAGCGCAACTTAACCGTGTCGTAGATTTTTCTCCGAAGGTTCTCTCCCGAGAGGCTCATTCCCCGAATTTGACCAATTTTTGTGGCTAATTCTGTGTCCCCTAAGCTTTGAAGCCAGAGCTCGAAGTCTTTGCGTGGAACATGAAATTCAATGGACTTTACGTTGATTGTTTGAATTTTTTTGTAGAAATCTGTGAGGCTGTTGGCAAATACGCCCATGTACTGGCCGATTCCAGTGTAAAAGTGGAAGGCTTTGTCTACGGGTACGGCGCGTAAAAGATATGCTGCTCGTTTTTGGTCAATTTTTGGCGGGCTAATCGCTTCTTTACCCTTACTTGTTATGGCATAGTAAGTTTTGTCTGGAGTAGAAACATATCCTGCCTTTATGAGACCCAGCAAGTGCCCCATCAACGTGGGTACGCTTAGTCCCAAGTTTTTGGCTATGTCCTCACGTTTCAGCGGCTTACCAGCTTCTAACAACGTTTGCAGAATCTTCCTCTTGATTTCAGTCACACTCATAGTAACACTCCCTCCCAAACACACTCTAATACTAATTAGTCATCAAACTGCTTTTCAGATTTTCGTATGCCCTAAGGAAAAATTTGAATAGAACACTGTTACTCACACCAGAACTTGACGACATCTCAGATACCCTCAATTATCTCCGCTTTTTGCAGTCCACATAATTAGCGCTGTAGACACAAGAGCACTACAAAAGCCCATATTTGGAGCCTAGTTGGATCCTATTTGGATCATGTATGGGATGGTCTAGGGGCGTGTGCGCGTGTCTGAGCCCAATGCCCACAATGTAGGAGCCAGCGAATTTGGAAAGACGAACTCAGCGTCATCCACAACAACAGCGTATAACGATGCCTCTGCCGAGACCTAGCCGTTAAAACTCCCGAGGAAACAAGACTCTGATTGAAGTTGGCTTTGAATACGTCTGTCAAAACGAAGACTTGCTGTTCTTCCGAAAACGTAAATAAACCCATGCTTCTAAAACTATTGCAAAACCCCACGAAAACAGGGAAAAACAATGAAGATGGCTGTGCTCGTTTACGAATATCCTCCGAAAATAGTGGGGGGCCTAGGAACCTACGCTGCGGAGATTACGAGGAAGTTTGTTTTGTTAGACCATGATGTGTCTGTTTTTACAATGAATGACGATGCAGGAAGTCTTCCCACACGAGAGCTCTGGAGAGGCATCGAAATCCATCGGCCCATGGACATTGATGTATCCGACTCTTTACCAGACGTGATTGCAGAAGACGTTAAAAAGTGGGGTAGGGGAATTCAATTATTCTCAAAAATTCTTGTATACAATTACCTAAGCGCGTCTAAGCTAATTAACGAGCTTATCCGAAGGGAGGAGTTCAAATACGACATTGTAGTGGCTCACGACTGGCTTTCCGTGATTGGGGGCGTTGCCGTCAAAAAAGAAACTGGTCTTCCCTTCGTTTTTCATGTGCACTCCACGGAAAAGGGGCGTACCCTAGGCAACGGGTCTGAAGTTGTAAGCAACATTGAATTTCGTGGGGGGCAAATGGCAGATTTAGTGATCACAGTTTCTCATGCCATGCGAGACGAACTTATCAGTTTAGGCTTTCCGGCCGACAAGATTCAAGTATGCCATAACGGAGTAGACCCAGAAAAATACTGCCCTGAACACGTAGACAAAGAAAAAGTGAGTGAAATAAAACAAAAATACGGGCTCAACAACGATGATTTAATGATACTCTTCATCGGAAGACTTGTAGGCGTTAAGGGAATAGACAAGCTAATCCAAGCCATGCCCCAAGTTTTGGAAAAAATTCCAAACGCCAAACTTGTCATTCTCGGCCTCGGTGAGATGCGAGACTTCTTGGAGAAGCTGGTTCAAAAGCTGAAGCTCCAAGACGTTGTCAAATTCTGTTTTGAATTCGTGCCTGAAGAAGATAGAATTGCCCACTATGCAGCCTGTGATGTCGCGGTTTTTCCAAGCCTATACGAGCCCTTCGGCATAGTCGCCCTAGAGGCTATGAGCATGGAAAAACCCGTAGTTGTAGGCGCTACAGGCGTTAGTGGGATGAGGGAAGTCGTGGTTCCAAGTGGTCCAGACCAGTGCGGTTTCCACATAAACCCAAACGACCCGGCGGACATTGCCTGGGGCATTATTAACGCTGTGCAAGACACCCAGAAGAAAACTCAACTTGGCAAAAATGGAAGGAAAAGAGTTCTTCAACAATTTACCTGGGATTCGGTTGCTAAGAGAACCGTTCAGCTTTATGAGAACCTAATCGAGTCTAAAACCTGAATAATTCTGCCCAGCTTTGTTTTGGAAGCGGTGTCATGGCTGCTAATGAGATGAGGAAGGACTACCTGCTAAATCGGTGGGTAGTCATCGCAACGCATAGAAGACGGCGCCCTACAGACTTTGCGAAAAAACCTGAGGAAAAACCAGTTGGAGTTTGCCCGCTTTGTCCAGGCAATGAACACATGACGCCGCCAGCGGTTCTCGTCTACCTCAGCTCTGATGGAGAAATTAGGAAAGAAAGCGATGAAGACGATTTTCGACATAAAGAGTGGCTCATACGGTGCGTGCCCAACTTGTACCCAGCGTTTACTCCCCCCACTCCAGACAAAACGAAAGAAGTCAAAGAGACACCTACCCTCGCGAGGGCAACGGGGCATCATGAAGTTCTAGTCGAGTCACCTATCCATGATGAACATCCCAGCGTGGCTCGAGTTTCGCAACTCACTCACGTTGTTAACGGCTGGCTTGACCGATTAGGAGATCTCTCTGCAAAACCCTACGTAAAATATGTTTCAATCTTTAGGAATTATGGGCAGGATGCGGGGGCGTCGCTTTCTCACGCGCACACCCAACTGATCACCACTCCATTCGTTCCGAGTATCATTGATGAAGAGTTGAAGGCGTGTAAGAAATTTTGGACAAAAAACAAGAAGTGCGTCTTCTGTGACATCTTGGAAAGAGAGAGAAAAGGTCCTCGTTTCACTTGGGAAAATGAGAATTTTGTTGTTTTTGCCCCTTGGGCGAGTGTTCATCCTCTCGAGTTTTGGGTGTTTCCCAAAAAACATCAGCCATCGTTGTTAGGTTTTTCACAGGCTGAGGCAAAAGCCCTCGCTAAGGTTTTGAG
>CAZUFG010000074.1:0-5187 GCA_964618655.1 uncultured Candidatus Bathyarchaeia archaeon | reverse complement strand
CTTTTCCAGCAGCACACGCTGCAACCAAGTCTCGCATGGGGATTCCAGCGTCTGCGAGCGCAAGAGAAGCGACAGTAATGCCTGCGCATCGTGTTCCGCCGTCAGCTTGTAGAACTTCAATGAAGATATCTACGGATGTTCGCGGGTAATACTCAACGAACACAGAGGGTTCAAGGGCTTCTCGAATGACCTTTGAGAGCTCTATTTCTCTTCTCGACGGTATGGGTGACTTCCTCTCCTCGACTGAGAACGGCGCCATATGGTATCTGCAATGGAGCAAGGCACGGTCTGGAAAAGCTAAATGCTTCGGATGAAGCTCTTTTGGGCCGTATACCGCTGCAAGAATCTTGTTCTTTCCTTGCTCAATATAAGCTGAGCCGTCGGCGTTTCCAAGAACGCCAACCTCAATCTTTGGGGGTCTAACCTCATCTAGCTTTCTTCCGTCCATTCTAATACCGTTTTTATCAATTAATTTTTCAGGATTCTTTTGCGACATTTTCTGTACCTCCTTTTTCTTTTCGTAACATTTCGCTTACGCGGTCTGTTAACCCACTTGTGTGGGCTTCTTTTTCGATTTTGCGAATGGCCATAACGGCGAGTTGCTCATCTTCTGGGGTTTTGCCGCTGATGAGAATCATTCCGTTTTGGCCAACCGTGATGTAACATCCGGTTTCTTGTTTTATTACGCCTATCATCGAGCCTTTTCTTCCGATGACTCGTGGAATTTTTGTTGGGGTGATCTCGACGATTTGTCCCCGCGATATTTTTCCAAGTCCTGGTTCTTGAATAGTTAACAGGGGGTTGGTTGTGCGGTCGTAGGAAACTATCTTGGCTATGAGAAGGTCGCCTACGTCAAAGATGGAGGGCAAATCGTTTTTCTGCGGTTTAAATGATCGACCGAGGGCTTCTGATGCTCGAAGCATCGCTTGATACGGAGCTCTAATGTCTACTATCCAGCCGCCTAGTGTTACCTCAACTACTCTTCCGATGACTGTGTCTCCTACGGAGGGTATGTAGAAAGCCTTGAGAGCGACGACGTGGACTTTTCGGTCTTCGTAGTCCACAAGTCCGACTCGTGTGGCGTAAATTTTGTTGCCCTCTTTGAATGTGTTTTCTCCAGTCAAGTATTCACCTTCGGCGAGTATGTCGCCTGGTGTTACAAGTTGTCTTTTTTCATAGAATGTTGGCAATTTTATTACCTCAAACTTGAATTTTATTTTAAATCATTTTAGCTTCGACATTTCCTTTCGTCAATTCTCCGAGTTTTTCCAGAAACGGGCCGTATAGGCCTGCGGGCAGTTCCACGACTGCGAGTAGTGACCCGTCAGACCTGTATTCCTCACGTTTTATTGTGCCAAACCCTTTAACGGTTCCGTAGACCCTGCCCACGTATTCTGGCGGTATCCGAACTGAAACAGAGATTTGTTCCATTTTTAGGGGAAGAATTGGGCGTAGCAGCTTTATGATTTCTTTTGCCTGTTCTTCGGTTTCTTTGAATGGGTCAATTGGATAATGAATTTGTTCCATGGCTTGTTCTATGCGTAGTGGCGGATGTGGCAGGTTTGTTTTTGGGTCGATACATTGGCGGGATATGAAGGCTATTATTTGTTTTCTTCTATCCTCCGTCATTTGTCTTCGTTGGTCTGTGGTTAGCTGGAGCACGCCCCTTTTTAGAATAGTTTCAGCTATCTTTATGGAGTCTAATGTTCCGAAAGCCCTCCTTAGTTTTTCTTCTGACGCCCGTGTTCCCTTGCTAGCCTCAGTGAAGATCGTGTCGGTTACTAACGCTTCGGAGATTGACGTGATTTTTCCGAGGCGGTATGCGAGGGCGTTTTCAGGCTTTACAAGGATTTCGAAGTGTTCTCCGTCGCGTGTTAGACGCGCGACCGTGTACCGCTCGCTCATTAGCTTCCACTGCCCTCAAGACCCCTTTGATATTTTTCGATTTCTTCATCGGTGAGCATTTTAAGCATCTTTGTTTCGATTGGGATTATGGCTATTTTGACCCTTGGTGGCTGTCCTCTGGCTTCGAGGGCTTTAGCGAGGCTTTTTATGGCGAGTTTGATGGCTTCGTCCATTTTCATGTCTTCTTTGTAGTCTGTTTTCAGAATTTCGACTACGGTGTCTTTGCCAACCCCCACCGCTACAGCCTTGTAGCCTCTGTATGAGCCGCTTGGGTGGGTTGCGAATAGGCGGTTTCCCATCTTGTCTACACCGCCGAATATGATGGACACGCCGAAAGGCCTTACGCCGGCGTGTTGTGTGTATAGTTGTTTTAGGTCTCCAACTCGCTTTGTGACAACTTCCACATCGATAGGTTCGTCGTATGTTAGCCTGTTGCTTTGGGCATATATTCTGGCTTGGTCGATTAGGATGCGGGCGTCGGAGCTTAATCCGACGATTGCCGCTCCAATATGCGCGTCTACTTCATATAGTTTCCATGAAAAGTTGGGGTCTTCTAATTTTGTTTCTATCGTTTCCTCTGCCGCGAGGACGACTCCCTCAGAGCATATCAACCCTAGTATGGTTGCTCCTCGGTTGACTGTTTCTACAGCGTATTCAACCTGAAAGAGGCGCCCGTCTGGGGAAAACACGGTTATTGCGCGGTCGTATCCGCCGGGCGGAAATACCAAATTCTTTCACCTCACGCTTGAAAACTTGTTTTGCTTGTCTTGTGTTGAGAACGCAACTAAAAACCTTTTCGTATGCTTCTGCTCCACAATTTTGACTAAAATCAACCGTTTTTCCTTTCTAAACAGCTATATTTTCCTGATTACTAAAGGATGACAGGGGTTTGTATGGCGCTGAGAGGGAGGACCGCGCTCATAACGGGCAGTACTGGTAGTGGAATGGGCAGAAGCACAGCATTCCGATTGGCGTCAGAGGGATCGAACATCATTCTCAACTATGGAACCTACCATCGAACTGGTCGGGCCCTTAAGGATGCCGAGAAGAATGCTAAGAAAATTGCGAAAGTGGTCAAGGAGTTAGGAGGAGAAGCATCGGTGTTTCCAGCGGATACTCGTGAGCCAGATCAGGTCAAAGCGATGGTAGACGCTGGGATAGAGAGGTTCGGGGCAATTGACATCTTGGTGAATAACGCTGGTGGTGAATGGTTGATACAGGATATTACAGACATCGAGCCGTATCATTGGCGTTCTGTCTTGCAGGCGGAAATCGACGGCGCATTCTATTGTATCAAATCTGTGTTACCTGAGATGCGAGAAAGGAAATGGGGAAGGATCATCAACATAAGCATGGAGGGCGCTTTGAATTGGAGTGGTGGTTTAGCTGAGGATTATGTGTTGGGAAAGGCCGCTCGGACATGGATGGTGCGAGCCTGGGCAAAAAAGGAGCTTAAGAATGGGATAACGATTAACGCTATAGAGCCGGGGCCCATTGCGGATATGACACTCAAAGAGGCAATCGATGCGGTCAAAGATGGAGAAACGTGGCGAAAGAGGGAAAAGCCAGTATCCCATGACATAGCTGAACTTATTGCCTTTCTTTGCTCAGAGAAAGCCAGGTTCATAAGTGGCAGTGTATTCGTATTTCCAGAATTTGATCAAGACAAGGAAAAAAAGAATTGAATGCTCCTTTTTGAAAAAGATTATGGGACGAAATTTCACACGAAAATACAACTTATGCCCTGCCTGAGAGGCCCAACTTCTCCACCTTGTCGTTTGGTAGTGTAGAAAACGTTGGTTAGTAAAGGCTCTTGTTCAGAGGAATAAGGGATAAATCCCCCGATTCCCTCATTTTTATTTGTCACATACGGTTCGAATAATGTGGTTACTGGTGTTGTTACGTGAAGGAAAAAAAGAAACAGAAGCCTCATGGAATGAAACACAAGATTCGTGAGGAAAAGAAGAGGGAAGCACGCATAGCCTTCGGTGTCGCAGTTGCCGTTCTTCTTATCGCAGTAGTCTCCATTTCTGGCTTCCTCATTAATTCAATGCTGAGCCAACCATCACCAACTCCAACAGACGGCTCCACCTCAGAGCCTAAAGCAGCCATAGTAGACCAGTTAAGCCTAAATCTAACGACGCGAAACCAAACTTTCATAGAAACAGCCACAAACATCCTAGAACAAGCAGGATATAAGGTAGACTACTACCCAGGCGAAGAAGTCGATGTGGAATTTTACAAGAACCTAACAACACATGGATATAAAATTATAATTTTGAGGGTTCATTCAGCTCCACTTTTTGAGGGTGGTAATGAAACAGAAATGGTGAATCTTTTCACGTCCGAGTTGTATAGCAATTCAAGTCATCTCTTAGAGCAGCAGAATGATGAAGTTGTAATTGCAACATACTATGAGGGGTCTGCAAAATATTTTGGAATAACGCCCAGCTTCATTAAAAATCATATGAAAGGATTCAACAACGCAATAATCATAATGATGGGATGCGACGGATTAAAGTATAATAAAACAGCTGAAGCCTTCATTGAGAATGGAGCGAAAGTCTGCATAGGCTGGAACGGACTAGTATCAGCTGGTCACACAGACGCGACAACAGCTAATTTTCTTCAATACTTACTCATCCGAAAACTCACCGTCAGAGAAGCGGTTATACAAGCCCTCAGAGACTTAGGACCAGACCCAGACTGGAAAAGCTTTATGCTATTCTACCCATTCGAGGGCGAACCCTACTGGAAATGAAAGCCAAAACCTAAGCTTGGTTCGTTCAAAGTATAGAAAAAGAGGAGAGTTCGCGGGGACATCGCCAATAGTTGTAAAAACCTTTTCGTATCTATTATTCGTTCAGGAGGAGTTGTGTAGGCACACGCACACGGTTCTAGACCCTCTTCTATATGACCCTAATAAGATCAAAATATGCCGTCAGCCTTCAGCAGGGCTCCTTAAGCATCATCCTTAACGAGACATTGAGGTTTAGGAAGGAGCATCCGAAACTTAAAGTATGCACGTTTATCCTTTATTCTCTGAAAATCCTCTGGGAGAAATAGGGAAATGGGCTATGAAGAGGTGTGGAAGGCGTTAGCCGACCTAATCACCGAGTTGCGTAAAAAGGGCGAAACCATCCCAGCTGACATAATGAATGACTTGCGTTCTGCCAAAACCATGATACAAGTCTTAAAGGCTGATCCCACCCACATCGAAAACATCCCAAGAATCGAAACCTACCTAGAAAGCGTCGAATTCTACGCCGTTTTCGCCGCCCA
>CAZUFG010000073.1:0-5194 GCA_964618655.1 uncultured Candidatus Bathyarchaeia archaeon | reverse complement strand
TTTGAATTCATAACTTTGAATAAGAACCGTGTTAACAAATCCTTTAAATATCACGGATTTGGTATGCTGGAAGGGATAAACCATGAGAGCACGCAATTACAGAAGGGTGAAGGGGCAACCGTACACTAGAAAAGAGTATATTCGAGGCCCTCCACCACCGAAAATAACCAAATTCACTATGGGAGACACCTCAGCCAAGTTTACGCACCAGCTGTCTCTAATTGCCCAAGAAAGTGCCCAAGTTCGCCACAATGCGCTGGAAGCGGCACGCATAGCCGTAAACCGACTCTTAGCCGAAAAATTAGGAAACAATTTTCGTTTACAAGTCGTGCCCTACCCCCACGTGGTGCTTCGTGAAAATAAAATGATTTTTGGAGCACACGCAGACCGTCTTCAAGACGGAATGAAAAGGGCTTTCGGCAAGCCCATAGGAAGCGCCGCTCGAGTGAAGCCAGACCAGCCTGTCGTGCTGGTTAACGTGAACGAAGAAGGCGTCGAGGTTGCGAAAGAGGCACTAAAGCGAGGTATGGCTAAGTTACCCATTCCTTCACGAATTGTTATTGAAAAAATTGCGGATTAGCGTTTAGACAAGAAAGGTGAATCTATGTCCACTCTGACTGAAAGAAGGAAGATGCTGAGAGAGAAGCTGGTTGTTTGGTTTGAGGATTTGAGGAAAGAGGATATTCCGCTTGTCGGGGGCAAAAACGCTAACCTAGGCGAAATGCTACATGCTGGGATACCAGTTCCGCCAGGGTTTGCAGTCACCGCATACGCCTACAATAGATTTATCACAGAAACGGGAATTGCCAAAAAAATATACAAGATCATCGAAGAAACCGTTACCGACGTTAACAACCCCAAGCAGTATGAGGAAGCGTCCAAGAAGGTTCGCAGGCTTATCGAGTCAACTCCAATGCCCAAAGAAATTGAAAACGCAGTCAAAAACGCCTACAAGGAACTGAACAAAAAGGCAAAATCAACCAGCATGTTTGTGGCTGTAAGGTCCAGCGCCACCGCTGAAGACTTGCCAGACGCCTCCTTTGCGGGGCAGCAGGAAACCTTCCTAAACGTAAAAGGAAATGAAGAACTGGTTCAGAAAACCGTCAAGTGCTGGTCAAGTCTCTTCACGCCGAGAGCTATCTTCTACCGAACTGAGAAAGGCTTCAAACATGAGCAAGTTTTCATTAGCGTAGGCGTTCAAAAAATGGTAAATTCTAAAGCTGCAGGGGTCACGTTCACCATTAACCCCGTAACAGGTGACCCAAATCAAATCGTTATTGAAGCAAATTGGGGTCTGGGCGAGTCTGTTGTTTCGGGCTCTATCACCCCAGACGATTACATAGTGGACAAAGACACGCTGAAGATTCTTGACAAAAAAATTACCCAAAAAACAGTGGAGTATATTCGTGACCCAAAAACAGGCAAAACCATTCATTGCGACGTGCCTGCTGACAGACGAGAACAACCAAGCCTAACTGACGAAGAAATTGTTAAAATCGCCGAACTTGCAAAACACATTGAAAAACATTATGGAGGAAAAGCCCAAGACATCGAGTGGGCAATCGACAGAGACCTCCAGTTTCCAGAAAACGTGTTCATTGTCCAGTCTAGACCCGAAACAGTTTGGAGCCTAAAAGAACGATTGCCTAAAATCGAAGCGCCCAAGCCTCCTGCTATTCCAGCGTTGCCAGCTGAACGGACAGTTGTGGTTAAAGGAATCGCGGCTGGGAAACGAGACGTAGGCGCAGGCATAGCAAAAGTTGTCCGTACCCCAGAAGACGCTTCTAAACTCATGACAAAAGGCGACGTTCTAGTAACGACCATGACGAACCCCGACTACGTGCCGTTCATGAAACTGTCAGGAGCCATAGTCACTGACAAGGGCGGAGTCACGTGTCACGCAGCCATCGTAAGCCGAGAACTGGGCATCCCCTGCATTGTTGGAACCGAAACCGCCACAAAAGTGATGACCACGGGTCAAGGATACACCGTGGATGCCAGAAGTGGCGTTGTTTATGCTGGAATTCTGAACGAAGTTTCCACCCTCGTTTCGTCAGGTCCAACGACTGCAACGACTGTAGGAGCAACCACTGTGCTTGATTCTGCCCCTGTAACTGCAACAAAGATTTACCTCAACTTAGGCGTGCCCGAAAAGATTGAGGAGTATAAGAACTTGCCCTTCGACGGAATAGGGCTCATGCGCATCGAGTTTATCCTCGCCAGCTACATTGGGGAGCATCCCTGCCACCTAATAGATACTGGTCAAGCGGACAAGTTTGTAAACAAGCTGGCAGATGGAATTGCCACGGTTGCGAGAGCCATACAACCGCGCCCCATAGTCGTAAGGTTCAGCGACTTCAAAACCAATGAATATCGAGAACTAGTGGGCGGAGAAAAGTACGAGATTGTTGAAGCCAATCCGATGTTAGGTTGGCGTGGGGCAAGCCGATACATAAGCCAATGGTACGAGAAAGCGTTTAGGCTGGAATGCAAGGCAATTCGAAAGTGCAGAGACGAGTGGGGTCTAAAGAACGTTTGGATAATGCTCCCCGTCATACGAACACTCTGGGAAGCCAAAAAATGCCTCGAAATAATGAAGACTGAAGGCCTAGAAAGCTCAAAAGACTTCCAAATATGGTTCATGGCCGAAACTCCTGCAATTGCCATAATGGCAGATGAGTTCTCTAAACTCTGTGACGGTTTCTCCATAGGCTCGAACGACATGACTCAGGGCATCCTCTTGATCGACCGAGACTCAGAACGCCTGGGCCAAATGGGATACTTCGATGAGCGAGACCCCGCCGTAAAACGAGTAATCGCACATTTGATTAAAGTAGCTCACAAACATGGATGCACCGTTTCCATCTGCGGAGAAGGTCCGTCCAACCTACCCGACTTTACAGAGTTCTTGGTCCACTGCGGAATCGACAGCATATCAGTAAACGCTGACGCGGTCATCCGAACGAGGCAACTGGTCGCCAGCATCGAACAGAAGCTTCTTCTAGAACGCTTGGCTGAAGTGCGTGAGCACGGTTTGGGCCATTCCAGTCACAAAAGCGAAAAGCCAAAACAGGACTCAGACTGGAACTCGGAGTGGAGTGAATCCATTAAATAAACTCGCTAACTATCTCTCAACAGTTTTACGAGGCATACCTCGTTTCCAACGCAGTGGTAAATATATGAAAACAACAACCTTCGATTTCGAAGAAAAACGACTAATGGAAGAAATCGGCAAGCGAAAAGCCAAACGAGTCCTAATACAACTTCCAGACGGGTTGAAGATGGAAGGACCTCGTTTAGCCACAATCGTTGAGAAGGCTGGGGCGCTCGCGATTGTTTCGGCTGATCCATGCTACGGCGCCTGCGACTTGGCTGTGCAAGACGCTGAAAGTCTAGACGTAGACTTGATTGTTCACTACGGGCATAGTCGGATTGTCCAGCAGGAACGGGTGCCAACAATCTACGTTGAGGCAAGGGCAAAGGTAAGCGTGAAAGAGGCTGTGAAGAAGGCATTACCGTTTCTCAAAGACTGGAAAAGCATAGGGCTAACAACAACGGTTCAACACGTCGACTCCCTCGACGAGGCAAGGAACATGCTCCTTAAAGCGGGTAAGTCGGTCATGATAGGAGACAAGGGGCGCCTAAAACAAGCTGGACAAGTAACTGGCTGCGACTACAGCAACGCCAAAGCCATTTCAGACGCGGTTGAGGCGTTCCTCTTCATTGGAGGAGGCAATTTTCACGCAATAGGCATAGCCTTAACCACAACAAAACCAACGGTGGTCGCCGACCCCTACGAGAAGAGAGCCTACGCCGTTAACGACGAAGTTAGAAGACTGCTCAAACAGCGTTGGGCTAGTATCTCCGAAGCAAAAAAGGCAAAAGAATTCGGCGCACTCATCGGTTTAAAAATTGGACAGAAGCGATTTGAAGAAGCGGTTATGATTAAGGAAAAATTGGAGAAGAATGGAAGAAACGTTACACTGCTTGCGATAAGGGAAATCACCCCCGAAGCCCTCATGCAATTTCTAAACATAGACGCCTTCGTAAACACGGCGTGCCCCCGAATTTCCCTAGACGACGCATCAAGGTTTCGTAAACCAATCCTAACCGTTAACGAAGTTCTCGTTGCGCTGGATGAACTGAGCTGGGAGGAACTATGCAGAAGAGGCTGGTTCGAAAACTCGACCTAGAAAAAGCAATCGCAAAGATTAGGCCACACCAAGCGCCTAAGGCCTTTCTGGAACAATACACAATATCCCCAGAAGTCGCGGCAGAAATACTCTACATAGCCGCTTACACCTACAACGACATCATTGACAAAACCGTCGTGGACTTGGGGTGCGGAACCGGAAGACTCGCAATTGCATCAGTCCTTCTTGGGGCAAGAGAAGTCATCGGTGTGGACATAGACAAAGTGGCGGTGAAAGAGGCAAATAAAAACGCGAAAGAAGCAAACGTGAATGAAAAGATGCAGTGGGTTGTTGCGGACATCGACGTTGTAAGGGATGCGTTCGACACGGTTCTGCAGAATCCTCCCTTCGGCGTACAAAAAAGAAAAGCAGACCGAAAATTCCTTGAAAAATCCTTAGAGCTTGGGCGTAGGACATACTCGCTCCACAAGGGCGGAAAAACTAATCGAGAATTTATCAAAACGTTTATTGAGAAGCGTGGGGGAAAGGTTACAGGAATCTTCGCCATGAAGATGGACATTCCGAGGCTGTTCGAGTTCCACACAAGAAGAAGGCACAGCTTCGTGGTTGATCTGTATCGAATAGAAGGAAAAGAACATGAGTGAATCAAAAAGGAAAAGTGGGCAATTCGTCGTGCCTGGAGAACGTTTAGGCGTTATTGAAGAATTCATGCCAGGTCAAGGAACATACGTTGAGCAGGGAACGCTACACTCTAAAATTACGGGACGCGCCTTGATGGATCTCCTGAACAAGAAAGTCTCCGTGTATCCTCTCACTCGTCAGGTAAGCGTTCCCAGAACGGGAAGCACTGTTATCGGGCAGGCGTCCGACGTAGAGAGCAAGTCAGCCATGCTGCGAATATTTAAAGTTGGGAATCGTGACCTCTCAGGCTTTTTCATGGGCGTCTTACACATTTCAGATTCAAGTCCAAGCTATGTGGAGACGATGTTTGACGTTTGCAAGGCAGGAGACATCATGAGGGCCAAAGTTGTCGCAGAAAC
>CAZUFG010000072.1:0-5483 GCA_964618655.1 uncultured Candidatus Bathyarchaeia archaeon | reverse complement strand
TCGAGTCTTAATGTAAACGTATCTTTGCGTTGAGAAAGAATATTTGCTGGTGCTTCAAAGTAAATGTAGTAATACATTCCTGTAATTGTGGAGTCCAAATAATATTTCCAATCCTTTAAGGCTCCAATAGAAATATTACACATCAAGTCGAATCCGGTAAGCCAGCCCCCCAGGAGTCCCTGCCCACCCACAATGTATTCCGCTACGTAAGTGATGTGGCAGGATATGTATAATCGTGCTGTAGAATTTGTCTCATCAAACCAGTAACTCACTACAGTTCTATTTGATGGAACCCCATACCACTTATAACCAAGCCACCAACCTGGGTTAATGGTTATATTCTTTACGAAATCAGCAAACGATGCAAAAGGCGAGGCAAAACCAACATTCACGAGCGACCAATTAAAGGATCCATAGAATGTAACGAAGATATCGTTTGAGTTGATGAAGGTTTGGCGGATATGAATTTCATAAAATGTACCGTTCAATATTCCCTCAAATGTTTCATTAGTCGCACCTTCCTCGATCCACCCAACCTCATCCAAAGACGGCGTTATAATATCATAAACAATCCATTCTGGGTCGTTGGCAGATCGATAAGGTGATGAAGCAAACCTAAATTGATCCTGCGCATAGGCCACCTTCATAACTGAAAGAAAAATGACTAGCGCAAGTAGGGGAAAAATTATTTTTTTCATTTTCAACTTCTTCACCCGAGTGAACTGTTACCTAACCCGCTTGTTAAATCTATGAAGCATTTTCACTCTTATTTAGCAGTTGCTGAAAGACAAAGATAAGACTATTCGATTATTCCGTAGCCAATGAGGCGCCATCTTCCAGCAATCTTTCTGCTTAGGGCTGTTCTAGAACCTTCTTCAGCGCAAACTGGTCGCCCCAACTCTAGTGTGGCAACATCTTCTTTTGTAGAGACAACGTTTCCCACAGTTATTGCAGTTCCAACATCGAGAAGAAGATGCTCGCCCACATGCACCTTCTCAATTTCCAACAATTCCTTAGTTCCAACTGCACGCTCAAAAAAATGAGCCTCCAACGATAGCTCGGATCGGGTTGGCGGAAGTGTTTCAGGCTTGCCTGCCAAGTTTCCGATTAGGCCATCTGCCTTAGTGAGAGACGGGTCTAGAAGGGTTCCGACGCCTACAAGGCCTCCACACTGAGCCTCCTTGACTTCCCTTCCGCCAGCGTAGAGGCTGACAACTTCGCTGAAAAGAGGCTCATAAACAGTTTTTCCTTCCTTCTCGACACGTATTCCGGGGCGAATCTCAATTTCGTCTCCGACTTTATGTTTTCCTTGGAGAATGGTGCCGCCAATGACCCCGCCAACCAGCTTTTCTGCGGGGGTTCCTGGCTTGTTTACGTCAAAAGACCGCACAACGTACATTCTGGGAGGTTTTGCAGGATTCCGACTAGGGGTTGGAACCCGCTCTTCTAAGGTTTGGATTAGGGTGTCAATGTTTGCAGAGTGTTGGGCAGAAACTGGAATGATGGGCGCATTCTCAGCCACTGATCCTTTTATAAACCTCGTTATTTCCTGATAACTTTCCAGCGCCCGGTTTTCGTCGACCACATCAATTTTGTTTTGAACAATTACAAGATTTTTTATTCCAACTATTTCGATGGCGGCAAGATGTTCCCGAGTCTGAGGTTGCGGACAAGGCTCATCGGCTGCCATGACTAAGATGGCTCCGTCCATAACGGCTGCTCCAGAAAGCATCGTGGCCATAAGCGCCTCATGGCCGGGCGCATCAACAAAACTGATCGCCCGAAGGAATTCGGTTTGGGAACCACAGTGAGGACATTTAAGCTCAGTAGAATAAGCTTGAGGAGCTTCGCATTTTGGACATTTATAAATGGGGGCGTCCGCATATCCAAGCTTAATGGTGATGCCTCGTCTCAGTTCTTCACTATGCTTGGCTGCCCAAACACCAGTAAGGGCCTCTACTAACGTGGTTTTTCCGTGGTCCACATGGCCGATGGTTCCGATATTGACTTCAGGCTGTTTGGGCAGTTTCTTCAGTCGGTTCACTTTCTCCTTTCTTCTTCCCTTCTGCTAACGCTTTCCTTTTTATCACTTTCTTCTCTTTTTCCGCCTCTACCTTTTCTTCTTTTTCAGCCTTTTTTGGCTTTTCAACAATTTTCATGTTTATTTGGACAATCTCTTCAGTGATAACGTTTCCTCGAAGAGTTTTTCTCTGCCTTTCCCCCTTTTGAGAAGGCTGGAAACCTACGCCCTCGCTGAGGATGACGTTGGCTCGAACTCCTCCATGAATGTTGGGTCTCATTGGAAAACCGTCTTTGTCGGATCCGCCAGTTATCTGAACTTTAACGCCAGGCGTCCCAACCACAGACCCATCAATCACTTCGCCAAGTTTTTTTCCAATTAAAGGAACAGCGCGAGTTCCTTCTGCCTCGACAACGCGGGACTTCCCTACTTCGGGATCAGAAACTATTATTTTGAATTTTGCCATGTGTTTATGTTTACTCTCCTTTTCCGTTGGCTATCTCATGTAACGTTAAGTGAAGGGAACTATCCATTTATTAAGGATTGCTGGTCATGTAATAAAACAAGCCAAGTTTCATCGAGGTGTAAGAATTGAGGAATCTGAGGTCATTAATCACCAAACGTGTCAAAGATCGCGAGCAGGAACTAACAAAACTGTGTTGTAAGCTCGTTCAAGCTGGAGGCGAGAACCCGCCAGGCAACGTTTCTGAAGTGGCCAATGTAGTTGAGCATTTTCTCGAAGATGAGGGAGTGCTACATGAAAGATTTGAACCAGTTAAGGGACATGCAAATGTTCTCGCCACGGTTGGGAAAGGAACGCGGACACTGATTTTATGTGGGCACATCGACGTTGTTCCGGCAGGCAACCCTGAACAATGGATTGCTCATCCCTATAGCGGAGAAATACGTGAAGGAAAGATTCTTGGCCGTGGGGCAACCGACATGAAAGGCGGCATAGCAGCCATGTTAATGGCTGCTGCCATTCTAAAAGATTTTGAGAATGATTTTTCTGGAAAAGTGGTCTTTGCAGGTGTTTGCGACGAAGAAGCCATGGGACTAGCTGGTGCGCCTTGGCTTCTAGAAAACCGAAAATTGTTTGGAGACGCTTGCTTAATCACGGAACCGACTGGCTACCTTAAAGGTGGTTACACGATTGTTGCTGGGGAGCGTGGAGTTTGCTGGTTGAAAATCACTGCGTTTGGGAAGCCTTCTCATGGGAGCACTCCGATGCTGGGCGAGAACGCGATTCTAAGGCTAACGGATTTTCTGCCTAAATTAAGGATGCTGGAAGAATCTGCAGTAAAGGTTCCAGACGACACTAAGACGCTGATTCGAGACGGAAAAGCCATGCTGGCAGGAGTTGCTAAAGAACATGGAATCTCTGGTAAAAGCCTCACCAGAACACTTGACCATTATACAGTTAATTTGGGGATGCTGACTGGCGGGACTAAGGTTAATGTTGTGCCGGAGAAATGTAAAGCCGAGTTTGATATACGGGTTCCTGTAGGCGGCAACCCAGATAGTGTTGAAGAATTTGTTCGGGCTCTTCTTCCCGAAAGCTTTGAATGCCAAGTCGTAAACCGCGAGATGCCCTCATACACGCCGGCTAATGATCCGTTAATTAAGACTATACAAGAGGAGGGTCGAGAAGTGTTCGGCTATAGAGTGCCTGCTACTTTTATGGCTGCAACCAGCGACGCCCACAGGTTTAGAGAAATGTTGGGTGTCCCGACAGTTGCGTTTGGTCCTGGCTATACTGAGGTAGCTCATGCCTACAACGAATTTGTTTACATCAATGATGTTGTAAAGATGACGGAAGTTTATGCAAAGGTGATTGTTGACTACCTAAATCTACGGGCTGGCTGACCCGTTTCAGCCTCTTTTTTTGCGCTTTCCAAGCGACAACTCCCAAAATGATGACCGTGGCTGTCAGCGTTGCAATAAAAATCCATGGAAGCTGTTCGTTCCAGAAATCTTCTGTAGGGGTTTCTTGAGTTATTTCATCTTCCTCATAAATGTAGAGATTATTGCTTTTCACGAATTCTCTTTGTTTCCGTGCTGAGGCCACATAGTCGGTTTGGCTAACGTTCATCCATTGAATCGTCTTCCGCATAACCACTGCAGATGTTTTTATTGCGTTGAGAGGGTTGCCTTTTCCTCCAATCGCATAGGTGAGGTCGAAGGGAAGCCAACCCCACGGCGGCACGTAAACTATTGCCCAGCCATGCCAACCAATCCTCTTCGAGACGACTGTTGCATGACCATCCCAAAGCGTTTCCGTGAAGCTTCCCAGTTCTGGCATGTACATGCAACCCGTCTGAAGATATGAAGGAATCCCATAAATGCGGCAAAGCGTGATCAGTAGAACCGCTTGATCGTCGCAGTCTCCTTCTTTATACTTGAAAGTTTCATTTGGGTAAAGGGGAACTTCATGCAAAACTGGCGTGTGTGGAGCCTGAATGTTTTGCCAAATCCACACGACAAATTTATTGACAGCCGCAAGAACGTTCGTTTCGTTCTGTGCCACATTTTGAGTCAAGTTTCGAAGCTCTGTATCACTAAGTAGCCAAGGACCTTCTTCTTGACAATATTCTTCAGTCAAGTTTTGCGGTATTTCATTTAGGGTTTCTGACAGCACCTCACTTATGCTTGGAATTAAGCGGGGCTTCCAAATAGCACGACATGATATGGTATAGCTGATGTTTTCGCCTGGTTGAAGTTCTGACTTTGGAAACTGCAAAACGGCGATTGGGTTTCCATCTCCGTCACTTTTATTTGTTTCTAGAGGGTATGAATGGTTTATCAGCATGACTGTTTGCCATGTGTTGTTCATGAAAAGGTTAAATGTTCGGTCCTCTTCAATGAGGTCCCATGTTTTTGTTCCATTGTTAGAGAGAGTGCCACTCATCTGGATTATGAAGCTTATGTCATCTTTGTCGCCTTCTACTGTGGGATTACTTTGAAGCATCGCCGCAAGTAAAATGATGAAAATGAAGACAGCCACGAACACTTTTTTCATGGCTTTTGTTCCTCCTTAACGTGACTCCGTCTACTTGAGAATTCTAGACTTAGCTTTAACTCTAACGGAGTTGAGACCTTTGAAGTTTAGCTTGGCCTCCTACTTTGCGCAGTCGTAATAAAGAGGAGTATGTGGAAGTTACTTATTCCACATGCTCCCTGAACAGGTCTATGTCTACCCTCATTTCAGCGGTGCATTCGAGGAAGTCTCTAACTGAACGCCTTACGTCCTTGGATTGGGTTATGTATCTTCCGACAATAATGATATCTGCACCTTTCGCTAAGGCTTCAGGCGCTGTTTCAGGAGTTATTCCGCCAGCAACCGCAACTAGGAATCTCTTATCTTTGAAGACTTGCCGCATTTCCTTTATGAGTTCCCAGTGGGTTTTTCCAGTTAATTCCTCGTCGATGCCTCGATGCAAAATCACAGTGTCAGGAAACTCTT
>CAZUFG010000071.1:0-5486 GCA_964618655.1 uncultured Candidatus Bathyarchaeia archaeon | reverse complement strand
AGAAGCTGAAGCAAAAGTCACGAGACAACATATCCGAGGTAGCAAACAAAATACTGAGGGAAGCATTATTTCCAAAGGGGAAAGGCATGTTCGGCGAGCTGAAAGGACGAGTCTCAACGAAGGACATCGTTGAGGAAGAAGCTCATGAAGAACTATATCGTTGATACATACGCTTGGATTTCGTACTTTGAGGGAAAAAAAGAGTTCAAAGAAGCTATAGAGGAAAACCTGCTCGTCACTCCATCTATTGTTTTAGCTGAAATCAGCAGAATATTAAAAAGAAAGAATGTGCCGAAAGAAAAAAGCACCAGAATCCTGGAATTCATAAAGGAACGTAGTCTTATTTTGAGCCTTGATGAAACCAACGCTGTAGAAGCTGGAGAGACTACAGAGAAAGAGGGACTATATCTAATCGACGGCATCGTATACTCATACGTAAATGAACATACCCATCTCTTAACAGGGGACAAACACTTCAAAAACAAACCCTTCGTTGACTTTATTGAACCCGCCACTACATAATGATTCAAGGGAGCAAATTAGGATGGCGGGCCCGAGGGGAATTGAACCCCTGACCCACGGATTAAGAGTCCGTTGCTCTACCTTGCTGAGCTACGGGCCCGTTTTAGGCGCATCCGCCCAACTTGTGTACATGGTTACGCTAATATCTTTCGTTAAATAAAAAGAAAAGCGAGGCTAAGCGATTGGGCGAACTGGTTTTCGTTGGCTTAGGCCTATTCGACGAAACGGACATTTCACTTCGTGGACTCAAGGAAGTTAAGAAGGCAGACACGGTTTTCGCTGAACTTTACACAAGCCTAATGTCTGGACTGTCTATTCAAAAACTCGAAAAACTGGTTAAGAAGAAGATTACGGTTGTTTCAAGGCGAGTTTTAGAGGAGGAAGAAGGAAAGAGAATTCTGCAAGAGGCTGAGAAGGGCAAAGCCGTGTTCTTGGTTCCGGGCGACCCATTGATTGCCACGACTCATGTGGATTTGCGGATTCGCGCGGAAAAGATGGGGATAAAAACTCGTATTATTCATGGCGCTTCCATAGTCTCGGCAGTTATTGGGCTGTCAGGGTTGCAGAATTATAAGTACGGGAGAAGCGTGACGGTTCCGTTCCCTGAAAAAGGCTTCATTCCAGAGACTCCTTACGTGGTGATTCAAGTAAACCAAAGAATGGGACTCCACACGCTCTGCTTCTTAGACGTTAAGGCTGAAAAGAAACGATACATGACCGTCAAAGAAGGGCTACAATCGCTCCTAGCCATAGAAAAAAGAAAAGAAAATCATGTGGTCACCCCAGATACGCTGGTCGTCGGCATCGCAAGAGCAGGCTCAGAGGAGCCAACGGTCAAGGCAGGCTTTATAGGGGATGTGATGAACTACGATTTTGGCGCTCCCCCACACACTCTCGTTTTTCCGGGCAGGCTCCATTTCATGGAGGCTGAGGCGCTGGTAACACTGGCGAAGGCCCCCGAACTGATAAGGGAGATGGCTAAATGACACTGAAAGAACTCGTGTCAAAGTATATTCGCAACACTGAACAGGTTTTTGGAGAGATGAAAACCTCTGAAACAACAACCTACATCAGCGGAGAAGACATCGAAAACGTTATCGAAACCGCGAGGCGTTATTTAGAAGACGCAAAATACTATCAGGAGAGAAAAAAGCTTGAGACAGGACTGGCTTCAGTGGCGTATTGTGAAGGGCTGTTGGACGCCATACGCCTGTTAGGAATGGTGAAGTTCTCATGGCCCACCAAAAAGTAAAGAAAGGAAAGGTCATCTTGGCTTCAGGCACGTTTGACCTGCTTCATTTCGGTCACGTGAAGTATCTGGAAGAAGCAAAAAAAACGGGTGGAAAAAACGCAAAATTAATCGTTATCGTGGCGAGAGACTCGACAGTGAAGAATAGGAAGGGCACGAAGCCAGTCATGCCCGAAGATCAACGAAGGTCGCTTGTCGAATCCCTGAAAGTTGTGGATGAAGCCATCTTGGGATATGAAGACTTCAACATTGACCAAGTGATTGAAAAACTAAAGCCCGACATTGTCGCGGTGGGACACGACCAAGACGGCATAGAAAGGGAAGTGCGAAAGGCAGTGGCAGAAAGGGGCTTCAACATACAAGTTGTGAAGATTGGAAGATTCGGAAAAGAAGAGCTGAACAGTTCCTCAAAAATCAAAAGAAAAATCGTTGAGTCACGGTAAAGTGAAGACCTCTACCTTAACTTTGTGTCCGTCCTTCAGTTTTAGCTGGTTACGTAGGGAAGACGGCGCTATCACCTCTAGTACAGAAGAGTTATAGTGACTTCTTAGGGCGAACACAACAGCGCCCTTCGCCCTGTTATTTATTACGGCTGGATAACACTTGACAGAGCCGAACGTTCGGGACTCGTCTTGAAAGCCCTGAACCTCTACTGCTGGGTAGGCTTCGAGTTCTGAGCGCGCTTTCATGTCATATTCGTTAGTAAGCTTTAGGTTGAGCGTTCCAGGGTACGGGTCTAATCCAAGTTTTTCGATGAACTGTTTTCGGTACTGCTCCCGTGTCACGTAGTAGGCTCCTTCGCCGAGCCCAGTGAACAATACTCCGGTCAACGTAACTGAAGGAGGATACTCTGCCTCAAAGATAAGGCGCATGTCAGAGTACATTTTTTTCAGTTCGGCGACACCAGCCTCAGTGATTTTGATCAGACAGCCCTCAGGCGTTATGCCTCTGGTTATCCAACCTTTCTTCTCCAGTTCGATGAGGTGGCGTGAAGCGGTCTGCTGTGAGGCACCTATCTTCTCAGCCAAGTACTCGGTGGAGACCTTTACGGTTCGTTTTGATGCTCCCATCTCCGCCAGCTTATAGAGCGTGAAGAAATGTTTCCAAAGTTTAGCATCGATACCCCGAGACCTCATCTATGGTCGCCTTTACAATGAGGAAGGAATCAGACTGACTATATAAGTCACTCGAACTCACTAAAAATAACTGTTAGTGAATTGTTGGTCATCTTGTTTCACGTTCTAAAATCTTTGTTGGTGAGAACCTTAACTGCCGCCTTAGCTTTTTCAGCCATTTCTTCGTCAAAGGTGATTAAGACTCCACGTTTCTCTTTTGCCGTTTGAACTACTATCGCATCCATCCCGCTCATCTTTAATTTTATGGCTAATTCCGTTGCTTCTTCTCTCCTTTTTCCAGCGAGTTCACTGTAAGCAATGAGATTCATGCTTTCCCATTTAAGGAGTTGACTCTTGGCTAAAATTGCCTTGTTCATGCCCGCCCGTCTAGAGATTGAACCGCAGACCTCGACGGGTACTATGGCGCTGGTGGTGACGTGATATTTGCCTTGAAACACTTTTTCCATTATACGTCGCGCTATGGTTCTAAAAATGTCTTCTTTCACGAGCGCTGAAACAAGAACGGAAGAATCTAGGGTTACTTCTTCAACCATCGCTTTTCCCTGTCCTCTCTTACTGCCCTAACCGCTGACACTTCTTTCGGCCAAGTCTTCCCTATGCCCTCAGCAACCTCGTCCAGCTCTTTCAACAAATCGTCTGCAGAAAGCGGAATCAATAAAACGCCTTTTTCAGTCGAGATTTGCTCGACCAGCCCTCCCTCTTTTATTCCATACTTTTTTCTCAGTTCTTTCACCACAACAACTTGCCCCTTTGGTCCTACTTTGCTGCGATATTTTTCGGTCATACATAAAACCAAGTATAACTAGATTAAGCGTATAAATAAGCTTTATGTTATACTTTTGAGTTGTTCCAACTTCGCGCCTGTTCCTTATCTATGTTGAGCCTCTTCTACTTTCTTGGCTTATTCCATGAAAATCAAACTGACTACGTTATATATGGGCTTCCAGCCGAAGCCATAATGACAAAAAATGGAAAATAATCAAGTAATTCACTTCCACCTTCCTTTCTTTCAGTTCATATTTGGAGCCTAGTTGGATCCTAATTGGATCATATATGGGATGGTCTAGGAGCGTGTACGCGTGCCTGAAGCCACTACACACCTCTTTCTTCCATACCCCGCTATACCTAAGTATACCCGTCTGTCTTCCTGTCTCCGCCCCATCTGCGTCTTCCACTAAACGAAGGTATAAACGTGTGTTCAACACAAACCCTCCTTATACAGCATTACTAGGAGGTATGAGAGTTGGTTAAAGTAGCCACAGGCAAAGGGTTCGAGTTAGAATTACCCAAGTCCTACATAACGATGAAGGAAGACGCTGAAAAGACGATCAGCAGGCTTGTCGCTGATCACCCAAAGGCAAAGAGGATGTGGAAACTGCTAAGAGATGATCCAGAAGCAAACGCAGACTGGGACATGGCAAACTACATCGCAGTTGCAAAGCTTGGATACAACGATCATGGAGATATCCACGTTAAGATCGTGGCAGCAAACGCCCTCAAGATGCTCAAACTCCTCCTCGATAATGGCATCTTGCCTAGTGTAATCAAGGAAAGAGCCGGAAACGAAGATGACGCTCACCTAATAGTTTTGACTGGAGCCCTCCTCCATGACATCGGAAACCAAGTTCACCGAGAAAGCCACAACGTGGCGGGAGTCTATCTTGCGATCCCACTATTGAACAGGCTCCTACCCAAAGTCTATGAAGAGGAAGAGGTTATGTACGAAATTCGAGGACACATACTGCACTGCATATACGCCCACGAATTTGACGTCAAAGACCTCACAGAGGAATCTGCCCTCGTAGGAATCGCCGACGGAACAGACATGACGAAGGGCCGGGGAAGACTCTCATTCGACAAGGGAAACGTCAACATCCACACGGTATCCGCCCTAAGCATCGAAAAAGTGGAAATCACGAAAGGGGAAGAAGTGCCAATAAGAATACTGATACATATGAACAACAGTGCAGGTGTTTTCCAAATTCAAGAAACACTAGGTAAAAAAATCGTTGGAAGTCCACTTGAGGAACATTTTGAAGTTGTAGCAGTTGCAAAGCCTGATAAACCATGTGCTGACCGAAGAATAGTTCAACAAATAATCATAAGAGGAAACAAACTAAAAGCACTCTAAAAATCTCAACGTTATATCATGCTCTACAGTTCGTTAATGACCAACAACACATCATAAACCAAGTTGGCGAAAAGGAATACGTAAAAAAAGTTAAAAAAAAAGAAATGGCAATCTCGAGAGATGCTTGAACCCCTTCAGTTTGTGGGTACTGTTGTCGCACTGGGTAGACGCTAGTCTAATATTGTATGGTTAAGAGAACAAGCATAGAAGACTAGTGCGATTAAGTCTTATTCTGTTTAGTATCTTCTTGGTCCTCTTCTCTTCGCCCAGCATTCCCTACAGTAGACTGGTCTGCTCGGGTCCGGTTTGAACGGAACCTCGCATTCTTTGCCGCAGTCTGCGCATGTTGCCTTGTACATTTCTCTCGGGGTTCTGCTGGATCTTTCTCTATAGCTCATTTTCTAATTTACACTCTCCTATTTTATTTACAGACAAGAACTAAGGCTTC
>CAZUFG010000070.1:0-5727 GCA_964618655.1 uncultured Candidatus Bathyarchaeia archaeon | reverse complement strand
ACTCAACCTTAGAATGGCATAATATCTCCATCTCCTCTGGCATGACATTGTTCGACTTAACACAAGAAGTGGCAAGAGTTGAATACTCGTATTGGCCAACATTGGAGCCGGGACACATACTTATAACGTCAATTAACAATTACGCAGAAGGATATTGGCTGTGGTACTATTGGGACGAAGTGAAAAAAGACTGGATTTTCGGACCCGTGGGCTGCGACGCTTGGATTCTGAAGAACAATGGGATTTACAAGTGGGTGTGTAGCTCGTAGCAACCGTAAACTCTATTCTGGTATTAAGCACAAAGGTTTAAGGCTAAAAACAATCTTTACATTTCTCGTCCGGAAAGGGTTGCTGACTTCAATGGCAAAAGTTTCCCAAATATTCCAAGAAGCTCGCAAGGAGAAGAGGAACTACCTGCTCGAACCCGAAGCCAAAGCCGTGTGCGCAGAGTATGGAATCCCAGTGACAAATTTTAGGGTGGCAAAAACCGAGGAGGAAGCGGTGAAGTTTGCGGAGGAAGTGGGCTACCCTACGGTTCTCAAGATCGTCTCTCCAGACGTCATTCACAAGTTTGATGTAGGCGGAGTAATGCTTAACCTGAACAGCCCGAAAGAGGTTCGAGACGCCTATAAAAAAATTTTGTCTAACGTGAAAAAGCATAAGCCGAATGCGAAAATCATAGGTGTAATCGTTCAAGAGATGGTTCCCCAATCAACCGAAGTCATTGTCGGAGCGACTAAGGATCCTCAGTTTGGTCCAGCCTTAATGTTTGGACTTGGCGGAATCTTTGTCGAAGTCCTCAAAGACGTAACCTTCAGAATTGCGCCTATCACAGAACGAGACGCCCAAGAAATGATCACCGAGGTTAAGGCTTACCCAATTCTTAAGGGCTATCGAGGTCAACCGCCAGCAGACATCGATGCCATCGTAAAGATTCTGCTAAACACCTCACGGCTGGTGATGGATCATCAAGAAATCAAGGAGCTCGACTTAAACCCCATCATGGTTTATGAGAAGGGAGCAAAAACAGTCGATGCAAGAATCATCCTTGAATGAAAGCTTAAACTTTTCTAAACATGAGATTTTTTCTCAGCTTCAGGTTCCACCAGACTCACCTTTCTTTACCAGGCTGGATGGGAGACGCTTCCAAGCCGTAGCCGAGACAGTGGGCGCTGAGAAGCCATTCGACAAAAAGTTTGCCAACTGCTTAGTTAGTTCTGCCAAAGCCATATTCCAGAGTGACTTCAATCCAACATTGGTTTATGCTGCCAGCGACGAGATTAACGCGTTATTTTTGTATGCTATACCATTCAGGCGAAGAGTTGAAAAGATAAACTCAGTCCTCTCCGGCGTTGCGTCTAGCGCATTTTCGATAAACCTTCAAAAACAATTCAAGAAAACATTACTCACAGCTTTTGATTCGCGCATAATCATTTCTTCCAAAGAAAAAATAACAGAATATTTAACTTCAAGACAGAGAGACGCTTGGCGAAACCACAACAACGCCTACGCGTATTGGCTACTTCGAAAAAAGGGACACAAACCATCAGAAGCCGCAAAAATGTTGAAGGGCTTGAAAACAAAGGAAATTCATGAAACCCTTTTTCGTGAAGGCGTCAACTCGACCAAAACACCAGTTTGGCAGCGGAGAGGAGTTCTCGTTTACAGAGAGCCATATCAAAAGAAAGTGGAAAGTCATACTGTAACTCGCTGGCGCATCAAAGAAAACTGGGACCTTCCTCTCTTCTCGTCGAAAGAAGGTCAAGCCTTAATTCGGCAGATCATCGAGTGGGCTAAGCCAAGCGTGGAGGAACGAGAACTTGTCTGATTCTCTGAAAAAGAGAATAGAGGAACTAGACCGAAAACTCGACTCAATCCGAGAAGAACGCGACAAACTGAACTCTGAGGCTCGAAAATGGGCTGAAAAAAGAAACTCAGTTCATGAGCACATGAAAATGTTGCGCACGGAGGCTGTCAACCTCAAAGAAAAACGAGACACGCTGAATGCACAAGTTCGAGAGCTTAAAAACTTAAGAGAGAAAGCAAATTCACAGCGCAAGGAAATACGCGCTCAAATTTTGAAAATGAAGGAAAAAATTGATGTTTTATTAGAAAAAAAGCCTCCACGAACCATGCGTGACCTACAAAGCGAAATGGAAAAAATCGAGTGGAAAATCCAAACAACACCTCTTCCGCTCGAAGAAGAGAAATTGTTAGTCGATCAAGTGAAGACTCTAGAAGTCCAGCTAACGGTTTATCGGCAGACACAAAAATTGAAAGAAGGCATCACCGAATTAAAAACGAGAGAGAGAGAACTAGAAGCTGAAGCCAAACTTTATCATGAAAAACTTTCAGAACTTGCCGAACAGAGTCAAAAATCACATGAAGAAAGACTAGAGCTGTTGGATAAAGCTCACAGTCTCCAAGCCGAAGCGGACAGTGCGCATCAAAACTTTTTGGAGATCAAAGGGCAAGCCCAAGGTTTTCATGAAAAATACATGGAACTCTATGGTCAAGTTAAGTCTCTCAGGGGAGAACTTAGTCGCTTGGAAGAGGAAAAGCAAGCCAAGCGTCAGCTTGAACTCCGTAAAGAAGTGAAAGAAAAGGCAGGGGAAAAGCTGAAACGGGGCGAGAAATTAACTTGGGAAGAGTTTAAGATACTCACTGAAAAGGGAACATTAAAGAAGAGTCGAAAGCAAAATTAAAGTGGTGAACACTAACAATAGTAGTAGGAATACCTAACATGACGACTTCCTCAAAAAAGGGTTCACAGCGCCTCCTCGTTCTTTACGTTGATAGAGACGACGACCTCGGCGTCAAGGCAAGCATTAAAACACCAATTGTCGGAAGAGAGGAAAACCTAACAGCAGCGGTCAGTGTTGCCTTGCATGACCCCGAAGAGGCAGACGCCAACGCAATGTTTGAGGCAGTTAGGCTATATGACCACCTAAAAGAGGGGGTAAAAACTGGGGAAGAATACGAGATTGCAACTATTGCAGGCTCCGAGTTAGGCGGGGTAGGAGCAGACAGAAAACTGGTAACAGAACTCACCGAAGTGTTAAGAGTTTTTCCTGCAACTGACGTCATCCTTGTCTCGGATGGGTATAGTGACGAGGCAGTTTTGCCATTGGTCCAGTCGCGAGTGCCTGTAACTTCAGTACGAAGGATTGTGGTAAAGCACAGCAAGTCTGTTGAGGAGACTGTAGCGTTATTTTCTCGATATTTGAAAACGCTTGTTCAGAACCCACGCTACTCTCGAATTGTACTCGGTCTGCCTGGTATTCTGATGATTGTCTTGGTGGTCTTGTCTTATTTCAATCTCTTGATGTACACTGGAATTGCTTTCCTAGTCGTTTTGGGCGCTGTCTTCATCATAAAGGGGTTCAGCATCGACAAAGCGGCTAAAGGCTTTTACAAGTGGATAAGAGAGTATTCTCCGCCTCCTTTCCCAGTTCAAATCGCAGGCTTTTCTGCGGTTGCTGGAATTGTGTTGATTCTCGTTGGCGGCTATCTAGGGGCGACATGTGTCACAGATAATATACCTCAGATTAGTCCTCCTCCAGCCGATATTGGTCAATGGATAACAGCGCTTCCTAAGCTTGCAGGATGGTTCATTTCTGGCGCTATCGCTCTCATAGTAATTGGCATATGTGTTTTGCTTTCTGGTAGGGCAATCCGTTGGTTCTTCGAGCGGGACCCTCGAATTTGGCGTACCATAGTCATCGTGGACGTTGTTGCTTGGTCTTGGTCAATTTTCTACCAGGCGTCCATGATTCTCATAAAGCCTGAAGAACCCGCTTACACAGTAAGGCTTATCGCTGCTATTGTTACTGGCGTACCATTCGCTGTGGCTGTTGTTCTCATAGTTTTCCTCTTGCACAAAAAATATGGCAGTTATTTCAAGGAGAAGGAGAAAGAAAAGAAGATTGAGGAATTTGAAGAGGGCTGATGTGGCAATAATTGGCGGAACTGGCTTAGAGGCTTTTTTGAAGGATGTGGAACAAGTTCGAATAGGAACTCCATATGGGCTTCCACCACCCATATCAATTGGCGAAGTTGACGGGAAGCCTGTTGCGTTTTTGCCACGCCACGGGGTTTATCATTCTATTCCGCCACATAAGGTGAACTATCAAGCGAACCTTTACGCTTTACATGAGATTGGTGTTGAGCGGGTTGTTTCAACAAATGCCGTTGGTACAATAAATCCAGAGTTTAAGCCAGGAGACTTAGTTGTTCCTCATGACTTAGTTGACTTCACTAAGTTTAGGAAGTTTACATTCTATGACGATGAGCCTGTAACGCATGTGGATGTTTCTCAACCATACTGCCCAACAATTCGCGATCTTCTAGTCAAAGCGGGAAAAAGAAACCGCGAGCGAGTGTGGGGCCGCGCTGTGCTTGTCTGTACGGAGGGACCTCGCTATGAAACTCCTGCAGAGATTGAGATGTTCCGACGAATTGGCTGTGATGTCGTGGGCATGACTGGCGCGCCTGAGTCCTCGCTTGCACGTGAGCTTGAAATGTGTTACGCTCCAATCTGTTATGTTTCAAATATGGCGGCTGGCATGCAAAAACGACTAATCACAAGTGAAGTAGGTCGAATGGCAAAAAAGAAGATGCCAGTCATTCAGCAAGTTTTAAGAGAGACGGTTAGGCACTTACCAAAACGGCGTCGCTGTCCTTGCGCGCACGCGCTCAGGGATGCGAGGTTTCGGGGATAAAACATGCTGAGGACCCTGTTGTCGATACTTGGTGTGTATAAGTTGTATGAGAAGTGGCTTTGGCGTCAAGTGAAAGACGAACCAAAGCCTGAGCACATTGCCATTGTTTTAGACGGGAATCGCCGATGGGCTTCGGAGCAGTCATTAAATCCGTGGATCGGTCACAACTATGGCGCGGAAAAAATTGAGGAACTGCTTGATTGGTGCCTAAAACTGGACGTTAAATCCATTACCCTTTATGCGTTTTCAACCGAAAACTTTAATCGTTCCCCACTGGAAGTGGAAAGCATCATGAAGATTGCGGAGGAAAAACTGTGCGAGATTCTCACGGATGAACGTATTCATAAGCACAAGGTTCGGGTCAAGGTGATCGGTAGGAATGGTCTTTTGCCGAAGAGTTTGCAGGAGACGATTCGGCAGGCTGAAGAAGCCACAAAGGATTATGATGAACACTTTTTGAATTTGGCGATAGCGTATGGAGGCCGAGCTGAGATTGTGGATGCGACGAGGAAGATTGCCCAACAAGTGGAGGAGGGTGAGTTGGCTCCTGACGAGATTGATGAGGGTTTTTTTGAGAAGTACTTGTATACGGCGCATATGCCTAAACAGGACCCGGACTTGATTATTAGGACGTCTGGTGAGGAGCGTTTGAGCGGTTTCCTCTTGTGGCAGTGTGCGTACAGTGAGCTTTGTTTTCAAGATGTGTATTGGCCAGATTTCAGAAAAATTGACTTGTTGAGGGCTGTGAGGACTTATCAGAGGCGGAAAAGACGTTTCGGTCAGTAAGATAGACAAACGGATACAGAGGGATTCAGCCTCTCTTTTTTGCGCTTATTATCGAAACGATGTCCCTATCTTTTAGGATGTGGTTTTCTCCGATTCTCTTTTTCTCGTGTGCCTCAACCGCGTAGATGAAGCCCTCCCCCAAGTCCGTATGAACCGTGTAGGCGAGTTGGCGGGCTGTCGTGCCGTAGGGCACAACGTAGGCGTCTGGGAGCACCCGACC
>CAZUFG010000069.1:0-5886 GCA_964618655.1 uncultured Candidatus Bathyarchaeia archaeon | reverse complement strand
AACGAGATTCAGAAAAGCCCAAAATACAAGTGTGGAATGGCGTTACGGTTTGCTCGCATAACACGAATCAGAGAGGAGAAAAGTCCAGAAGAGGCTGACACCGTCCAGAAGGTTAGGGAAATTTATGAGAAACAATTCGAGAAAAAAGCAAGATTATCGTAGTTTTTACGCGATTATCGAATTCTGTATATAGCCTGCTCAGGCTGACTGTGTATATTAGAGTACTCTCCATTCTAAAAAACGCGCGCCTAAGAATACATTAGATTCTTAAACTTTTTTCAATGCCGCTCCTGAACCATACTGGCATTTTTCACTTATAGAGCGCACTCAAAAAAAAGGATGAGGTTGATGCTAGTCGGTTTCTGACTCTTTAGAAGAAACCTTCTATCCATTCAAGCACTTCTGGTATGTCGATGCGACTGTGATACGTTTCACCTGCACAATTAGCGTTGGTCACGTAAGAGTTGACCGCCAGAATAGTCCTCGTGCCACCCAGCAGAACTGGGCCTCCAGAGTCGCCGAAAGCAGTGCCGCCTTTGTCTTGCCCTGGATTGGCTGTGACTCTGATAAACTCGTCGCTCCAAGCGAAGTTGCCAGACAGAAGCTTTGCAGGAGCATAGTTGCGTACCCGAGGTCCCGTCCAAGCTCCCCGAGGTCCTCCCACATTTCTTGGCTGAACTTGATATTGGACACCGTAGCCCACGAGGTCAACGTTCGTCATAACTGGCAGCGTATCCACTAATCCTGCAGTTGGCAGTAGACCGTACTCACTCATCGGAACTGGTTCAGATAGGACGACTATTCCGACATCGCGATAATCGAATCCTGGAACTCCTTTGCCAACACCAATAGCGAAATCGGGGTTAGTATATGGAGTGCCTTCGATTGCTCCACTACCTGGACCACCGTAAGGATACAGCGGAAACGGTACGTGATCATAAGTAACGTCTTCATAGAACCAGACTCTTGCCGCTACAGCTCCGTCCGTGACGTGGCCTGCAGTTAGTACGACGGTTGGCGAAAGTAGGATTCCTGTGCCGCGCCATGCCGGATGCCCAGGTGAATCATCGCACACGATTAGGCCCACATACGGATGCCTGCCCGCATCTGGCTCGCCGTTGGTAATCGCGTATGCAGAGTCACTCAGTAGCATAACCGCAATCAGAGCAGAAGCAACTATCAAAGTGCTGAGTTGAATAATTCTCGTTTTTCTCATGTTGTCACATCCCTTCTCTTTTTCACTATTAAGCTTACGGCATTAAGAGTTAAATAAGATTGTGGAAAAATCTTCTAGTCTATTTCCATGCATGCATATGAACCTGTTAAGTGCGAAAAATGCGGAAAGATGTTGGTGGAAAGAGAACAGGATAGAAAAAGAGGGGATTTTGCGGGAGACATCTTCACTGTTCGAGAAAAAGCCAAATACATGTAACTGCAAAGAGAAGACACGCGCACACGCTCCTAGACCATCCCATACATGATCCAAATATGATCCAATTAGGCTCCAAATAGGTTGATGGTTATGGTGGTGCTTGGAGGCGTGAAACAAAGATGGGCATATACTTTACACACGAGTCTATCTGCTAAGGTCATGAAAGATTTTTCCAAAAATGTTATTAATTAATTAAACTATTGCTGATTAGGGGGAAGGAGGACACTTTTATGGATAAGAAATTTGGTGTTTTTGTTTTTTTGATTGGTTTGTTTGTGGTTTCTTTGTTTGTTAGAGAGGATACAAAGTCTGCTTCTGTTTGGACGGGTGGAGGAGGCTTAAGCGTCTATTACTTTTATGGGGAGGGTTGTCCTCATTGCGCGAAAGTTGCGCCCTTTATTGCTGAGATGGAGCAGAAATATCCCTTAAGGGTTTATAGGTTTGATGTCTATAACAATAGGAGTTGTCTTTCTCTTTTTGACGAATACAGTGACATGTACGGTCTTCCCTTGGAGCGTAGGGCGGTACCCACGGTCTTTGTTTCTGGCACATACCTTGTTGGTGACACTCCCATTATTGAGGGGTTTGAAGAAGCGGTTAAGAAAGCGTTGATGAAGAATTCGTCAACTGGTCGGCCTTCGGAGGTTGAGGTTCCAGAAAGTTCTGGAGAGCAATTAAAGCCTGTGGCCAGCAATTTTTCCATCCTTACTTTCGTAGTTGCCGCTTTAGTCGATTCCATCAATCCTTGTTCCATCGCTATTTTGGTCTTTTTGATAGGCGCTCGAGTGCTTGTTTCAAATCGTAGGAAGAGGGCGCTGAATGTGGGCTTAGCCTTCTGTCTTTCAGTTTTTATTGGCTACTTCCTGTTTGGGTTAGGTTTGTTCACGTTTGTGCAGTTTAGCGGTTTTGCTGGCGTTTTTAGTCTTTTGGTTGGGTTGATTGCGGTTTTGGCTGGATTTTTCTGTCTTAAGGATGCTCTCTGGCGTGGTCGTGGCGGTTTTGTGATGGAGGTTCCTCGTTCTTTGAAGCCCCTACTTATGAAGTTGCTTAAGGGTGTGACCAGCCCGTTCGGGGCTTTTGCAATGGGTTTTGTGGTTGTTTGTTTTGAACTGCCATGTTCAGGTGGGCCTTACCTGTTTATTCTTGGACAGTTGGCAAATAGTACGACGAGGCTTCAGGCGATTCCTCTCCTGCTGTTCTACAATTTTGTTTTTGTTTTGCCATTGATTTTGATTTCTCTGTTGCTCTATTCTAACCTCTTTTCGTTAGGCAGAATCAGAGAGTGGAATGAAGGAAACAAGCGTTTGTTGCGCTTGATTGGTGGGCTTACGATGATGGGTTTAGGCTTTTTAGTGATACCTGCTTCTCAGGTTTTTCAGATGATTCAGCTGTTTCTGCGATGTTTCAGGGTTGTTGGTCTGCCTCTATTGGCTATCATGTTTCTCTACTTCTTTGTTTCTTTTGCCAACAGGAAGAATTTGGGAAGTAAGTTAACTGGGCGTGTTGGACGTACAATTCCGTTGGTTTCTCTGTGTGTTGCGGCATTGTTCGCCGTTCCGACACCTTCGTATTCGCAAGGGGATGGGGCGTCTTATCAGATCTTAGACATGAAATTAGGATGGCCACTCCTTCCTGTTATTGGGGATTATCCTTTTTATGCGGCTAGATGCCCAGAAAAGCAGACGGCTGTCTGGGGTACTGCTGATCATGTGTGGTATGTACCCCCGCATTACAGCACCAGTATGACTGACCGCTTTGTGGTTTATGGCAAATATAAAGACGAATTGGTATGGAATCGTTTAGTAAGCTGGGAGCCTCCGTCTTCTGAATCTACATGCGATAATGATGCGGGATGCCCTGGTTACGCGGATGACCTCCCGTGGGTGTTTGATTTCCCACTCCCAAAACCTTCTGAAGAGGAATCTTCAGGAGTGTTTCAAATATGGGTTTTAGCTAGAGGGTGTGTTACTGGGACTTGTGATCCGCCATATGTTTCTCCGGAGGGCGTTGCTAAAAATTTCCAAACACAGGCGCAGACTGAATTTGGAGTCTTTGCAATAAAAGAAATAAAAATCGAACCAGACAATCCCGAAACCACAAGACTGGTTACATACACTGCTGAATTACCTTCAGACCTTGGAGCTTTCTCTTCACTTACTCCTGAGGTAAGTTGGGAGGTGGAACCTTTTGGATCAAGAAAAACGATGTCTCCTGAGGGTGGTGGGAAACCGCTCAAAAAGTGGACGGGAGAGGGAAATCCTTGGAGAGATACTCCAGAGATAGATACGCATGGTGAAAAGAAGGTAAAAGTAAAGGTAACGTGGGGAGAAGAATATTGCAAAGCGGAGAAAGAAAAAAAATACAAATTGTTCTTTGTAAAAAATGGAGATGATTACCCTGGTTCTCCTGGGCCAAATTGGTTTTCATACTGGTCTAGTCATGATGACAGGGCAGTTACTACTAAAGGTTTCACTCATACAATTCCTACCACTAATTCTATGTATGGCGGACACGGGGCAGGACCAAGTGACTACGGTCGAACAAATCCTGGTACTGGTGTAACATATATATTTGACCCTTCTTCTCTTGCCTATGTTGATAATCTCGCAGCTTGCGGTATTAACATCAATAAGGAGGGTATAGACACTCTCGCATTTATAATAGGACATGAAAGATGCCATGCCGATGTTTGGAACAATTGGCGTGGTGGCCCATGGCAAGGTCTAGCTGATAGTGATTGTGACGGTATTCCAGATACAGTAGAAACAGCAACTAACGCCTGCCTTAAACCAAATACTACAGATAGTTTTAATGGGAATTACAGTTGGGCGCCTACCCCATCATCAAGTAATCCTTGGGGTCGAGACGGAAAGCCAGGAGGTGGCGATGACGGCACTTGTGCTAGAGTTAATTCAGTTGATGAGGAAATCTATTGTGACATTCGAGGTTTGGCCGATGCTGTATCAAATGCAAAGAAAGATTGGGCAAATCCTGGAAAGCAATCAAGACCGCCTGGCTGTAAAAGATTGATTGTTGAGAACGGGACATCAGCAACATTAACTGGTAAGTTTGCTGAATACGGGAAGGATACTGATGGAAATGGGTTGTTTAACTTCCTTACCATAGAAGCTGAAATAAATGTAATATCCGCTGGAACATATTCTTTGTTGGGTCTTCTTTCTAAGAACCAAAACGTTTTCTCCGCCTCTAACGACACATTCTATTTCGATGTTGGTCTTCACAATTTTACACTAAACTTTGACGGCATCACATTCAGAAAACAGAGAATAGATGGTCCTTTCAACCTAGAATCAATCAGTCTATTTCTTTCAACCAACGGATCAGACAGCAGAACAAATGTTCTAAACACTTCTGCATACAGCTACAAACAATTTGAGCAACCAAAAGCAGAGCTAGTCGGAAGCTTCTCCGAATCAGCAATAGACACAAACGGAAACTCATTGTTTGATAGGCTAGACATTTCCGTAGCGGTAAACGTGACCGAAGCCGGATATTATACCATTATTGGAGATTTGAAGAACGAGGGAATCCTAGTCTCTTCTACTAATTCTTCCTATCTAAACACGGGAGAACAAGACGTAATATTAAGTTTTGATGGCATGGCAATAAGGTCTTATAGAGCAAACGGACCCTACAGCCTAAAAGTCGTAGAAGTTCAGGACCAAGACTACAATCGAACCGACGCCATACAAGACGCCTACAACACTTCAGCATACCTCTACACTCAATTTGAAAGGCCAAAGGCTGAATTCACAGGAAAATTCAACGACTTTGGAGTTGACACGGACACCAACGGCCTGTTCAACATCTTGAAAATAGAGGCAGAAGTCGATGCAGAGGAGGCAGGAAACTATACCTTCTCTGTAGATTTAGCGGACATCAGCGACAACGGAATAACCCACAACTACACCTACGTCTGGCTCAATCCGGGAACACAAAACATCACCATAGACTTAAACGGCACAGCCATAGGCGACCATGGAGTCAACGGACCATACGTGCTAACCTCCCTAGCCTTGTACGAGTCAGGTGGCTTCCCGCTATCCGTAGAAGTCGACTACCACAACACATCAGCTTACTCTTACCCACAGTTTGAAAGTAGTGGAATAACTGAAAACGTCCATGATATCGCTGTCACAAACGTCACGCCCTCCACAACCTTAGTATACCCAGGAGACATCATACCCATCGACGTCACAATCGAAAATCAGGGCAACTACACCGAAACCTTCAACGTCACCGTCTACGCCAACACAACCATCATCCAAACACAAGTCGTCATCCTAGAAAGCGGAAGCTCTGAAACAATCACCCTCACATGGAACACAACAGGCTTTGCAGAAGGCGGCTACACCATATCTGCCCAAGCTTGGCCAGTTCTTGCCACAGACGAACCAGACACAGGAGACAACACCCTCACCGACGGCACAATC
>CAZUFG010000068.1:0-6009 GCA_964618655.1 uncultured Candidatus Bathyarchaeia archaeon | reverse complement strand
GTTCAAATTTTTCTTTTAGGTTGATCTGCTCTAGATTTTGTCTGTCTTCGCTAGGTCTCGCAGTCTCTCGTCACCGCCAATATCCTTTATAAACCGAGCCACACTTTTCGGGACTAATTCTTCCCAGTTTTCTCGGTTCAGTATTCTCTTCCGTATTTCTGTGGACGAGTAAACCTCTCGTTTGTGGAAGGGCACAGGCTCAACTTTAAAGCCAGCCTCTATAAAGAGTCGGCGAGTTAGAGGCTCGTTCGTGTACACGACATCAAATTTTGGAGTATAACCTATGACCTGGGCGACCCATACCATGTGCACGCGGGCGTCTGGCACCGGAACAATCCAGTACCGTGAAGGTGAAATTTTTTCCTCTTCCATGGCTAGTCGAATCATGTTGACGCGTTCGCCCGTTGTAAACGGATTGTCCATTCTGTGGCTGTACTGCGAACTGCCAACCACGATTACGAGTTCGTCGATGCTTTTCAAAATGTTTTTCAGGGCTTCCAGATGACCCTTATGGAAGGGCTGAAACCTTCCAACAAAAATTCCACGTTTAACCATGGCTTTCCTTCCTTATTGTTGATTGTTTTTTGCCTTTCTGAAGATATTTTACTGGAAACAATGACAATGCTTTGCCATTAACCTTTATCGTCGTCGGTTTTTCGTAGCCTCTGTCTTCCCTCAGGAGAATTTCATGCTTGATTTTTATGCCGAGTTCGGAGCTTCCTCCGTAGCCTCCGAGGCTGAAGTCTCCGCGCACAACTCGATGACACGGGACCAAGAGTGGAAACGGGTTCGAAGCCTCGGCACGTCCTACGGCTCGGGGGCTTCCGCCTACAACCTTGGCTATGGCGCCGTAGGTTGTAACGTAGCCGACTGGAACCTGAGATGTGCAGTCTAGCGCCCGTTTAGTGTAAGCGGGCAAATGATCCGTGGCAGTCTCGAAACTGAGAGAAACGTTTTTTCCATCAAAGATCGCTTTCAAGGAGTCCAACAACTTCGTAGAGAAGGAACTCGGTTTTTCTTCTATTTGAAAGGGCGCATCATAGGGTAAGCTTTTCAGTAAAGATTGCAAAGTTCTCTTCTCGTTTGACGAGAAATTAGTTGCGAAGACTTTTTCATCCTCGACTGCAACGGCGTACCACATACCACCGTTTTCTTGACTATAAACATGAATCATAGGCAGACCAACCTGTTCATTTCTCCAGGGCTTTTCTAATCTTTTTCAGTTCAGCCAACATCTGGCGATTGAGGTCTTCGGGGAGTATGGCTTCGGCTTTTGCTTCAACGGCTACTGGCTTGACCCCTCTGACAAAGTCCATAATGTTGTCCTTCACTTCTTCAAAGTTTTTGATTCCAAAAATTACGGCTTCTGCTGGTCTGGCTGCAGAGGAGCCTCCACCGGTGGAGAAGCCAGCTGTCTGAATTAAGACTGTTCCCAGTCCGAAGTGTCGGGCAACTGGACCCTGAACAACGTTGATGTTTGTGATGCGGTTGTAGGGAACGAAGCCTGCTTTTCTCCACCAGACGCCCCTACGAACTATGATTTCACTGTTTGTTAAAGTGTAAGTTATTGATGCGTAGTATTTTGGGATCCAGAAAACTGCTAAGCCCAGCCCTATGAAGAAGGGAGCCAGAAGCGAGATTGCCATTACTAAGGCTTCGTTTGGAGGTAAGAATACGAGGGCGCCTATGCTTAGGGGCAGCATCCAAGCCATGAAAACGATGGCAACCGATATCACACAGACGTAATAGTAGGTTTTCAAGTTTGGGTGCGGTACAAATTGTTCGTTTACTTTTGCCATGTTCAACAGCCTCAATATGGCTACTCTGCTGAGGATTAAAGGTTTATGATTAAGTTTAAAAGTCTCTCAGCCTATTTACTGAGTCAACAGGAGGAACTTGAACTTGACTGAACAAGCGCAGCCGCCATACATGTTTATTCCAGGCGCCACCACACTAGGCGTAGTTTGCTCAGACGGCGTAATTCTAGCCTCTGAAAAAAGAGTTTCTTATGGGTACATGGTGGTCAGCAAAACCGGAAAGAAAGTTTTCAAAATAACTGAGAAGATAGGCGCTGCCTGCGCAGGACTGGTTTCTGACATGCAGATTCTAGTCCGAGAAGTAGAAGCCTACGCAAACCTGTTTAAACTTGATGTAGGTCGGACAATGCCCGTAAAATCAGCCGCAAAACTCATGTCTAACCTGCTCTTCAGCAGGCGACTGGTTCCCCTAATAACCCAAACCATCGTAGGCGGAACTGATGAAGAGGGCGCATCCCTATACGTACTCGACATACTGGGCTCGGTTATTCCTGACAAGTACGCCGCAGTTGGCTCTGGAGCAGAAATTGCGGTCGGCGTCTTGGAGGAAGGATATAAAGAAAACATGCCTATCAAAGAGGCGAAGGCTTTGGTGACTCGCGCCATAAAATCAGCCGTGAGTCGAGACATCATGAGCGGCGACGGCGTCGACTTCCTCATGATCACAGACGAAGGAATCCAAGAGGAATCTATAAAATTTTAGTCTCATTTAGTTGAGTCGTAGCAATTCTGTAGGTATCTCGTTATCACTGATTCGTTGAAAGGAGAGGTTTTTGAAATAAGCGCATGTTACCTAACCTCTTTTTCGATAGAATAATAAGTCTATTAGAAGCCTAAAATGTTAGATGGCGAAGTATAGCACAAATAGCAGAGGGGATCGAGAAAGATGGAAGGGAAAGCAACATCGGGAATAATGTTAACACTACTGTTAATAGACTTGTTAACTTTGGCATTTAACAGTCAAACAGTTGGAGTGAGTGGAACCATTTACATTAGGGCTGACGGATCGGTTGAGGGAACAGATAAGATTACCAGTGTGGACAACGTTACCTATACCTTCACCGACAATATTTTTGATTCGATTGTTGTTGAGAGGGACAACATGATAATTGACGGGGCAGGCTACACGGTTCAAGGCACAGAAGCTTCTGAGTCTAAAGGAATATGCTTGTCGAGTAGAACCAACGTAACAATCAAAAACATGAAAATTAAGGCATTCGAGTATGGCATCTACCTCCATCGGTCTTCACAAAGTTCCGTGTCTGGAAACGACATAACAGCAAACAAAGGATATGGCATCTGGCTTCGTCAGTCTTGGAACAACAGCATAGCTGGAAACAACATAACGGCAAACAAAGGGGGTGGCATCTTGTTCTTTGATTCTTCAAAAATTAACAGCATAATTGGAAATAACATAACGGCAAACAACGGGTATGGCATCGAACTGTCTGACTCTTCGAACAACATGCTTAGAGGTAACAGCATGGCTAATAACACATACAACTTCGGAGTTTTGGGATTTCTAAACTTTTCAGATTATGTGAATGATGTTGACGTTTCAAACACAGTTAACGGCAAACCCGTCTACTACTGGATTAACAGGCAAGACGCAGCCGTACCGCTTGACGCAGGTTATGTAGCCCTTGTAAACTGCACACGAATAACCGTTCAAAACCTAAACCTCACCAACAACATACAAGGCGTATTACTGGCTCGCACAACAAACTCGACAATAACTAAAAACAACATGACAAACAACGGGGATGGCATCTCGCTCGAATGGTATTCAAAATATAACAGGATATCTGGGAACAACATAAAAAACAGCGGTGATGGCGTCTTGCTCTCTGGCTCTTCATACAACAGCATAGTTGGAAACAACATAACGGCAAACAACCACTATGGCATCTTGTTCTTTGATTCTTCAAACAATTCCATCTACCATAATAACTTCGTAAACAATACAAATCAAACGGATACTTACAATTCGGTCAACGTTTGGGATGACGGCTATCCTTCCGGCGGAAACTACTGGAGCAACTACAATGGAATAGATTCAAACCGAGATGGTATTGGGGACACTCCATACGTGATATCCTACTTAACTGATGGAAACATTACGGATAATTATCCTTTGATGGGGGTGTTTTACAGCTATGACGTTTCTTATGTTCAGCCTGGCTTCACAGTGACGATGATCTCCAACTCCACGGTGTCGGATTTCGCTGTAGGGGTTTGGAAAGAGCATCCTGAAATTAGGTCGATAATATTCAAAATTAGAGGCGAGAATGGCTTGGGCTTCTGCAGATTATGCATTCCGAAGGATCTAATGGCTCCTCCTTACGCCGTTATAATCGACGGCGGACAAACGCCGGTCATATACTGCAATGGAACATTGTTCGACAATGGCACACATAGATGGATATACTTTACATATCTACATTCTGAACATGAAGTAACCGTACTCCCAGAGTTTCCACAAGCCGCATCCCTGCCACTGTTTGCAGTCCTCACAGTGCTTGCCGTCATCTTCAGAAAGAGAAAAATCCTAGATGACCTTAGATGAGAGGCGAGGCGAACTCGTGTGTCGTTTCACCTGACTCAGAAAGAAGGCGAACTTCTCGTAGAGCTTGCCCGCAAAGCCGTGGAAGAACACCTGAAAAACGGAAAAGTTATTGAAACCCCTAAGGATATTTCTTCAAAGTTGTTGGCAAACTGCGGAGTTTTCGTCACCCTAAACAATGTTAAACATGGAAAAAAGGAGTTGAGAGGCTGCATTGGCTTTCCGTATCCGACTGCGTCTTTGGCTACAGCCGTAATCGAGTCTGCCATCAGCTCTGCAACACAGGACCCCCGCTTCTATTCTGTTTCCTCAAGAGAACTTGACCACATAGTGTTTGAGGTGAGTGTACTTACTCCCCCAGAACTCGTTGAGGCCGAGAAGGCGACGGACTATCCGTCAAAAATTAAGGTTGGACGAGACGGACTAATCGTTGAGAGAGGCTACTATAAGGGTCTTCTGCTTCCTCAGGTGCCTACTGAATGGAACTGGGATGAAGAAGAGTTTCTCTGCCAATGCTGTGTAAAAGCTGGGCTTCCACCCGACTGCTGGCTGCTTAAAGGCACAAAAATCTACAAGTTCCAGTGTGAGATTGCGAAAGAATTAGCTCCTAAAGGCAAGGTTGTTGTAGAGAGCACACACATGCCTAAACGATAGATTGCTTAAAAAGGATGAAATAATTACTTACTAGAGTGCTGATGTGAGGAGAAACTTACACTTGAGAGCCTTTAGGAAGAAAACAATCATAACCTTAACCTTTTCTTTAGCAATGTTTGCGCTTGCAGTCATAATTTCTAATGTAAAGGCTCCAAGCCCAGTGAAGGTGCTTTTTGACGCTGGACACGGCGAAGAATTTTCCGCTCTAACCAGCTGGAGTACACTCGTCAGCGAACTAAACAAGACGGGCATGGAGGTACACGTTACAACCGCGGTCATAAATGATACAATACTACAAAATTATGATGTGTTCGTGATAGGCGGATGGGCGCGAACAAATTTTTCACAGTCTGAACTAATAGCCATAGGAAAATTTGTAAGCAATGGAGGAGGTTTGCTTCTAGCTTACGACGAAAATGCAGAAGAAGTTTATAACGGGATATCCAACGCGCTTCAGGTAGGAATAATATTTCCTAGCGCGAATCCCATAGAGAATTCTGAAGGCAACCGTGCTGTTAACATTACAACTTTTGACCGCGGTCATCCAGTATTCACAAACGTAACAAGCTTTCAAATCATGTACGGTCACGCCTTAAATTTGAGCGGAAACGCCAAAGCCATCGCATGGAGTAGCATCACCGACCGTCCAAGCAACCAACCCGTCATCGTCACAGACACGCACGGAAACGGCAAGGTTCTAGCCATCGGAGACAGCAACCTGTGGAACGGAAACAGAGACTGGGACAGCGACGGATCTTGGGACCTCTACGACGAAGACAATTTGCAGCTCGCAATAAACATTCTGAAGTGGCTTCAAGCCCCGTCAGAAGTGTGGGCACCCACTCCAGAAACGGCTGCTGCCTCTGCCGCCATAACAGTTGGGATAACAGGCGGACTTTACGCTCTGTCTTCCGCTATAGGTGCTGTTCCTCCGCCTGTCTCTTATACACATCTCCGAGCCCACGAGACCGTACT
>CAZUFG010000067.1:0-6056 GCA_964618655.1 uncultured Candidatus Bathyarchaeia archaeon | reverse complement strand
TGGCGTTTCCAGTCATCGCGGTGAACGACGCCAGAATGAAATACCTCATCGACAATCGTTACGGGACGGGCGAGTCTTCTATCTTTGGAATTCTCAATGCGACCAATTTGACGCTGGCTGGAAAAACTGTCGTGGTCGCTGGCTACGGTTGGGTTGGTCAAGGCATAGCCAAACGGGCTCGTGGCATGGGCGCACGGGTCATCGTGACCGAGGTTGACCCAATAAAGGCTTTTGAGGCGCACATGGAAGGCTTCGAAGTGATGACGATGATGGAGGCGGTTAGAAAGGCAGACTTCGTGATTACAGCCACAGGCATGAGAGACATCGTGAGGAAGGAACATCTGCAGGTTGCAAAGAACGGATGCGTACTCTGTAACGCTGGACACTTCGACGTGGAAATATCCATCCCAGACTTAGAAGCCCTAAGCCTAGAGAAAAAGCCCATGCGAGAATTCGGACTGCCATACGGCCAAAAACTGGTCTGGGCTTATAGGCTGAGGGATGGAAGAAAACTGTTCCTTCTCGGAAAGGGAAGGCTCGTGAACCTCGTCTGTGGGCAAGGCCACGGGGCGGATATTATAGATTTAAGTTTCGCTCTCCAAGCAGAGTCAGCAAGGTTTCTGGTGAAGAAGCGAGGAAAACTGAGGAACAGAGTCTACAGAGTTCCACGTGAAATCGACGAAAAGGTGGCTAGGCTAAAGCTAAAATCGCTTGAGATCTCCATTGACACTTTGACAAAAAAGCAAAAAGAATACAAAGGGCATGTGTAACAGAAACTTCCAAAATGGCAATGTGTTTATTCTTCGCTTACAGTGATTGCTTGTGTTGGGCAGGACTCCACGCATGCCATGCATTGAATGCAGTCGCTTTCTCGGACTGGCACAGACTTCGGCGTGTCTGGATAATCCTTCAAATCTTTAAGCTCAAAAACCGCCACGGGACAGACCTCAACACAGACACCGTCGCCGGTACACTTTGTCCAATCAACCTTAACTCGGACCATTTCTTCATCTCCTCTCAAGTTTCATTAATTTGGCATGAGTTTAAAAAATTTTTAGTTCAAGTTCTTTTTTGAGCACGGGCTTTCATCCATTTTGCTGCCTCTCGCAGAATCGGGTTCGGAGTCACGTCAATCACTGGCACATCTAAGGTGCCTACCCTGACGGTTGGTTGATATTCAGGCATTGGAGCGAACAACACGTCTGACCAGTAGATTCGGCCTTCCATAAACTCCTTCATCAAGACATCGCTTGTAGGCTCCAAAATCGAGTAAGAGAACGCCACGCCCTCAGCCCACTTGAGCGCAACTGGCTGCCCCATCATAATCACAGTTGCTATAGTTTTAGACAAAGCATCTAAAGAGGGATACTGTGTACATTCCAGAATCGTCAACCGCTTAGGAGGACTACAGACTATTTCCACCAATACAAAACCACCGCAGTTAAAATCTACGCCTTTCAATTAAAACCTTTTCTGCGAAGAGCGGTTCTTCAATAATTTTATGTGAACAGAGAGTGCTCCTTTTTCACTTGGTGCTTTTCCTACAGAGCGGAGAATCGGATAGACAAACAAAACACTCTCGGATGTTAATCAACGGGTCAGAACGTTTGCAAAGCTCGCACATCAGCCTTTTTCTCCTTATGATTTCGCAAGTTGTGCAAAACTTCGCCACAAGGTCGGATCTAGATATGCCTCCATTGGAGAGTGAGACCGCAATTTCCTTGATCGTTGTCTGAATTTCCTCTACGTGCTCGATTCTGAGAACTCTTCCCCTCACGTGGCAGGCGTATTTGCTTACTGCTGTTTGGGTGATGCCTAACAGCGTTGCTACGTCTTTTTGCTTTAATCCGTATGATTCCGCTAACTCCTTTGCTATTAGGGCTCGGATGGCTGGGATCACGGATCTTACGGCTACTTCGCATGGTATCAACGTCACTGGTTTTCACCAACCCAATTCATTAGTGATCGAAACGTATATAAATATGACGTAAGTCATATATCTATATGACATATGTCATAAGGACGCCCGAAGGCTGAAAAACAATGAACATTTCCTCTTCTCCTTTCTCCCTTTGCCAAATGGGGCCAGAGTCAAGCGTCGTTATGACATGTGTCATTTGGAGTCGTGTATAAGATGTTAGAAATTAACACTCATCAACTATCTAAATTAGTAGATAACAGCGCTACTCTATCCGAATTTCTTGAACAAGCCCAGAATGTCTGCCAACGCTGTGGGGCCATTTCTCCCCTGGTCTGCGTTGAACGATGCGAACTATGGAAAGCAAAAAACGAACTCTTAGACATGAACGGACTCTTAACCAGAAAAAATCACGTGCCAAACCTCTTCAATGCAGTAAAAAACAAGAGACGCCTAAAAATTATGGACGCACTTTCTGAACGACCCCGAGACGTAAAAGACCTACAAGAGTACCTGAAAAACAGTGGATATTACCACAGTTGCCGCACCATTAACGAATATCTCAAGCCTCTAGTTCAAACTGGGCTTATCAAAGAAGATGGCGACGGCAGATACAGATCAACACTATACGGCAGAAAATTCCACGACATGCTAGGCAAATTTGATTCTGAAGATTTGTTGCCAACTCGCTCTCACGGGCATGAAGAATCCCTATTAAGGCAGTTGTTAAGCGGGCCCAAATCATACGAAGAATTAGCTGAGTCGATAGCCCACAAAAGTCTGTCAAGAGCCCTAAAAAGACTGTTGGAAAAGCGACTGATAAACAAAAGCCAAGCATCCGACTATGTTTTCTATTTCAAAACCAAGAAAGGCCCAAACGTGAAGTTTTCACCGACCGAGAAAAAAGTTTTTGAAGCCATCCCAGAAGCTGGCATGTCTGCTCGCAACCTTTCTAGAGAGGTCAACATTAACGTTAGAAGAACCTACAAATATTTGCGGAGATTAAGGGAGAAAAAACTCGTTTTCGCCCAAGCGAAACCTAAAATTTATGAGCTTACACCGTCTGGAAGAGAGATCGCCAATTTACTGGAAGAAATTACGAATTACGCTTTAAGCGCTTCATGTATCTCCGGACTAATTCTTCAGCAGGCTAGACAAGCAAACTCGTAATAAGGAGGATGCGGGATGCGTTATCCTCCTGGCGCACCGTGGAACGGGACATCTCTCCAGAGGAATTCCCACCAGTCTTCTTCAGTGATAGTTTCCCCTCTGACCACGATGTCCATAATTCTGTTTAAGAGACCATGGTGCCTTTTCTCATCTGAGGCTACGGATTCGAGCAAGAACTTTATTTTCTCGTTCTTTGTCTTCTTTATGGCGTCGTTTAAGCGTTCAATCATTCGGTCTTCGTCTTCGATGTGTTTTCCAACAGTTTTTTTGAGGCGGTCAAACTCGTCTCCAGTGAGGGCGGGTGGGACAGAAACTACTTCTATGGCTGCCCGGTATATTTCAGCGTGTTTCACAGAATCCAAGGAAATTCCTTTCAAGACCCCTTTCGCCACGGGATTCGTTATGGTTCTCAAGGCTTTATTAAGGGACTTGACTATTTCTTCTTCCAACCTCACTTGTTCTTGGAAGAAGCTTACTAATTCTTTTTCAGCAGGGCTCAAAAAATCACCGAAATTCACCTTTCCTACTAGCCTTTATAAATCTTGTGTCATCTGGAGGCAGAGAAACAGTAATATGCAAAATGCAATGATAATTGCAAATGAGGAGTTGAAGATTTTGCCGCTTAAAATAAAGCCTAATCGGAAGCTAGACTGTGTTGGGCTCTATTGTCCCGAGCCAGTTTTTAGAACTAGGCTGGAAATCGACAAGCTGAGCATTGGCGAAGTTTTAGAGGTGACAGCAGACGATCCAGCGTCTGAAGAAGACATAACGCGTTTGGTGAAGAGGCTCGGCCAACAGCTTCTAGAAGTGCGCAAAGAGGACGATCAGATTCGTTTTTTGATTAAAAAACTAAAGTAGGAGGTGAGACTCGATTGAGCAAGAAGAAAAGCATCTTGTACGTTCAAACTTGCGGCGTAGACACACCTGAAAGACTCTACGCCCCATTCATTCTCGGATCAACTGCAGTAGCCATGGGAATCGAAGCCACAATCTTCTTCATGATAAAGGGAATTACAGTCGTCAAGAAAGGCGAAGCCGAAAAAATCAAGGTAGGAAGTTTTCCATCCTTGAAGGACGTTATGAGAAAGGCCATAAAGGATGGAGTAAAACTGCTGGTTTGTGAGCAGAGCACGCAACTATTTGGGCTAAGTCGAGGAGACTTTGTGCCAGAAACTAAAATGGCGGGTGCAGCCACCCTAAACGATCTCCTGCTCGAGGCAGACGCGGTGTTTAGCATCTAAGTTTGGAGGTTCTGCTTTGATGAGAAGAGTTTACATGGATTATGCAGCGGCGATGCCCACCGACCCCAGAGTACTCGAGGCAATGAAACCGTATTTCACAGAAAACTACGGAAATCCATCATCGTCACACTCGGTTGGGCGAGACGCCAAAAACGCCCTAGAAGAGTCGCGGACAAAGGTTGCTCGGCTAGTGGGCGCCGAAAAACCTGAAGAAATCATATTTACTTCAGGAGGCACGGAATCCAATAACTTAGCATTGAAAGGGGTCGCCTACCGAAACAGAAGCAAGGACAATCACATAATCACAACCACGATTGAGCACATGTCGGTGATAAACACGTGCAAATACCTCCAAAAACAGGGTTTCGAGGTTACGTACGTGCCCGTGAACAATCAAGGCGTAGTTGATGTTGAAAGACTCAGGAAAGAAATCACCGACAAGACCATCCTCATATCAGTGATGTACGCGAACGCCGAAATCGGAACAATCCAGCCCATAGAAAAGATTGGAAAAATCGCCCATGACAATGGAGTCTACTTTCACGTAGACGCTGTAGCGGCAGCGGGGAAAGTGCCAGTCAACGTTGAAAAAGAACACGTCGACCTCCTGTCTGTTTCTTCCAACGACATGTACGGACCCAAAGGTGTGGGTGCCCTTTACATCAAGACTGGAACAAGAATTGAACCCGTCATACAGGGCGGTGGCCAAGAAAGAGGCCTACGGTCTGGCTCGGAAAACGTCCCAAACATAGTGGGCATGAGTAAGGCGGCGGAAATTGCCTCTAATGAGATGGAAACTGAGGGCAAACGATTACGTTCGCTGCGAGATAAGCTCATAAAAGGTGTTTTGGGCAGTGTTGAGCGCTCCTACCTGAATGGGCATCCTACTGAGAGGCTGCCGAACAACGCAAACCTTAGGTTCAGCTACGTTGAAGGCGAGTCGCTGATTTTAAGCCTCGACATGTTGGGCGTTCAGGTTTCTTCGGGCTCTGCGTGTACTTCAAAAACTTTAGAGCCGTCACACGTGTTGCTGGCTATCGGGTTGGCTCATGAAGAGGCGCACGGGTCTTTACTGTTTACTTTGGGCAGGCAAAACCAAGAAGAAGACGTGGCTTACGTGTTGGAAGTCTTGCCAGGCGTTGTGAAAAGGTTAAGGGCTATGTCTCCCCTAACTCCAAAAGAAATGCTGAGGTGAGACGCGGATGTACAGCGAAAAAGTGATGGACCACTTCAGAAATCCGAGGAATGTGGGCGAGATTCCAGACGCAGACGGCGTCGGAACCGTGGGTAACCCAGTCTGCGGCGACCTAATGACCGTATACATCAAGGTGAAGGATAACAGGCTGGAGGATGTCAAGTTTAAAACGTTCGGGTGTGGCGCTGCCATAGCCACGAGTAGTATGATCACGGAGATGGCGAAGGGAAAAACCATTGATGAGGCTTTAAAAATTACTCGGGCTGATGTGGCTGAAAGCCTGGGCGGACTGCCGCCGGTGAAGATGCACTGTTCTAATTTGGCTGCAGACGCTTTACATGCGGCTATACAGGACTATTTGAAGAAGAAGGAGGCCAAAAAATGAAGCGGTTCGTAAAATGTGAAATGTGTAAGGCTGAGGTTCCCGCTGGGGGGTGCGTGTTCGCAACGTACAGGAAAGTCATTGAGGGGAAGGAGTACGTTTTTTGTTGTGCATGCTGTGCCAAACGGTTTGAAAAGAAGAGAAAATAGC
>CAZUFG010000066.1:0-6143 GCA_964618655.1 uncultured Candidatus Bathyarchaeia archaeon | reverse complement strand
ATTTTAATTTCGACTACAGGACTGTGAGGGCTGAGGTAATCCGACTTTTCGTCAAACAAGGCTTTCCTTCATCCATATTTTCCATCCGAGAAAGCGTCTTTGACATGTTGAAGAAGGCAGAAATCTACATGAGAAACAACGGCAGAGGAGAACGAGAGGCTGCGAGGGTTAAGGACGCTGTACTCTCACTAGTAGATTATTATGAGTTGGAAGCAGCTCGTTCAACCAACCTCTTGCCAGGAGTTCTGGAAGCGCTTAAAGTTTTGAAGAAAATGGGACTAAAGATGGCAGTTTTCACTTTGAGTGGCAAAAAATCCACGGATTATATCCTTAGATGCTTCCGTCTTGTGCCATTCTTTGATGCTGTAGTTACCCGTGAATCTGTTTTGGCGGTTAAGCCCGACTCCATTCATTTAGAAACCGTACTGAAGATGTTGAACGTAGAGCCGAAGGAAGCCATGGTTGTGGGAGACGGCGTAAGCGACATGAAATGTGCACGAGAACTCAACGTTATTGCAGTGGGCGTAACGACCGGCATCTCCACCCCAAAAGAGTTAACTCGTGCCGGCGCCAATTATCTGGCCTCATCATGCATTGATCTGCCCATCCTAGTGCAACAACTCAACGAACAAGACTAAAAGACATTTAATTCCGATCATGACATTAAATGGTTGGAAGCCCTGATAAGGTGGTAAAAATTTGAAACTGTATCTCCTCAACGAGGGATTTTTCGCTTTAGACAAGAGCTTCGTTGTATATGGGAAATATCAGGGACAAATCTACGAGGCGGCGTTAAAGCCTCTTCTAGTCATAACGGAGAGAGAGAAAATTCTCGTGGACACAGGAATTGGAGAACTCCCAGAGAGCCACAGAAAATTTTACACTGTAAGGAGGAAGTCGGATCAAACACTTGAGGCGCAATTGAAGAAACATGGCTTACGCCCGAAAGACATTGGCGTTGTTATAAATACGCACTTACATTTTGACCATTGCGGCAACAACGCGTCTTTTCAAAACGTAAAATTTTATGTACAGGCTAAGGAACTTCGCTACGCTTACTCTCCAGACAGATTTCAGAAAGCCGCCTACATCCGGGAGTTTTTCGACGTGAACGTCAAATACGTGCCCATACAGGGAAGATTCCGAGTAGCCGACGGCGTAACCATCATCCCCACGCCTGGACATTCGATTGGACACCAGTCTGTAATAATCCGTAGCAAGGGAAGAAGATACGTATACTGTGGCGATGCTGCACCCATCCTCGAAAACTTGGAGCAGAGAAACATTCCGGGAGTTCTCTACCGTGCTGATCAGGCATTGATGTCTATAGACAAGCTTAGGAGTATTAAGAATGCGGTTTACGTCTACTCACATGACAATGAGCAGTTGACCTTAGTTTAAGGCCGACTAAACGGGCTTGAAGAAGTATCTTGGCCATATAGGCCACTGAGCAGGTAGAGTTGTGTCAAAATCAACTACTAAATCCATGCCAACCTTAATTTTTTCAGGTTCGATGCCCCTAATTGCGCCAAGCAGGTTGGGTCCGTCCTCCAGTTTAACAATGCCCACAGCGTAAGGCGCCATCGACTCAAACTGTTTTGGCGAGACGTGAATTATAGTGTAGGTGAGGAGTTTTCCCTTCTTTTTCAGCTCGACCCATTTGAGGTCTGTGGATAGGCATTCGGTGCACATGGGCTTAGGCGGCAGAAGAAGTTTTCCGCACTTGAGGCATTTGGCAGCCATCACTTTTCTTTCGTTCACAAACTTGTAGAAGCTCTCAATAGTGAACGGAGCAACAGCCTCAGACATTTTTATCCCCTCCTGAAAACGTGGACGGTTCCAGTTCCGCCTAGTCCTCCTATGTTGTGGGCTAAGCCTATTTCAGCCCCGTCGACTTGTCGTTTTTCTGCTTGCCCAGTTAATTGTAAGTATATTTCGTAAGCCTGCGCCGTTCCAGTAGCTCCGACTGGATGCCCCTTAGCCTTCAACCCCCCACTAGTGTTGACAGGAAGTTTTCCTCCAAGGGCGGTCACGCCATCTTCGACTAGGCTTCCGCCTTTTCCGGGGTCGCAGAAGCCTAAGTCTTCGTAGGCTACGATTTCGGCAATGGTGAAGCAGTCGTGGACCTCGGCTACATCGATGTCTTTTGGCTTTACGCCTGCCATCTTGTAGGCTTCTTTTCCAGCGAGTTTGCCAGCGTTTAAGGTAGTGAAATCTTCGCGTTCGTATAGGCCTATGGTGTCGCTGGCTTGTCCCGAGCCCACGATGTGCACGGGCGTGTCTGTGAATTTTCTAGCCAGTTCTGGCTTTGTCAAGATTAGGCAACTTGCTCCGTCGGTTATGAGGGAGCAGTCAAACAGCTTAAGAGGCCAAGCAACCACCCTCGATGCGAGCACTTGTTCTAGTGTCACCTCCTTCTGCATGTGAGCTTTCGGGTTTAAAACTCCGTGATGATGATTCTTCACCGCAACCCTAGCCATCTGCTCTTCTGTTGTGCCATACCGATGCATGTGAGCCGTAGCCACTAGAGCGAACAACCCTGGAAACGTCATTCCATGCCACTGCTCATAGGGGAAGTCTGAAGCCATAGCCAAATACTCAGTCACGTCCGCAGTGCTTCGGTGAGTCATTTTTTCAACCCCGCCCACCATGACAACGTCGCCTAGGCCTGAAAGCACTGCGAATACTCCGCATCGCAGCGCTACTGCAGAAGAACTGCAAGCGTTTTCAACTCTGGTCGCCGGTATTGGGGTTAGGCCAGCCCAGTCAGAGACTGTGGGGCCTGTATGCCCCTGATGCTCGTAGGATTCTCCCATTTGACCCACAAACAACGCCTTAATATCCTTCTTAGGCTCGAGGTTGGGGCATTTCTCAAACGCTTCGCGGGCGGCTTCTGCAAACAGCTCTCTTGCATAAACGCCCTCTATTCTTCCAAACTTGGACAGCCCAGCAGAAATAATTGAAACTAAGGGTTTGCCAACCATGAAGGTTTGCCTCCACATATTGTTAAGTTGGAAGTCGATACTATAGTCTATACGGATATTTAAGCATCAATTATGAGAGATTTTCGGAGTTTTTGCGTCATTCTTTCAGTGAGTCGAGGAATTTTTTGTCCACAACCTGGAACCAGAGGTCGCGCACGGTGTACATGGGCTTTTCAGTGAAGCGAGGTTCAACTTTTAATCCGTTCAATTCAAAGTATCGACGCTCAGACATCAGTTTATTCAGCATCCTCGTGTTTTCCGTCTGGTCTTCAGAGAGCTTAACAACCGACGACATCACAGTTTTCGCCTCTCCAATCTGAATGAACCCTAAAATGAACGGTGTCTCGTCGAGAAAGGCTCTGCCCGCGAAGTTGCATATTGAGGAAGTCTTAACGTGGGCTGGCTGGTTGGTGTAGTCAACCCATTCCATGTCGGGTGATTGACAGTCTGGACAGTAAGGTCGAGGCGGTAGGAAGACGCCGTGCTTTTTACAGCGTGTCGCGTAGATTTTGTGTTTCTCTGCTAAGGCTCGGAAGTATCGACTAGTTTTTCCGTAAGCCTTGAACTGGTAGGTTGTATAATCACGCACGGACACAACCAGTTCTGGGTGGCCCATCAGCCGTTTGCTTTCTGGCGGAACTATGCCCTTTAACTTGATTTTGTTGGTGTCCATACTAGTTCACTCTCCGAATGAGTTTTGACTGCCAAGTCGCAAGCGGTCTCATCTTCTCTAAATCGCTTTCAACGTTGCTCAGAATAGTGTAAGTCACGTGGGAGCCCGTTCCTGCGTGTGAGTGACCCGCCCCTCTCTTTGCATTCTTAATCTGTATAGGACGAGGAATCTCCCTGCCTCCGTTCTCTGGCTTAAACTTTTCATTCCATTTCTTAAACACGCCATCGATGTTGCCCCGCAACTGCAGATAAGTGAAGTATATTTGCCAAACGCCAGAGGAGCCGACTGAATGCCCCATGCCTATGAGACCGCCGCTAGGGTTGATGGGCAATTCGCCGTCTATGTTGGCTGCACTGCTCATCACGAATTCGCCGCCCTTGCCATACGGACAGAGACCTAGGTCCTCGTAGGTTTGGATTTCTGACGAGCTGAAGGCGTCGTGAATTTCAATCACGTCTAGTTCTTTGAGTGGATTTTTTATGTTTGCCATCCAGTAGGCTTGTTTAGCCGACATGCGGCCTGCTCTGAACGAGTTCTGTCCGGGATAGCGCAGTTGTTTGTATCTCTTCCTGGTGGGTTCATCTTCGTGGGGTAAGACCAAGTCGTATTCGTGTAAGCCGCCAACTGTGTCGTACCTGTCCCCTGGCCTCATAGTGTCAGTGCCCATGCCCGTGCCGATTATCCATATGGGTTTGTCCACCATTTTTTCCGCTGTTTCTCTCGAAGCCAGTATGACTATTGCGGCGCCGTCTGACATGAGGCAACAGTTTCTAAGTCTAAGCGGAGTGGCGCAGTAGCCCGATTCTAGAACTTCTTCAGCCGTGATCTCTCCCGTCACGTTTTCTTTTGATTCTTTGACGCACCATGGGTTGAGCCAACTCGTCTGGGCGAAGGGGTTAGATTGAGCGTTTCTTCTGTTTTTGACGCTTACTTCAGCCATTTGGCGTTCGAATGTGTCAACTGGGATTTGAAATGTTTTGGCGTATTCTGCTGCCATGGCAGCGTAGTAGGCTGTGTAGTAGCCACCGTTGGCGAAGTCCCAGTCGGTGTCAGAGGCTAAAGCGATGTATTCGTTTCCTTCAGCGGTGTCGACTAGGGACATTTTTTCGAAGCCCACGACAGCGACAAGGTCGGCTAGACCTGAGGCGATCAAGGCGTAGCCGTTTTGTACGCCTATGCCGCCAGTTGCTCCTCCGCCCATCGCTCGATAACTTCTCTTTGGGTTGAGTCCTAACGAGTCTGCTATCATTGCTTCGCCGAGCAGTTGTCCAGCGAAGTGGTCGCTGAAGTAAGAGACGACTAAGGCGTCGATGTACTCGTTTGAGAACGGTTTGCCCATTTGCTCGGTTAAGTCTTCTCTGGCCATGTTGTAGGCTTGGACGCACATATCCGTGATGTTTGAGTCGGGACGAGCTTTAGAATGCGGAATGACTCCGCCCCCAATGACCGCGACCTCTCTGGGTTTGAAATTCTTAGTCATGGTTATCATCTCGAAAGGAGTTAGGTATATACAAGAAATGGTTGTTAAAAATCTTTTTCACACCACAGCGAACATAGAGGCTTAGTTGTTGGACCGTGTAGCGCCCATTCAGGGACTTTAGCATCGGCGATCTTGTCAGCCTTTGGTGAGTACGGCTTAATGTCGATGATGGGCGAGTCTTTTAAGGCGTCTAAGCCTTTTACGATTAAAACGTTGTTTTCGATTTGGAGGAGTTGTGTAACGCAAAGCCCTATGGGGTTTGGTCTGGTTGGGCTTCTGCAGGCGAAAACGCCAACCTCTGGTGCGCCAGGATGCCTCTTAGGAACGACTTTCAAAGTGCCTCTGTCTTTCGTATTGTCTCTGAGGTGAAACCAGTACAGGATTATGACGTGAGAGAAGCCTTCGATTCCCTGAAGCGCTGCAGTATATTTTGGGTAAATCCTCACTTTAGAGGTCTCTCCTTCTTCTTCTACCATTCCGATTGATTGAACTTCGTATCTTTCACTCAAGCTTTCCTTCACCTTCCCTGAACAGGGAATAGAAGTAGGCAAAAAATGTTTTCTAAGCATTGCTTTCCAAAATCGTTTTTAACAGTTAAGCTATATGCTATACACGGTGCCTCTGATGACGAAGTTTCGAACCCCCATTATTCTTATCAACTTTAAAACATACATGGAGGCCACTGGAAAGAAAGCTTTAGAGTTGGCTAAGAGTGCGGAAAAAGTCAGCCTAGAAACCGAGGTTTGCATGGGGGTGGCGCCCCAGTTCACAGATATTGCGATCATTGCCAAGGCTGTATCGCTTCCTGTGTTCGCACAGCACATTGACTCAATCGCGCCTGGCAACTTCACTGGACACGTCTTACCTGAATCTGTAAAAGAGGCTGGAGCCACGGGAACGTTAATCAACCACTCAGAAAGGCGTTTAAAGCTTGCTGACATCGACGCAACCATAACAAGAGCACGTGAAGCTAGCCTCATCTCGGTTGTTTGCACCAACAACGCCA
>CAZUFG010000065.1:0-6286 GCA_964618655.1 uncultured Candidatus Bathyarchaeia archaeon | reverse complement strand
GAAATAGGCCTCGACGGCGCAAAGGCTGAAACCCACGATTTTCTGAGAAACACGCGGGGAAGCTTTGAGGCTACGGTTAGGGGAATAAAAAACTGCGTCGAACTTGACAGTTTTCAGGAAGTATGCGTCACGACTACGCTTAACAAGTCAAACCTGCACGAGATTCCTCAAATCGTCGATTTGGCAGAGGAGTTAGGCGCCACTAGGTTTTATTTAAACAGACTCATACCTGCTGGTCGCGGAAAAAATGTGTCTCATCTTGATGTTACGCCTAGAGAGAAGGCAGAGGTGCTCGAGTGTCTTTGTGGTCGATTCCATAAAAGCGTCATAGAAGGTGAAGGAATCCAGTGCTACACGCGTGGAATGACGTATTTCGCCCGTGTGGGCTACGAACGCTCAAACGGACAGGTTTTCAACGTCAGCGAAGTCTTGTCTGGCTACGACAAAATGTTCCGAACAAGATTCGGCGGAGAACTCTCCAAGATCGTTAGAGGCTTCGCAACCAGTTTTGGGGGATGCTCCGCTGGGCTAACGTACTGTGGGCTCTCAGCCCAAGGCGACGTCCTACCGTGCGTGCCTGCGCCGATAAAGCTTGGAAACCTTCTGGAACAAGACTTAGAAGAAATATGGATTCACAGTGGGGTCTTGAACCGCATTCGAGACAGGGGGAAACTGACAGGCTCATGCGGACAATGCAGATATAATGGAATTTGCGGGGGATGCCGCTACACTGCATACTACAACTTCGGCGACTGGCTGGGTCCAGACTCCTCATGCCCTTACGGCGCAAAACTCTAACGTTCTCTGACAGCCTCTTCCGCAATTCTAGCGAAATTGACTCTTCCTGGCACATTCTGAATCTGGTTGCGTAGAAAATCTAAGAACATTTAGCTTCACCCTGAGAGTTTCGGTTTTTTCTTTTCAAGATCTCTCTATATAACAATATAGTTATTTATATAAGAGAAATTCGAAAGAAAAAGTTAATTCAATTATACGCTTGGTCGATAATATCTGAGAATGTATATCTTGTTAGTTTCAGGTTTCGCTCGTTGCCATTTAATAGTATATGTATTATTATGCGGCTTTGGTTTCTTAAGTTTTTCAAGTTCGTTCAACTCGTGCTTTTTTAAGTCCCATGTCCAAACGCTGCATCTTTTTACCTTTTCTTTGAATCTAACATTGATTGTCAATTTCTTTATACCTCTCACACAATGAGATAAATTTACAAATACATAGCCATATTTGGAAACAAAAGCACCTAACCATTTTGCCGAAAAAGTGACATCAACTTCACCTATCCTAGGCACTATTGGAGGGTTAAATTCTACACCTATTACTTTAACAGTCGATGTGGACCAAGGCACAGAAGGTGCAAGATCTTCTTTTTCTTTTCCTTCCAAGTTACGAAACACCTTAGGTTTAAGCCTCTCATTCTCAACACTAGTTTCTCCACAAACCACGAAAAACATCTTTGTCAAATCTATATTTGATACATTTCGTCCTTTGGCCTGCTTGGTGTATGTCGCATCTGATCCATCAACGTCACATGTGACGATAATTTCATCGTATAAGGTCTGTGTATCCACTTTAAACTCTGTTGGCAACGACTGCCATGCTTTTAGAAACGCTACAACTGCGGGAAAATCCTTATACAGACGTTCCTGTAATCTCTCGTCTTTCAGAGACTTTCTATTTCGCCAAGAATCTTGACCAAAGAAAACCACAGTAACAGCTAAGCCGGACAACGTTGCAATTTCGATGCTTATTGCGTTTTTTATGTAGGACAGAAAGATGCCAATCTCAATTATTGCTGTGATAATCGATAGTATAACGTTGAGCTTCTCCATTCTACGGAACCACACTCTTTTGCCCGCAGTCTTCAAAGCTTGGCTTCTCCGTATGTGTGCATTTCTATAAATCTCTTATAGAATATATTTCTGTAAGCCATCTAATAGAAGAATATAATATGGAAGACTTACTTATTAGCTTTCCTACTTATTATTTGTTTTCCAACTAAATAGGAAAAGCAGCACAAAGCACAAACTTTATAAATGAATTGAGTACTAAAGAGGGGTAAAAAATAGATGCTTGGTGAGTGTTGTGGGCTTTCCGGAGCGGAATGTCCTTCACTTAGATGGAATTATTGAAACACTAAATCTGATGGCCAGAAACGGCGAGATGAGGTTCAGTGAATTAATGAATGGGCTCAAAAAAGAAAAGAATCCACCATTAAAAAATGCAGCTGCACTGTCTTATCGACTAAGAAGTCTTGAAAATTCTAAGCTCATTAAGAAAAGAGTGGAAAATGAAACAGGCAAGCCAGTGAAGATTTTTTACTATTTGACTGATGACGGGCGTGAAGCATTAACGCATCTCGAAAAACTCAACGAGATAGTACATAGAGCCAACACTCGCTAAGAGAACGAATCTGGGTCAGATCAGTCCTGACGCTTCTCCTACTATTTTACGGATGTCCTCTATGCATTCCTTCACATATTTACACTTGAAGTCTTTTGCGTGCTTGGGTTCAAGAAATGCAGGACAATCCTCTATCTTGCCTTTCTCCCAAGGACAATCGCGGGATTTGAATCTGTAGCCTGCACTTTTTTGAGAGGGCAAAACAACGGACATAGATTGTTATCAATGAAGTTAGTAAATTTGAGTTTTTCTATTATTCTATTTACTTGTTAACGCTTTCGTTCAAAGTAAGTTTTTTCGAATAAGTAAGATACCTATACAGAAATGCGGTTTTTCAGCACCCTTTCGAACCTGACCTCTCGTTCTCTTACTTGTTTCTCGTCTCTACAAACTCTACAAATCCTCTGAACAATCACTTCTTTGTGAACACCTGTTCTCTTAGGTTCACATTGAACTCTGCACATACAATGGAGTTTGGGTGGATGCCGCTATACTGTATACTACAACTTCGGCGACTGGTTGGGTCCAGACTCTTCATGTCCTTATGGCGCAAAACTTTAACGCCCATGCCCTAGTCCGGTTGGGCTAGGGGGTTCAAATCCCGCACCCGTGCCACTGACTAGTTTTCATTTTATGATGTGGATCCATTAACAAAATGTAAGGATGATGTGCGCTTTTTACAATTAGGTTTTCAAATAGTTGCTCGCATGAAGCACTGTTACTCCTACTACTTCTTCCTCTCGGTAGTGTACTATCATGTCGTTGACCATTTTGCTGTCTGTTGCTTTCTGAGGCTTTTCAAAGTTGATGTAGAGCACATCGGCTTCTTCGTCGTAGTCTATCCACATCGCTTTAGATGGCATGGAGAGAATATGTGGGACTATCTTAGAAATTTTTTGAATGTTTATCGTCTTCGCCAAAGGACCCTTCGCCTCTTTAATATGGCATCTATTTTCGAGGTCATAAATGCTGTGATTACAAACCCCTCTTTATTCCTTTCTGTGTAAACGACGATAAGGTGTTTAGAACTAATGTGAGTCTTTTCGTAGAACTTGACGGCTAAAAGCTCTTCTTTTCTCCCAGAGACGACATAGTCGGGATCAATTATAGTTTCAAGTACTTCATGGAAGTAGCCCGCCATATAGTCATGGGATTCAGTGATGTGAAACCAGCGTTCCGTTGTGAGTTTTATTGCCTTCTTGTTTTTAGATTTAGCGGTGGCAATCGAAGACATTGAAACAACACCCTAGAAGTCGCTTCTTTTCATAATTGTCAGTGTTACACTTATAAGTTTGTAAGTCGTCGACCGTTTGAGCCGCCTGGGTCCGAATTCCGCAACCCGCGCCCTCTGAGAATTCTATGCTTTTGACGCCCTCTTGTGACCTTCCTGTATCCATACGTTCTTGATGGCGAGAAAGTTTTCTTCTCATATTTGGAGCCTAGTTGGATCCTAATTGGATCATGTATGGGATGGTCTAGGGGCGTGTGCGCGTGTCTAAGAATCTCTTTCTAAGAAGACTGAATTCATGCCTCTGGCAGGGCTGATAAACTTTTATACCCTCGGAACGGCATCTTTTCTTTTGGCGGCGAGTCTTAGGCGGGGGGATAGGGGTCCCTTGAGAAGCCCTCGGGCTTCGACCGTAAACCCTCTACACGACGGGCCGAAAGCTGGGGTGAGGCGTCAAAGATCATCAGGCTCCTTCAGCTCTCTTGCCATGAGTACCCGTCCCCTGGGGCTGGCGGTCGTGAGACGGCTTTCGTAGGGAAGCCGTCATTCATGTTTGCCAAGCAAACCCGGCCAGGCCCGGGAGGGAGCAACCTAAGCTTGGGCGTTTGGCGCTCAGGGGGGTGCGGGTATGAGTTTAGGGGCTGTTGGGCTTGGTGAAAACTGGGCGTCCAGCCTCTGTGACCCGCCGCCTTCTAGAGAATACGCAAATCCTCTAACATTTGACATGACTTACAAATCTCCCCAGTCGTCGGCTCTCCACATTTCTTACAGTCTCGCAGTTTCTCCTTCTCTGCCACCGCCTCAAGCGCTGGCCTAATCTTTTCTACCGACCTAAAAATGGTGAACTTCATCCCAGCGTGTTTTTCTTCCATTCGGTTCAGCATAGTCCGTATGTCACTTCTTAGGGCGGTTCTGGCATATGGGCAGGGCACACCTTGAAACTTGATTTTTTTGAGGTGGGCATAAAAGGCGATTTCTTTTTCGGGCACTTCGCACATGGGCTTTATGCGTTGTATGAGCTTCAGATGAGTCTCTGTCTGGACGGGTTTGACACGGGCTATCCGCAGGGCGTCACCGTGAACAATGTTAAGGAGCATCGTTTGGGTTTCGTCGTCCAGATTATGCGCTGTAGCTAACTTGTCCACTCCTGCCTTTCTGGCGGCAGTGTTCAAAGCACGCCTTCTCAGGACCCCGCAGTAGGAGCATGGCGTTAGTCCCGCCTCCTTTCTTCCTTTAAGCATGCCCACAATTTCGTCCAATTCGTGCCCGTACATTTCTTTAAAAGAAACCACCATGTGTTTTATGCCCAGTTTTTGGCAGTTTTTTGCAGCAACCTTCAACGCCTCGTCTCGATAACCCTTAATCCCCTCATCAACGGTAACGGCGCAGATCGACGCCTCTGGAAAGGCTTCTTCAATTTTGGTTAGTATGTGGAGGAGGCTGACGCTGTCCTTTCCGCCAGAAACAGCCACCATGATTTTGTCGTCTGGTTCAAGCATTTCATATTTGGCGATTGTTGCCCTTACCTTGTCTTCGATTGATTTGCAGAAACATTTTCTACACAGCTTCTCTCCTGAGTATGGGCGCATGAAAACCGCGGGTTTCCGTTTACACAGCGTACAGGTGGACATTTGACTTAGTTTCCTTCGAGGGGAATTAACTAAATAACGCTTTGTTATAGTTTTTGTGAGGAAGAAAACATGTTGCCTTATACCCTCGTTGTCATGACCGTTCCAAACAAGGAAGAAGCAGAGAAAATCGTTCACAGTCTCCTCCACGAAAGATTAATCGCCTGTGCCAACATCACTGGTCCAGTTTATTCTCTTTTCTGGTGGAAAGAAAAAATTGACCGAGCGAATGAGTTTTTGGTTTTCATGAAGTCGCACGAAAAATTCTTTGAAAGGCTCTGTGAAAGGGTTAAAGAAATGCACAGTTATGAGGTGCCAGAAATCATTGCGATTCCGATAACAAGGGGTTTGCCATCATATCTGGACTGGCTGGAAGCCTCGCTTCAGTTGGATAGGTGAAGAAGATGGCTAAAAAACCCGTGAAACGTGCCGAACAAATACGAGTTGTTTATGATAAGCGACGCTGGCAGATTCTTAAAGACCTGCGGTCTAAGGCGGTTCAGTTGATGGAGATTCTAGATCGGGCTAACTTATACTCTGTTACGCATGGAAGCATCGCAAGGGGCGATGTCTCAGAAAAAAGCGACATTGACGTGTTCTTGCCAGAGCCACCGTCCTCGTTCCTGATAGAAACCACTCTAGAACGTGCAGGAGTTTCCATCAGTCGCCGCTTCATCGTGCAAGCCACACCCATCTACGCGTTGAAGGGATACATCGAAATTGACAAACAACGACTCGTCTCCTTTCCGCTCGTGAAACTTCGCCCAACCGAACGAGACTTTTACAGATTTGGAGGTGAGGCATCCCTATCTACACTAAAAAACGAGGTGCGAATTCCAGGCGTGGACAAGCGTCTCATGCTGATCGAACCCACACAAGAAGGACACGTAGAAAGTGGCATCGTGGGTCGTGAAGATATGGTTGCCAGCCTGTTAGGCGTGTCTCTAGAAACCGTGTTAGACCGTGTCCACGCCTTACTACGCCGAGACGAAGTTGGCAGAACTGGAGTCTT
>CAZUFG010000064.1:0-6401 GCA_964618655.1 uncultured Candidatus Bathyarchaeia archaeon | reverse complement strand
TTATCTGCATGGCATCATTCCACACGCATGAAGTTGCCAACACCAAGCGCGGCTACGCTATAAGCTTTTCTGTAGCAAAAATATAGAACTCAAACACACTCAGTCAACGCTAAGGTTAATACCCACGAGAAAAACAATAACAAAATGCGAACATAGCCCGGAACCGCAACTTAGGCAGTAAGCCCGGTGGAGGAGAATAGCCACACGCTACTCCGCCGAGTGTAGTGGACAAGCATAGCGGGCTTTGGACCCGCCGACGGGAGTTCGAATCTCCCCCGGGCTACCATTTTCTGCATAGGCAACCTTAACTCTGATGGTAACTGAAAAATAAGGAAATAATAAAAAACTCGTAAGGACGATGGTTTTATCTTGGGATACTATGACTAAGCCCAAAATCTCTGTGGTAATTCCTGCCTACAACGAGGCTTTATCGATAGGTAAAGTAGTCACCGAATGCCAACAGTTTTGTGACGAGATAATTGTTGTAGACGACGGTAGCACTGACGAAACGGCTGAAACCGCCAAGAATAGTGGGGCAGTCGTAGTTTGTCATGGAACTAATTTGGGTGTGACTAAGGCTACAAAAAGCGGGTTTGAAGCAACCTACGGCGACATCATTGTAACCATAGATGCGGATGGTCAACACAACCCTTCTGACATACCGAGACTGGTAAAACCCATCATCGAGGCGAAAGCCGACCTAACGCTTGGCGTGAGAGAAATGATTCCTCACCGCTCCGAGAGAATAATCAACTCAATGGCTAGTTTACGTGTAAAATGCTCAGACTCTGGAACTGGATTCAGAGCCTTAAAAGCCGATTTAGCCAAGAAAATGAGACTACACGGAGCCTGTCTCTGCGGAACCTTTGTCCTGGAAGCCCATAAGCATGGAGCCAGAATAACAGAAATCCCCATAAAAGTGAGACTGAGGGTCAAGGAAAAGAGAAAAATGAGAACTAGACACGTGAAACAGTTTTTCTATGTTCTGCGGGACTTAATCTTCTAGTTAAGGATAATGAGCGCTCTAATAAGCGTTAAAAGCAGAAGCAAAACTATTTGATTCCTAAAATGAGCAGTGATTACGAATGAATGTCTTAGTAACTGGCGGAGCAGGCTACATCGGAAGCGGTCTTCTCCTAAGGCTGGGCAAAGAACTTCCAGAGGCCACCATAACATCTCTAGACAATTTGTTAACAGGAGACTACCGCTATGTTAACCACCTCAAAAAGGACAAACGGTACCGTCTCCTCGTAGGCGACGTGAGGAATAAATCTGACCTGAGAAAGGCTATAACTAAGGATACTGCTGTTGTCGTACACATGGCTGCTATGCCCGGATTAGAACTGTGCAGAAAGCATCCCAAAAAAGCTGTAGACACCAATGTTTATGGCACCCATCTGCTTTTAGAAGAGGCTGTTACTCAGAATGTTGAAAGGTTCATTTTCACTTCTTCTGCTGCCGTTTACGGGATACCTCAACAGCAACCAGTTGCCGAAACGCATCCTCTAAAACCCGTCAACCTTTATGGAGTCACCAAGGTGGCTGCGGAACAACTGATAAATGCCTCGCACGTGACTCATGGGTTGGCCACAACTATAGTTCGGCTGTCTAATGTCTATGGCTTAAGCGCCTACACACGGTTAAACTTGGTCATTCCTAAATTTGTTTGGCAAGTCGTAAACAATGAACCCCTTACGGTTCGGGCTGACGGAAAACAGCAACGAGACTTTGTACACGTACACGACGTGATAGATGCAGTCGTCCGATGTATAAAGGCTCAAAAACAAGCCGTGGCGGGCGAAACTTTCAACATAGGAGGAGAAGCCCTAACCGTTAACGAAATAGCTGAGACCGTAATCCGAGAGGCTGAGCAGAGACTGGGCAAAAGAGTCTCGAAAGTTTTCATTCCGCTAGAGCCTGACGAGGTTTATACACCATCATTCAGCTATGACTACAGAAGAGCGTATGAAAGGATAGGCTATGTGCCAAAACGAAAGGTGTCTCAAGGCGTGTCTGAGTTGTTTGATTACGCACTAAGCCAGCTTATAACTTAATTATCATGTCTGCGAGTTTTTCCGCTCCGTTGGGCAGAGTTGGAATCTTCCTTTTTCTCGCCTCATCCATCGCCTCTATGATGGTTGGTAAACATATTTCTGAAATCATGACTGCGTTCACTTTTTTGGCTAGGTATTGGGCGTCTTCCATTCCAGCCGTTCGTGTCCATTCTGGATTTGGAACTAACACGAGGGGTTTTCTGTAAACTACCGCTTCCAAGACGGTGGAGCCGAAATGTGTGACTACGAGGTCCGCGCCAGCTAGTAATTCGTGAAACCTGTCCGTGAGGGTGATTACCTTCCATTCTGGATGCTTCCTAACGTATGGTGCAGGGTCAACTCTTCCAGTTTGTAGGACCACATTTTCTAGTTTGCTCTCCGCTATCGTGTCAAACAACAGCCTATGTCCGTAAGTACCTCCCGTAACTAAAATGTAGCCTCCATTCCAAGGCTTAACTTCTGGCTTGGGAATGAAAGGCCCGACAACCACACCGTTTAGTAGCCTCTTTTGTTCCTCCCATTGCAGTGCGGTTATGGCGGAAAAGGGCTGAAGCAAACGGGCAGTCATAGAAGCCCTAGAAAAACGAACAGAACTCTCGATGTTAACCAAACTACTTGCCTTCATCCAAGCTATAAAGGCTGGAGGAATACAGAAGTTGCTGCCGCTACTCACTACTACTTCGAATTTGCCTGAAACTCGCGCCACAGAATCTATGAAGGCTTTAGCCAGGCGAGCTGCAAACTTAGGCATTGAGGTTTTCGGGCCACGAGGCTTGATCAGAAACTCGACCTTGCCAAATCTTCGCAACTTCTTGGCACTCAAGAGGTCTCCTTCTGGCACAAGAAAAGATAGAGGCGCTTTTCCGTGTAGTGCCTGAGCTAACGCATACGCGTATCCGGTGTGTCCTCCACCGCCGGCCAGAATCAGTGTACGTCGCTGCACTTGGAGATTTTCTCCGACGTTTTCTCTTATTATTAAGCCAAAATTTATGTGCGGATCAGAGTATTTTAACTATTATTATTGGATAAGCTTGAGGGATTAGAATGCCTGTTCCGAGTTCCGTAATTGTTGGAGTGCTTTTCTGGTTTTTTAGAACATTTATCTCAAGCGTTATATGTTTGTTGATTGGGCTTGGAGGAATAGCCGTACTTGACAAGATTACGGCGGGAATACGTGAGTTTAAGATTATAAAAGGGAAACCTGAAGCGACCGCTCTTTTTGTTGGCGGTTTCCTAGTGTTTGCGGGGCTCGTCATACACGCGTCTGTTCTGAATCCCATCGCCTTTGGCCAAGAAATCACTATCACTTCCTTTATTAATTTTGAAAGGCTCTTTGTTGTTCTTTTAAGTGTGGCAATTAGTCTTTTGTTCGGTTGGCTTTTATATCTGGTCTTTGCAAGGGTGACACCGTTCGGAATAGACCTTGACGATGTTAATAAGTCGCCGACGGCTATCGGTGCTTTTCTGTTTTGTTACGAGGTTTACATGGGACTAATTATTCATGCAAGTTTGTCCATACCCCTGTAACACACGTAACGGGTTGCAACGATGAAGAAAAATTTCCTCGTCTTAGTGTTGCTTGGTCTTGCTTCATCTGTAGTCGGCATTTTTGCGTATCCGAGCGGAAACAAATGGCCGCCTGAATTCGAATACAGAAATGGAGCGTGGCACGACAAGCCTTGGGGCATAAACAGAAACGCTTGGTACGGCACTGACGGATATCTGCCAAACCTAGAGTATGAAAGCTTAGGCAACTACACTGATTTGGCCTACAGTTGGGGAGAAGACTTCCAACGAGACTATCCGAACAGGGTGCAACGTGCCGAGGCGATACTTTCCTATGTTCAGAAGTGGACTGAATACGGTTATGACAAAGACTACGTGACCAGAGATGGGGTAGCCCAAGTGGAGTGGGCTTGGAACCCTGACGAGATGGCGTACATGATTAGACAAGCCCGTGATGCTGGCACTGTTGCCAGAGGAGACTGTGAAGACCTTGCTTTTCTTTGTGGAGCCCTTTACTTAGGCGCAGGATTTGACGTTACTATAGCGGCTATGCCTGGGCATGTGGCGTTGCTCATATGGTTTCCCGACTATCCTAACGCGAACATTTACTGGGACATACTTGACGGCAGGGGTTATGGATGGATATGGGTTGAATCCACAGGGCACAATAACCCATTAGGGTGGACCCCACCGGATTACCAGGACGGCAACTTCGACGTTTACCCTATACAACACGTGATGCCCACCGTCATAACAGTAAGCAACATCAGATACTCACCGATTCACCCAACGCCACAAGATAACGTTTCTATCACTGCCTCTATTACACACAACCAGTCAGACATCATGGAAGTTAACCTAATATACTCAGTTAGTGGGGGCGCTCAAAACAACATTTCCATGAGCTTCATTGGAAACATGACGTATGCAGGAACAATACCCAAACAAGGCGCAGGAAGCGAAATATCATTTTGTGTCCAAGCAAAAGACAAGATGGGGAACAGAGCAGAGTCTACCGCCGTCACGTATAAGGTGATAAAAACTATTTTCGGGCTTCCGGAAAGCGAGTTCTACATGCTGGTTTTATTTGTTTTCATCGTCTTTTTATTGATAGTTGTTGTGGGAGTGGCAGGGCGAAAGAAATAGTAGACTAAAGCTGAAGCAGAAAACGTTAATTAAATAGAAGGCTTCTATTCGGCTTCTAACCTGATGCTGATGGAGGAGAAAGTAGGCGAGGAGGCCGATAATTGATGGATAAGTGGAGATGTACCGTATGCGGCTACGTTTACGACCCTGAAAAAGGAGACTCCGTTGGAGGTGTTCCGCCAGGAACAGCCTTTGAAGACTTACCCGATGAATGGATGTGCCCAATGTGCGGTGTAGGTAAAGACATGTTCGAAAAAATAAGCGAATAAGCCGAGCCTCGTCCTCTATTTCTTAACTTTTAACAGAAAAACAATTGTTCCTAGGCAGACAAGAATCGAGGAAACTATGAAAACGTTCACATAAGCCAGATATCTGGGGACTCCCAAAATCCGCGTTTGCACGTCTGCCAACGGTCCACCGATTAAGAGCCCCGCAGGTCCCCAACTCAACGCCATCACTGCATTATACCGACTGAACAACCGTCCTCTTCGATGTTCAGGGATGACGTCTCCCGCAAAGGTGAATCCAGCGGTTTGTATAGCCATCATTGATACCCCATTAATTCCGTATATAAAAGCCATGAGCCCCACATCTGGCACAATTCCATAGAAAAGCGGAGTTACAGCCGCTACCAAAAACCCTGAGAGGATAACCTTGCCTCTCCCAACCCTATCTGCCAACAGTCCTGACAGAACGCTTATGGCCATTCCCCCTATTGTCCACGCTGAAAGCACTATACTCACTCCTAAATCACTTGCATTCAAGCCTTCTGGAAGCTGCAGAAAAAGCAAAAACACCTGATTAACCGATGCAGAGCCCAAGACAACGATTACTAGCGATACAAGAAACCATTTGAAGACCCGTCTATCAGCATCGTAAGTTCCTTCCACTTCTGTAATAGCTTTCGACGACTCAGTTAACGCAGTTGTTGCTGGTCTCACAGACCTAGATGCAAACCACACTATAGCAGCCCCAGTAAACAGCATAGCAGTGACGATGTAGAAGATCGTTCCCTCTCGGAAGCCTCTGCCTCCTTCATAGAGGAAGCCAGCTGCAATTATTCCAATCATCCGACCAAAAGTTGCCAGAAAGTTCAGCGTTCCAACGAAGCCGCCCCTAATTTCAGGAGTTGTTACGTCTGTAAGGATTGTTGCCCAACCCACGTCAGACATGGACCAAAAAAATTCTAGGACGGAAAGCCCGACAATTATGGACAATCCAGCGAGAAAGTTGCTTCCTACCCTTAACAGGAACGTGTGGGTTAAAAACACTACTATGTAGGCGAATCCAGCGATGACCTCTCCCATGATTATGAGCTTAGTCCTCAGTCTATATCTGTCAGAGATTCGACCCCACAACAGGTTCTGCCCCAGCGAAGAAGCAATCATGTCAAGCGTTCCCAACAGAGTTGTAATCGTTACGTTGCCCATGAGATCGAAGAGGTAAGTATACATGAAAGAGTAGAAAACGCCTCTCCTCAAGAAACTCAGCCACTGAAATGAGCCGAGACCAAGAAAAGTTCTCGCTTTGATGGATCTCCAAGTCATTGTTCATTGCTCCACGTTTTGCCGTTCATCTTTTTAACACTGTGACGTAACTAGTACGCGTATGTAAACAAAAGAATTATGCAAAAATAGAGTTTATGAAAAATGTTTTTAAACAGGCTAGCTCATGCTTAGAAGTTTAGAGGCGCAC
>CAZUFG010000063.1:0-6609 GCA_964618655.1 uncultured Candidatus Bathyarchaeia archaeon | reverse complement strand
ATACAGATAAACATTCCATGTTACCGTGGAAATGTTGCGTCTGCTTCTGTCCTCTTTTTTCATCAGCAACTCCTCTAATGAATAGTTTACTTCACTTAATATTAAGGCTAGAAGCTCCATTCTCGTTACTTGTGCCATTCAAAACTTTTTGGCTGCCCTCAAAGCTTAATCCGGTGCGCGTGCTCTGTTTAAAAGAATAGTGTTACAAGAATTTTTCTTCATTTCCTAACAACTGTAGAAGACTTTTCCCCTTCTCTGTTAGGCGATACGTCTTCGTTGGAATTCCCCACTTCTTACTCACGTCTTCTAACTCCACGAGGCCGTGCCGTATGCAGAAGCGTAGTTGCCTGTAAAACCCGTGATGATTCTTGAAGCCAACGTTGTCTCTTAACTCGCGGTAGATGGTTAGCGTGTTTTTCGGTTCTTTGGCTATTGTCTTCAAGATTTTTAGAATTCTAGTTACTTCGTGGGGGCGAAGAGTTTCTGGCTTTTCACTGATGAGACGTTTCAGAGAGTTTTCACCGAAATCCTAGAGGGGCGGAGGATTCTTAAAAGAAGAAATTGTCGTAGAGGCTATGCTTGGCTTTAGAACTAAGCATGAAGCACTATTTTTCAGGCTTTTCAATAGGCTTTAGAATTAGTAAAGCTCTGGCAAGTTCGCCCTTGGAATACAATTTGCAGATTTGTTTAACAGTCTCGTTAGGCCTTTCCTCAGCTTCGAGTTCTTCATAGTCTTTCCATGCTTCGAGGATGTTGTCCAGCCACTTCTTAATCGTAGCCTCTCTCATTTTGTCAACCCTTTGCTGTTCAGTTTTAACTTTGGGATGGTTAAAGGTTTTAGTTTCACTCTACTCTCTCCCAGAACTTGAAGTTTGTTTCTTCGCAGAATTTTTTAACTTTGAATGGAAGACTGAAGGCGTTAGGGTTGGTGATGGTTCGGATACAAAGGCGGTTGGTGAAGAAGCGTTACTATGGCAAGTCACAGTATGAGTATATGGTTTACTCCTTAAACATTCCTAAAGAATTTCATGAAGCCCTCCAACCTTTCTTAGACAAAGGCTTAGATGTTGACGTTCAAAGCAACTCTGGCAGGCTAACAATTACACTTACGTTTAGGCGTGAAAATTCTAAGCGCAAAAGTGCTTCGTGAGCAAGAAAAAAGCCTGTTTCTGTTCGGCAAAATCTGTGTAAGACGCTGGCAGTTGGTTCCTGTTTTGGCATGAAAATGTATTTTTGATATTAATATCTGTCTGAAGAAGGGTTTTTAGCTATGGGCTTTTCTTGAGGAACAAACGTTTGGTATAGGCTTTTGATGGCGTGAAGTTGTCAAAAACTGATAATTTTGCTTTGGGTTGTTTTTAACAAGATGGAAAAAACGGCGAATAGAAGTTGAGTTGAAAACTATTGCATAGGGGACCGCTGAAGGGCTTTGGACGCTGTGATTTCTTAGAGGTCATCAGGTTCCTTAGTCTATTTCGGAAGGATGCAAAGAATGTTTACCAAATTTATCACAGCAGCTTACATTTTGACCTCAAAAAGGTGTACAGATACTTACGCTACTGCGTGAGTATTGGCCTCATAGAGATTGACCATGTTGAAGAAGAAGGTTTCTTGCCAGCTAAATATTATCGTCTCACCTCTAAAGGGCGTGCTCTCGTTGAAATGTTTAAAATGTTGAGGAATGTACGTTGGATTAGCGAAAAGTGAGATGCTTGGGAAGAAAATCTTGCTACCACAGCAAACTTCTGCGTCGGAGCTTGTTTCATATATGGTTCCACATACGCTACAAGCTCACTTCCAATTTATCGGCCCTATTGGAGCTTCTCTGCATCCTTTCGACTTAACTTCTCTTCTCCATTAAGGCTTCATTTTGTCTTCTCTGTTTCTTCCCTACTTTCCTTTTTGTTAAGAGAGATCCATTCATCTAAGGCTCTGTTTCTTCTTTCTTCGCTGGTGACCTCGGGAGAGAGTTTTGTTTCTCGTTCTTTCTGCCTCTTTACTTCATAGAGCCAGCATAAAGCTAATGCAACTGCAAGAGGAAGGAAACAAAGGTACCACTGTAATAAACCTAATATCATGGTGCTGAATGGAACTATGACCGTGATGACGATGAGAAGGGTTATTAAACGTGGCAACCAACCAAACATTTTCTCACACCCATAAATTTGTTCTTAAGCCACTCCTCTACCAAAAACCGGAACGCCGTCCGGAAACCACAATCTTCCCATCTCCCTTTCTCCCGGTTTTTGCCTTGTAATACTTTTGCCCAAAACTATATAATTGTATCTATATTTCCTTTGGAGATAAGATGCACCGTCACTGTCCTAACTTCTCGCCAATCGTAGAAAAAAGGTCAGATTGGTTTAGACGCTAATTTTGACTTAAAAGAACCGCCAGCCTCAGAATTGTTTGGTTGAAAGGGCTTGAGTCGGGTTTTGGGGAAGGTCAGGGACTGGTATGGAAGGTTTAGGGAAGCGGAGAAGCGTGGGGTTTTGCTTCCAGCTTGGCGAACTGTCTCTGGCGAGACTCCGCCCGTCTCGTTTGAAACTCTCATGGACGTTTATTTGCGTGACCCAGCCGCGAAGGCTGCTGTTGACTTCTTAGCCGACCAAGCTGTGGGCATGGGCTTCTACACAACCGCCAAGGAGCCGAAAGCGAAGACAGTTGTGGACGAGTTTAACGAGTCCGTGAATCTCGACGGGTTTCTGATGCAAACAGCCCGAGAAATAGTTGCCTTCGGAAACAGTTTTTGGGAAAAAATCGAGCCCGAGCGTCTAGAAAGCCTAAGCGTCTTGCCCATAACCAGTGTTGAAAAAATTATGCGAAACCAATACGGCACGGTTCAAGGCTACAAGCAAGCGATTCGCTATGGAGGAGGCACGCTTGACCCTAAACGCATTATCCATTTTCGCTGGAACCCAGCCAACGGCGAAGCGTTTGGAACAGGCATACTCCGAAGCCTAACAGAAACTATGAGACTTGGTGACAACGAAACTCGACCTTCTTACGTGGCCATGAAATCGGGAATTGAGAAGGGAATGACTGAAATTGTCAAGAAGTATGCGGGGCCAACCGAGCTCTGGAAGTTTCCAGGTATAACCGACGACAAGGCTTCACAATATGCGTCTTTGTTAAGAACTATGCCCCGCGAAGGCGCCAGATTCGTCGTTAACGTTCCAGCCGAGGTGGAAGTCATCTCGGTTGATCCGCGGTCAAGGTTTGAAGCCTACGTGGAGCACATCTGGAATCAGTTTATTCTGGGGTTGCAGACGCCCCTGCCCAAGCTCTTCACCACCCCAGGCTTCACGGAAGCCTCAGCAAAGGCGGCGATAGAAGTGGCGGAACGCAAGGTAATGGCTCTACAACGTTTCGTTAAGCGAGTTGTAGAACGCGAAGTTTTCGCGTTAATGATCAGGCAGGCGGGCTTAGACCCTGCAGAGGCTAATTGTCGCCTAAACTGGGGCTTACCTGAAAAACCCGAGCTTTCGATCCAAGACCTGTTGAGAGCGTTTGAGTTGGGCGCTATTAGGGCGGAGGAAGTGCGCAAGATGTTAACCAAAATTGGTTGGGAACTCTCAGAAAGGGAGAAACTAACTGAACGGAGGTGAAAACCGCGTGGGATTCCAGTTTAAGCCAAAACTTTCCGCTGTCCTCGCCATAATCCATGGCGTATCGGTTGGGTTAGCCTACATCATCAGTCAAGGAGACATCACGGTGACCATAATATGGTTTGCCATATCAACGGGCGTAACAGCGGGACTCAGCTATTATAAAGAAAAAGATTATGAATAGGGTTCAGATTCCAAGTTCGTGCTTTTACTTTTTTCTTCTATTTGGATCCTATTTGGATCATGTATGGGATGGTCTAGGAGCGTGTGCGCGTGTCTAGGGAAGATTAAAGAGCGGTGTGCGTGGCGCATTTTTACACGAAACATGACCTAGCTTGCATTTCTTGGAACAGTTAAATATTCGACTTTGTTATGTAAGACAAACTACCCATTGCTCGATACAGTGGAGATTCGAGTTGCCAATCGTAGCCAAACTAAAAGATGAGTTCTCGTTCTTGCAAGGAAACTTTCTGATTCTAGTGGTGAGCTGGATCTTCATGGACTTCGGGATGGAAATCCCCGAACCCTATTACTCCTATTATGTTATAGCGTTAGGAGGCAGTGCAGCGATCATTGGCATTATCGGTTTTGCTTCATCGATGGCGTTGGCATCTGTTCAGTTTCCAGGCGGATACATGGCTGACAAATACGGAAGAAGGTGGCTGGTTTCCACCATGACCTTTGGGGTTGGACTCGCCTATATCTTCTATGCTTTGGCTCCGACTTGGCCTATAGTTCTTTTAGGCTCTATGGTTCTTAACATATGCCTAATATATCAGCCAGCCTTGATGGCGATGGTAGCGGACTCGTTGCCTTCCAAAAGACGGGGGATGGGCTTCTCAATCATAAACCTCATAATGTATGTATCAACCACTCCAGGACCCATAGTAGCTGGGGTATTGTTTCTCAACTTTGGCCTAGTCACGGGTATGAGAGTGGGATACTTCCTTGCTGTTGGGCTGTTTATGGTGGCTGCCGCTTTTAGGCTGAGACTTCGCGAGACGATCAAGAACCCAGACAAAATTGATCGAAAAGAGCTTTTGCAATCCTATCCCAACTCTTTAAAGGAAAGCGTCGGAATCTGGAATAAGGTTCCCCGTTCCATGTACTTTCTCTTCTTGGCTAACAGCGTCTGGATGTTCATCATAGCTATGATTCGCCCTTACGTAAGCGTGTATGCCAAGTATGTTCTTGGCCTAAGCGAGCTACAATGGTCAATGGTGTTGACAGTGCTCTTCATAGCAATGATTCTTGTAGCATTACCCATCGGCAAAATGGTGGACAAGTTTGGCAGGAAAACCCCATTGCTTTGGGCGAACGTTTGTTTGGCGCTTTCCATGGTTTTGCTTGTGCCAGGCGATTTCTGGAAGTTGTTTCTAGTGACGATTTTTGAGGGCGCCGGCATGTTGTTGATGATGTCAGCCTACAATTCTCTTCGAGCCGACCTGGTTCCTAAAGAATTGCGAGGAAAAATAATCGGTTTTACAAATTTTGTAACCTATATCCTGATGGCGTTAGGAGTGTTGGCTGGCGGCTTTCTCTACGAGAGTGTTTCGCCTGCACTTCCCTTTTTATTAGCTATATTTCTGACCATTCCTGTATTCACTGCTGTTGCTTTACTTGTCCACGAGCCAGAAAGGAGAGAGGCGTAGTGCTCGTGCCCTTATTCGATTTGTTGTTGTCGCCAAGCGTTGTAGGGGCACTGCCTCCAACAGTATGTGCTTCCCTTAAGCGAGCAGGTCTTACACTCGGCTCGGTCGAATGGTCGGGGCTTCCGAACTCGCCTAGCCAACTCTAAAGCCCTCAGTAATAGAGGAAACATAGAACAATTATATGAGTATTGGGGAAAACAGATATTGGTTACCTAAACCCTTTACGCCAAGAAGTTTGACTTTCGCCTCACCAAACAGAACTCACCGCAAACCTCCTCAACAAAACAAAACCCATCCCAACGCCCGATTCCACTCCTCACTAGACCCCCCCTCTAGGCTAGCCACATTTTTTTAAAAAAATGAATCACCACAGTTAACTCGCTGAAGCACGGAAAGGTTTTTCCAGAGCAAATAAACCTTCGTCTGCATTAGAATGCTGAGCACACGCAAGATTCTAGCCATCTTTTCTACTCCAGTCTTCTCTAAGGCTGAGTAATACTGTTCTGCACTAGAGTATGGCCTCTCCGCAACCGCTGCCCTTCGGAGGCGTGGACTCCGAACCTCTGCCAAGATTTTCTTGCACCGTTTTACCTCTTCAGGACTCATTTCCTTCAGCCTCTGAAGATTATGCCTCTCTGAAGCAAGCAAAACTGGATTAAAGCCCAGTTGACGCAGTTTTTCCACCGCCTCTAGGCATGACTGGTCTGGAACTTGCTCCACAATTTTCTTCATTCCAGCCCTTTCAAAGAAGGGATTATAACGAGCCATGACGGCGACCGCTTCTATGTAGGGCGTCCCAGCGAGTGGCAACGTCTCCTTCACAAGTTTTGCGCCCAATCCAATCGTTCGGTATTTTGGGTGGAGCACCACACGGCTGATGATGGAGAACTGACTGTTTAACTCCTGCACGGTTAGTTTTTTCTGGAAGGCTTGTTTTCTCCCAAAACAAACGATGGGCGAAAAACTGTATACAATCACACCTATAACCTCGTCCACTCGTCTTAGGGCAAAAACCCTGCGTGGAGGCGGCAACCCGCCAGCCTCACGATAATGAAACTGCGCCAGCCTATGGTAGTCTTCGATTGAACCCTCCTCCAACCGTATTTGCCTGGTTATAGAGCATACTTCGTTAATTTCGTTTGGAAAATATTGAACTTCAACCTCTCGCCCTAGCCGCTTCCTAATGAAAACCGAAGGCCTCAAGTCTTCGAATAAGTCTTCGTGTGTAGTAGCCGCTATTACAGCCTTTCCTTCCTGCCTCGCCAGCCTCTGAACGTTGAAAGCCAAAATTTTCGCGGTATCTCGGTCTAGCGTGGCGCAGAACTCGTCCATCATCCAATACTGTCGGT
>CAZUFG010000062.1:0-6687 GCA_964618655.1 uncultured Candidatus Bathyarchaeia archaeon | reverse complement strand
CCGCCCACCGAGCCCACGTATCCATCGTAGGATTCACAGCCGTTTTGCCAAGTGTTGCAGGTCGAATAATGGAGAGGGAACTCAAAGCTTTGGGCAAGGTGTTGAAGGCTCCAGAAAAACCGTGCATCTACATCCTTGGAGGAGCCAAGGCCGACGATTCGTTAAAAATCTCTCAGTACGTGCTGAAGAACAACATCGCAGACTTTGTCCTAACCGGCGGAGTGGTAGGGCACCTGTTCCTTGCGGCTAAAGGCGTCAACCTTGGCAAGTCAAACATGGAATTTCTGGAGAAGAAGGAGTTGATGGGATTAGTGCCAGGCATAAAAGAACTGATCAGCACATACCCTAAAAAAGTGGAAGTGCCTGCTGACTTAGCCGTCGAGGTGGAGGGAAAACGAAAGGAAATACCTGTTGACAGGCTTCCGACTAACTATCCCATATACGACATTGGAGCTGAAACTATCAAGAAATATGGTGAAGCCATACGAAGAGCCAAGTCCATCGTCATCAGTGGACCCATGGGGGTCTTTGAAAACAAAGAATTCGTGACGGGAACGAAGAAAATCTTTGAAGTTATAGCCTCGTCAAAGGCGTTTTCCTTGGTCGGTGGAGGACACACCGTAGCGGCTGTAGAAGAACTGGGACTACAGAGGAAGATGTCCTACGTGAGTACTGCTGGAGGCGCACTGATAGAGTTTCTAATGGGAGAGCAGTTGCCAGGCGTTGTTGCGTTAGAGAAAGCGGCTGCAAGAGCCTAGCTTTCAGACGCATTTTCGGAATTAACGTCTTCACTTTCTCGATTTTGCCTATTTCTAATATCACTTAATCTTTATGTTTGAAGTTATATACATGCTTTAAACGTTGAAAGAATATTTGTGTTAACCCTAATGTGGTAGTTTTTGCAGCCGCCAGAAGTCGTTGTTACGTAGAAGTCTGAGTCCCTTTTCATATTGTTCCCATATAAAAAGGCTAGAATGGTGCGGCTGATGTTTAAAGTTGTTAGTTTTTCGTGTTTCACTTTCTTTTCCATTTCTCTTTGAAGCCTCTTTGGGTTGACGGAGTATAGGACCTCTTTGAGGTCTTCTGTTTCAGAAAGGTGTTTCTCCATATCGCTGACGATGTATAATACTATATCATAGTATGGAGGTTTTTTTCCCTGTATCAAGTATAGATAATTGTGAATGGGTATCGGTATTTCTGAGGACATCTGTCTTCCGTAGATTAGCATACGATTATTTTCTGGCATATGCCCCCTTTCTCCTACCACCCCAATTAATCTTTTAGTTAACAGAGAAATTTAATGTTTATGATGGAATCGTCAACCAACGTTAAAGAGCTTGAAGGGGCTTTTTTTAAACTGAAGTTGAATCTTGCGCAGAAAGTTGAGTTGGTTAAGGCTTGACTGTTTTCGATTTGGATGTTGGACAGGGAGGGTTTACTGTTTCAGTGGCGAAATCTAAGGATAGATCTGGGTTAACCTTTGGGAAGGTAGTCCAGTCATCGATACTCTGCCAAAAGGCACATACTTGATCAGGGGAATATTCTACGCTAGCGTGCCAGGAGCATTTACGCTTTCAACCTTGGAGACCCCAACCATAACATTCACCATCAAATAGCTTGATGTTTGCACAGCCTGCAGAAACGCTTTTGATGCGGGCATGCTTTTAATCGCCGCCGGCAACGAAAATGGTCCTGTGTCTTATCCAGCCAAATATGATTTTGTTATTGCCTATTTTCTGTAAGAGAAATTTTGGGCAGCAACTATCTGGTCACGATTTTCAGAAGAATCTTTGAGCCAATGAGTATGGTTGCCAACGTATAGACGACAAGAACAGCCACGTCTATTAATACAACGGTCGTTAACTCTGTTGAAACAGTCCGTATGGCTTCAGTTGCATACGTGAGCGGAAAAGCCCTCGCCACCCACTGAAGTGGAACAGGCATCACCTCAATTGGGAAGAAGACACCGCCCAACATCATCATAGGAAAACGAAGAACATTCGACAACATCATGGCTTCTCGGGGCTCAGAGGCCAAACCCGATATTATCGTGCCAATACCCGTGAAAGAAAAACAAGAAAGGACAAGAAGCAACAAAACCAAACCGATATTTCCAAGCCAGACGTTAAAGAGAAGCCCACCAACGCCCAAAACCACTACGGCGCTTATAAACCCCATAACCGTTCCAGACAACGTTTTACCAATGATAATTGCTGTAGAAGAGACTGGCGCAGCTAAAATTCTGTCAAAACAACCCATCGAACGGTCCCAAACTATGCTCATGGTTTCGTTTATGCTACCAAACATGGAAGTCATCGCAACTATTCCTGGAATAAGGATTTGCGTCATGTATTGAGGGTCTATGCCCTGCTCGCCATATCGAAAGCTAAAAGTTAACATCATAAAAATGGGAAATAGAAGACTCCAAACCACATGTCGAACTGACTTAAACGACTGCCTCAAGTCATTCTCAGAAATCCAAACTGAATCCCTAAAAGTTTTCATCATCGGAGTCCACCGCTCTTAGTCATTCTCGTCCTCATGTAGTCGGTTTTGGAAGGAAGCTCCTCCCGGATGGTTTTTCCTGTGAGGCTGATGAAAGCGTCTTCTAGACTCGGCTGTGAGATGGATATGCTTTCGATTCGTCCCTTATGCTCCTCAACAAGATTCACAACCAACGGAATAATTCCAGATAGGTTCTGCGACAGGATTCTAATTTTTCCTTCTGCCAAAACAGCGTTATCTACGCCTTCTGTTTGGCGGAAAAGAGAAACCCAATGTTGCTGGTCCCAGCCGTACACTCTAATTTCTAAGGCTCGCACACCTTTTGTGCTGTCCTTTAACTCTTCAGGAGTGTTCAATGCGACGAGTCTGCCTAAGTCTATGATTCCCACCCTGTTGCAGAGACGGTCTGCCTCATCAATTTGATGTGTAGTCAAAAGGACTGTTCTTCCTTCACGGTTCAGTTCGATTATTTTTTCCCTCACCATTCTCGCGGTTTGGGCGTCTAAGCCAGTTGTGGGCTCATCCATAATCAGAATGTCGGGCTCATGAATCAACGCAGCCGCTATGGTAAGCCTCCGATGCATGCCCTTGCTATAATATTTAACGATGTCTCCTTGCCTGTCCTTCAACTGAAAGAGCTCAAGAACATTGTCGATGCGTTCACGTCTGGTTTTTTTGTCCAAGCCATAGAGTTTCCCCATAAATTCCAAGTTCACTCTGGCGCTGAGTTCTCCGAAGAGGTTAGAAATGTCAGGAACTAGACCGATTCTTCTTTTCACTTCTTCGGGCTGTTTGGACACGTCGTAGCCGTCGACAAGTGCGTTTCCGCTTGTTGGCTGAAGCATTCCACAAATCATGCGAATCGTGGTTGTTTTTCCAGCTCCGTTTGGTCCGAGAAGTCCGAAGATTTCGCCCTTCTTAACCTCGAAGCTTACGTGGTCAACAGCCAACAGTTTTCCGTAGTATTTTGTGAGTTCTTTGACTTCAATTGCGCTGTCCATCTGTTTCCTCTTCTTGAACATGATAAAAATGCAAATCGAGATAAAAGGATGACGAGGATTGCGAACCGATTATATAGCCTCACTAAGATGGTAATTATCTTGCCCGTTTCGTCGCCTTAATTGGCTTGTAGGCTGCGCATAACATGCCGAAGTATGTAGGCGCCTGATAAGAGATTAGTCTTCCCTTCATCGGAACACGCTCAAGAACACCGATGAGTGTAGCCATCTGCCATAGGCTGTCAGGCTTGGCATCTTCCACGAATTTTGGGTCAAGGCTAAGCAACCGCTTCAAATCGTCTTCTTCCACCGCGCGCTGGACAAGTTCGTCGTATTTGGCGGAGGCAGGATGAAAACCGTACGGTCCCTTAGGATCATGGGCGTGTCCTTGGTCAGCGCTCGCCACGAAGGCTATCCTCTTGCCAGAAGCCTCTGCCGCTTCTGCGATGACGTAGCCAAACCTGACCAACTGCTCCAAAGGAATTTCTCTAGAAGGCGCTACTATCACAACTCGAGGCTTTTCTTGGTCTTGTGCTCCAAAGAACCAGAGCGGTATAAGCGTGCCCCAGTCCATCGGCATACAAGAAGCTGGCCCTTCATTAGTGCCGTAGTTAGCGCCTACAACTGGCAGTTTTGCTTCTTTGGCTCTGCGCAGAATCTCCAGCGCTAGTTGACGGTCACACTGAAAGCGAGTTCTCACCGTTTTTCCTTTCTCTTCCACGCTTCCTTCAGTGTACTCGGCTGTTACCACGCCGATAGTTGCGGTTAGTCGCAAACCGTGCGGGGTCGCCAGAACAATAACGTCTGGATGCTGTTCCCTCATCTGGCGTCCTAACTCTTCCATGCCATTTCGTGTTTTACTAAAAGCTTCGAGTTGGTCGCCTGCGAGTTCAGGAATGACCTCTGACCCATGAGGAGCCACACAAGCGTAGACCATGCCCATTCTCTTTTGATCCTCCTTATCAATCGATTTCTGGATAAGGCAATTCATATTTTCAGCGAGCTAACGAGTCGCTGAATTGGGAAATATCCGAGGCTTGAAGGACTTCTCGTCTGGCTACAACGTCTGCGAAGTCTACGAAGTCTCCGTTCACGATTTTGAGTTTTGCCTTCACTTTTTTCTTTTCTACTGTTATTACGTTGTATGAGTTGCAGAAGAAGCCCCTGAGTTTCTCGCAGGATACGCTTCCAGCATGAACGACAAGCATGTTCTCAATTTTCCATCTCCAAGGCCTATGCCTATGCCCGCATAAGACAAGGCTGACGTTGGATTTTACGAGACTTCTTAAAACGTCACCAGCATCTATCACAGTAATCTGGTCTGCTCCCGTGTCTGGAACTGGAATGACGTGATGATGAATCGCAACTATTCTCGTTCTATCCTTGTACTTTGCTAGAGTGTTCTCCAGCCATAGGTTCTGCCGATGACCAACTTCGCCATCGTCTCTGTCGGGTCTCGCAGAACTGAGAACTGCTAAAACTGAGTCATCGACTTCTGTGACCTGCGAAAAAGGAAAGAACTCTCTGAAAAGAAGATAGCCCGTAGAACGATAGTCATGATTCCCACTAACAAAAATTGTTTTACTGGCCTTCAGTTTCTTCAGTTCGGAGGCAGCCATCTTGAACTCTGACATGATGCCATTCTCCGTCAAGTCACCAGTCACCAGAACGGCGTCTGGCGACATGGCATTAATCTCTTTCACGGCCTCTCGAAAAATTTCCCTACAAAACTGTGGACCGCAGTGAATGTCCGAAATTTGAACAAGCAACATACATTCTTCACCGAACCCTACTATTCCCATCATCGCCTCTAATAGGCATTTTTGTTAAACGTTAATTCAGTGCGCCAACGTCTTGAATAGCGCTTGCAATCACGTCAACTGGGTCCTCAAAACTTCTTGTTAATCGTTCAGCCTTCTTTCGCTGTTTATCCTTAACCATTTCCAGATTATTGAACACTTTCAGAACTTTCTCAGCAGTTTTTTCTGGGTTTGTCTCGCGGACAACCATTCCCTTATTTATCAAATATCTTTCAATCAAGTAAGGCTCGGCTGGATAGCAAGAGAATGTGGGTACGCCTAGCAACGCTGATTCGGTGGTCATGGTTCCTCCAGCCCCGACGAAAATTGACGTAAACGAGAGAAGGCTTGGGCCGTCAATGACCGACTCGCAGACTATCACTTTTTCTCCCAGAATTTTGTGGAGCATTTCCACCTGCTTCTCGTACCTGGGCACAACCACTATCTGAAAATCCTGACGCGTCTCGAGTAGTTTTTCAATGATGGGAACGATTGAGGGCTTTTCCGAGGTTTTGCCCAAGAGGTATGCTGCGAAGGCTTCCTCTGCCCTAAACGTTAGAATAGGCTTCGACTTGTCTAAGCCAAGCTGGTCCAAAATCCTCTCGTCAGGCTTGAAGTCTTTCAGCCAAGCCCAAGCGTCCAGCGCGTTATACTGAACTATTCTGTCGGCTGATATTCCAAACTCAACCCACACTTTTTTCGGTATCATTCTCGGCGTCAAAAGCCTCTCCGAAAATGGAATAGTCAGTCGAGCTACCGCCTCAGCATGAGGAGAATCGTTTATACAAACGTGTGGGATGGCGAGACCAAAGGAAACACGAGCCGCTTCGGGAGAAGAGAAAGAAACTGCTACGTCGGGTTTCCATTCTTGAATTAAAGAAGCCAACTGGAGTATTCGCTCCATGCTTGCCTTCAGTTTGCCCATTACGGTTTCTCCGCCGTGCCTTCCGACGATTTTTGCGTCTATTCCCTTTAGGCGAATAAGTTGAACCACCTCGCGGTACTCTCGTGTTGTTCTAAGAATCTCGTGCCCTTCCTTCTCCAGTTTTTGAGACAACCTAGAAAAGAGCATGCACTGTTTTGGGGTAAGAATGTCGATGAAAACTTTGAGACCACCACTCAAGAAAACATCATCCCCTCAATGTATCAACTATCCTCTTAAGTCTTGTTCTATACTCCGCGATGAGTTGCCTAGCTCTATTCTTTGTTTTTCCTTCGGCATAAAGCCTGTAGAGGGGTTCGGTTCCGCTAGGGCGTATGAGAATGGAGCTCTTGTCTGGGAACCATATTTTTGCGCCATCAACCGTGTCCATCGTAAAGCCTTTAACCTGCTTGATAAGCCCCTCTAAAACTCGTTCTTTAAGGTCGTTTGGACAATTCAGCTT
>CAZUFG010000061.1:0-6725 GCA_964618655.1 uncultured Candidatus Bathyarchaeia archaeon | reverse complement strand
TCCGACCTGCAGTACACTTTGCCCATCATAGCCAAGAAAACGAAGACTAAGGCTGTTATAGCGCCAATCGACAATTCTAGCTGGATTCAGCCAGGACTAAGAAGACAAATAGAAAAGGAACTGGCAGAAATGGGCGTTGCATCTGTGTTTCCAAAGCCTTTCTGCTCTTTAGAAAAGATGGGCAACTCATACATAGACATGTTTGCGGAGTATTTTGGGCGACCAGAACTCGAGATAAAAGTGAAAGACAATAAGATTGAGAGTGTCCAAGTGAAGCGTGGTTCTCCGTGCGGGTCGACATGGTTCATAGCAGAGAAACTTGTCGGAGTAGAAACTTCCCAGCAGAGGATTCGAGACGAAACGGCGAAGGCGCATCACGTTTATCCATGCCTTGCAAGCATGACCATCGACCCTGAAATCGGCGACGCAATACTTCATAAATCTCAATACATAATCCGAGATGCAGTTGAGAAAGCACTTTCAAAAAATTTAAAATCAAAATCATAAACAATGAAGAGCGAGACGTAAAAATGTACAAGGCAGCAGTCATAGTGTTTCCAAGGGTTGAAGAACTCGACATCGTTGGTGTATGGCAGGTGCTCGGAACAACGGAACATCTCTCTAAGAAAACGTTCTTCCGACCATACATGGTAGGAACGGTTACAGGACGAATTAAGTGTGCTCATGGATTAACCTTGGCCGTCGATAAAGAATTGGATGATTTATCAAAATACGATGTGGTTGTGGTGCCGGGCGGTCCAGGAGTATCTGAAGCCATGAAGAATGAACCACTTTTGGCTGGAATCCGAAAGGCGTACGAAGCTGAAAAGACCGTATGCTCCGTATGCATGGGCGCTTTCATTCTAGCCGAAGCGGGAATTCTAAGGGGAAAACGAGCAACCACATATCATACCAAAATAAACGAACTCACCAAGTATGGCGTGTTTCCCGTCAAAGAACGGGTGGTAGTTGAGGGAAAGGTAGTAACTGGCGCGGGTGTTACAGCCTCCATTGATGTGGGCTTAAAAATTGTAGAAATTTTCTTGGGCTCTGAGTCTGCTAGAAGGGTCTGTGAATGGATAGAGTACCGCTCTTAAACGTGTGACCTTCCATTTTCTAGAACTAAAATTCAAAGAAAGGGGGGAGATTAGAGAGTGATGACAAACATGAGTCGCTCAACCAATTCTTTGTAGCGGTTCCTTATCGTGACCTCGGTCACTTGGGCAATTTCAGCGATTTCCCTCTGAGTCTTCCTCTCGCCAGTAAGCACGGACGCGATGTAGCTGGCGGCTGCGGCAATGCCAGTTGGACCTCGACCAGACGTTAACTTCAGTTCCTTTGCCGTAGAGAGAATCTTGTGGGCGATGTCCTCAACTTTGCCTTGCATAGTGAGCTGATTCGAAAACTTAGTCACGTATTGACTTGGCTTTAACGGTGGAATGAAGTAGTCGAGCTCTTTAATTAAGAACCGATAACTGCGTCCAACCTCTTTTTTGTGAATGTTCGATGCTTGGGCGATTTCTTCGAGGGTTCTGGCGAGTCCACACTGCCTGCAAGCCACGTATATTGCGGCAGCGGTCACGCCTTGGATAGACCTGCCTCGAATAAGGCGTTCTTTCACAGCTTTCCGATAGATGACGGAGGCAGTTTCCAAGATATTCTTGGGCAGATTCAGACCGTTCGCAATCTTGGAAATTTCAGAGAGGGCGAAGGCGAGGTTCCGCTCAGTAGCGTCCGAGACCCGTATGCGCCTTTGCCATTTCCGAAGCCTATAAATCTGAGCCTTCTGGCCTGGACTGAGCCTTTTTCCATATATGTCGCGGTCATGCCAGTCAATCATAGTGGAAAGCCCTTTATCGTGAATGGTGAACGTCAGGGGGGCACCAACTCGGGTTCTTTTGGCCCGTTGTTCATCATCGAAGGCGCGCCATTCTGGACCCCTGTCTGTAAGCTTCGTGGCGATGACGAATCCGCACTGCATACATACGATTTCAGCGCATTCGTAATCTCGCATGAGTCGGGTGCTTCCGCATTCGGGACACTGCTGAACTCTTATAGGCTGTGCGGGTATAGGACCAGCAGCCGAAATTTCTTCCTCTTCACTCATCTTCTTTTCTCCCGTTTAGGTTTCGAGGATGAGGGGACAACATAAAGAATATGGTTGACAAGATTTTGCGGCTCCTTCACGTTTGGTTTTATCGCCACGTATGGAGATGATGTTGGTCCAAATATGTCAGAAACCATCCCAACGGATTGGAGGTTTTCGTTTACAACCTTGTCGCCGATTCGCGGAAGGTTCTCCGACCTAAGAATCATGTTCCGACCGGAGCTTATGTGGAGAACTCGGCCTAATCTCTGCAAACTTTCATTTTCCCCTCACAAAAGGCAAACAGACTTTCAAACTGAAGCGCTTTATTTAAACCTTTCCTCAGAAACGCTCATTCTCACCCATCATCTGAGCCTTTTGCGGGCGTTTTCAGCCGTTTCCAAGCCAATGAAGGCTATTGAATGCTTCTTTTTTGGTCACGGGTTTGTAAATAAGATTTGGGAGGCTTCAGTTTGCAACCTTGGGCATTTCAAAATCGCTTAAATCTCACATAGAGACTATGTGTACACATCCTAAACCTTACAACTGCTTGGACGGTGCCTACGGATGCGGAAGCAAGACAGAATCATTTTGTGGCCACTCTACTTTGACTCCACCAAGACTAGGCTTGAAGGAAGAAGGACTCCAAAAAACATGGCTGTACCGACGCCTAGACTGGATGAGGTTCGAAGGGCGGTTGAGCGAACGGGTGTTCGACCCGAAATCGTTCCAAACGCCGCTCATCCAAGCACTTGGTGGCAAAAAACAGGCTTCATCGTCGTTCCAAAGAAAGATACTAAGGCTCAGATTATTCGAAAGGTTGCTAAAGAACTCCAGAAACTTCGCACCCAAACCTAACGCAACGCTACGCGGCCTTTTTAGGAATGATGACCGCGTTTGCAACGCCGTCTTGTCCAGGTCGAGAGGTCAAGCGAGCCGTCCCTAATGGGGTCTCGACAATCGTCCCCTTGGTGATGACGCCTCGGCGGTCATAGTCCACGTTAGCGGGATTCTTCACCACGCGAAGAATTTCGACCCTTTCGGTTTTTCCAGTCGTTGGGTTGGAAACGTTTACGTGGGTTGCACTTAACAGCCGAATTTTTATGTTTCCTCCACGTCTACGACTCAACTTCTTTCTATCTTCAGCCAGTGTTGTTTCTGTTGGGAAAGAGCCCTTCTCGAATCTTCTTTTCGTTCGGTATGGTCGTTTTGTGCCTCCTGACATCTTTTTCTTGTGTAGGTCTCCATGCCAAACTGACAAGCTTGGGTCTCCTTTTGCGTATCTGATGAGGCTACAAGAATAAAAGCGTTATCCAACAGTTATGACGACTGAATAAATTAAAAAGTAGGGGTTGCTTTTTTCTTTTAGAGTGAACCAAGTTGGCTAAGGTCTCAAAAATCCGCAAAAGAGACGGGCAAATTGTAGATTTCGATTCTGGAAGAATCAAAAATGCCATTCACAAGGCTTTCATTGCTGTTGAGCTAAAGAACGGGGAGAGAGCTGAAAGCATAACCAGAGAAGTAGTCCGACTTATAGAGGAGAAGTTTAAGGAAAGAATTCCCTCGGTTGAAGATGTCCAAGATTTTGTTGTACAGGTTTTAGAGGAAAGAGGATACGAAAAAGTTGCGTTGGAGTATCGAGCTTTTAGGAAGAAGAAAGAGGAAATAAGAGAATTAAGGGAAAAACTCGGGATAGAAGAGCCAAAATTAACAGTCAACGCCCTCGAAGTCTTAAGCAAAAGATATCTCTTGAAAGATGAGACTGAAAGAATCGTAGAAAACCCAGCAGAGATGTTAGGGAGAGTTGCAAAAGCCGTAGCTAGAGTTGACACAAATTATGGTCAAGAATCGAAAGAAGGCGAAAAAATTTTTTATGGGATGATGGCTAGGCTTGAATTTATTCCCAATTCTCCGACGCTTTTCAACGCTGGAACAGATCTAGGTCAATTGTCCGCATGTTTCGTTTTGCCTGTTGAGGACTCTTTAGAAGGCATTTTTGGCGCGGTGAGAAATATGGCTTTGATCGAGAAAACTGGCGGCGGAGTGGGCTTTGATTTTTCTAGATTAAGACCTAAAGGAGACATTGTCATGTCGACTAAGGGGGTGGCGTCGGGTCCTGTTAGTTTTATGCGTGTTTTTGATACAGCCACTGAGGTCATAAAGGCTGGGGGGAAAAGAAGGGGCGCCATGATGGGAATTTTGAGGGTTGACCATCCAGACATTCTGGAATTCATAACTTCTAAACAAAAATCTGGGTTTCTTTCGAATTTTAACATCTCAGTGGCTGTGACTGATGATTTTATGAAGGCGCTTGAGAAAGATGGCGGATACTGGTTGGTTAACCCTCGAAATAAAGAGAGGATGAGAGAGCTTAAAGCCAAAAATGTGTGGGGTTTAATGGCAAAATCCGCTTGGGCTAGCGGAGATCCAGGAGTCATCTTCATTGATGAAGTTAATAGGCATAACCCAACTCCAGAAGTTGGAAGGATAGAGGCAACTAACCCTTGCGGTGAACAGCCGTTACTTCCTTACGAGTCTTGCAATCTAGGTTCAATAAATCTTTCAAGGATTGTTGAAGACGGAAAAATATCTTGGGAAAAATTGAGAGAAACCGTGAGAAACGCTGTTCACTTTCTTGACAATGTTATAGACGCAAACAAGTATCGTTTGAAAGAGATAGAGAAGATTACGTTGGCTAACAGAAAGATAGGTTTGGGTGTTATGGGCTTTGCGGACATGCTCATAAAACTTGGGGTTCCCTACAACTCTGAAAAGGCTTTGGAACTGGCTGAGAAGTTAATGAAGTTTATTGATGAAGAGGCGCATAAAAAATCTGAGGAAATAGGCGAAGAAAGAGGCTCGTTCCCAAACTTTGAGAAAAGTATCTGGAAGGATAAGTATAGCGCCATGAGGAATGCTACTGTAACGACTATTGCGCCGACGGGGAGCATAAGCATAATAGCTGGTTGCTCAAGCGGAATTGAGCCCATGTTCGCGATCTCCTTCATGAGAAACGTCTTAAGTGGAACAAGACTTTTTGAAACTAACCCATTGTTCGAGACAATGGCGAAAGAGAGAGGGTTCTACAGCGCCAAACTTCTCGAAGAAATAGCAAAAACGGGTTCGGCTCAGAAGATTGAAGGCGTTCCAGAAGACGTTAAGAGGCTTTTTGTTACAGCCCTAGATATTCCGCCCGAATGGCACGTTAAAATGCAAGCTGTCTTCCAGAAGCACACAGACAACGCCGTGTCAAAAACCGTTAATCTGCCATCAGACGCGAGCGTTGAAGATGTTAGAAAAGTTTACGAGTTGGCTTGGAAGCTAAAATGTAAAGGCGTGACGGTTTTCAGGTATGGGAGCAAGCCAGAACAAGTCTTGTACATAGGAGAAATAAAAACGGACGAGAAGCAGTTTGTGGTTGCGGATTCAGAGTATGCAGGCGGTTGCCCAACCAAAACATGCCCATTCCCAGACTGACGACCACATACGCATTCAGAGTAACATTACGTTGTCGTCAAGACCTCTTTAATTTTACTCAATTCTTGAACCTGTTTTTTACACCATTCTATTTCACTTTGTATCTCTTGAATGGCGAGCTCTTTTATCCATTCAACCCTCGTAAGTTTGATTAATTTATCTCTATCTTCTTGATATTGAATGTTAAGAAGGCGATCTCTAATCGACCCCGAGATCGTTTCTTTGACAATCTCATCAATGGTGCGCAATCTGCCGCTTACTATATCAGATGCCATGTTTCGAACGATAGAATACCCCCATCCTTTGGCTTCATCTGCTTTGTCGGTTAGCATTTCTTGTAACCGACTGGAGTTTTGAGTAACTATCTCAATTAATTTGTTTTCGTCCTCTTTGTGAGTATAATACACGAGTGTCCCAAATAGCGTCGGCGCGTATATTCTCTCGCCTCGTGTTCCACTTTCGCTTAATTTCTCGACAAGACGTTTTTCTTCAAGTTTCTTTAGCGTTCGTAATACGGTGGGATAATGTTTCAACGCCGATGCTTTCCATAAGCTGTAGGCATTACCGCCTTTTACTGTTATGGCAGTGTCTAGAATTTCGGCTTCGGCTTTACTTAACCTACTGTATTTAGGAGCCGTATATCTAAATATTTCTTTTATAAGACTACTTTTTTGCATATATGCCACACTCTATCAAAAGAATACACACAAAATGCATATATATGCCTTTCCGTAAACATTGTTAGAATAAGAAAAGCATCGGTAAAGGTGAGGCTGAGTAGACACCGATTCTCGTCACGCCGGACGTTGGATCGGCTATGATGCTCAACCTTGCCGCCGAGAGTTGTTTCTTATGAAGTATCAATCAACTATTTGATCCTTTCTGTAGATGTGGAGCCTTTACTTTTGGTTGTGTGCCAAGAAGTTTCTTTTGTTGTTAAATGGAAGATTTTCTGCTTAGAATATTTATTGGGTTGGCATTTGGGTTTCTTTGGTTTCTGGCTTGGCAAACTCCTCAAATATAGTCTTAAGCTGACGTTTCATGGTTCGCGAATCATGACTTAAGCCGAAGTAATCGGCGAAAAATTCTGTTGTCTCAATCATCTTTGTTCTTCCAGCCCTCTCTCGAACGATCAGTCCTAGTTCTTCCAACTGCCTAATGT
>CAZUFG010000060.1:0-6744 GCA_964618655.1 uncultured Candidatus Bathyarchaeia archaeon | reverse complement strand
AAAGCCTTGCGAGAGGCTGAAGCCGACGTGCTCGTGAACTTCATTCCTGTTGGGAGTAACAAGGCGACACGCGCTTATGCCGAAGCATGTTTGAGCGCTAAGTGTGCGCTGGCCAACTGTATTCCAGAATTTATTACTTCCGATTCTGCTTGGGCTAAGAGGTTTGAAAGGGCTGGTTTGCCTGTGGCTGGCGACGACATAAAGAGTCAGTTGGGCGCAACTATTCTCCACCGAAATTTGACTAAACTTTGTTTGGACAGAGGCGTCATAATGGACGAAACATACCAGCTTAACCTTGGCGGCGACACTGACTTCCTCAACATGACTGTTGAAGAGAGACTACACACCAAGAGGATAAGTAAGACTGAGGCTGTGACAAGTCTACTGCCTTATGAAGTTCCGACACGCATAGGCCCATCCGACTACGTGCCGTTTCTGGGCGACGAAAAAATCTGTTATATATTCATCAAGGGACGAAAGTTCGGCAACCGACCAGTTACAATAACTGCAAAACTGGAAGTCGAAGACTCGCCAAACAGCGCAGGAGTTGTGATTGATGTTATTCGGGCGGTGAAACTGGCGATAGACCGGGGGATAAGTGGTCCCTTGATTAGCATTTCGTCTTATGCGTTTAAGCATCCGCCAGTTCAGGTTCCAGACGATGTGGCAAGGCAGTGGGTTGAAGACTTCATAACGGGAAAACGCAAACAATAACAATTATTTTGCTGGTCTGCATTCTTACTTGCTTATTTGTCATTTTAGGGTAAATGTGGTTAGTTAGCAGTCGTAATGTTTTCCAAAATAATTTGCGAAGATGATGGCGTCGAGGATGTTAACTGTATCGTCGTAGTTTAGGTCGGCTCTTTTGTCAAATTTTGAGTCGCCTTTTTTGAAGCCGAAGGCCTTTGCGAGTATTATTTGGTCGAGGATGGTGACGTTACCGTCTGCGTCTACGTCGCCTTTTCCTCGGTAGTCTATGGTGTTTTGGAATATTGCCATAAGGGCTGGCTGTTTTTGGTAGCCGCTTGTGTTCCACGCCTGCCAGAAGCCGCGGAACGTGTTGCTTGGTTGAGTCTGCATTATGTTCCATATGCGGCTAAAGCCGTCTGAGAATGTGTCGTTGCCGTCGTTATGTGAATCAAAAATATCCTGTAAAGCACCAGCGACACGACCCTCAACCTCGTCTCCGTCTTCCCAGCCATATTGGCTCCAGCACCAAGTCGGCACTTCAAGATCATATACTTCGCCGTATGGAAAGCTTTTGAGGGTTGTTCTGTTGAATACCGGCAATGGGAAGGAGTCCGCCCAACCCTCAACCCAAGCTGTTGTCAAATTACTTTTTTTCTCTATAGAGTGTTTCAACATTACCGGCGGAAAATATCCATAACACATATTCATAACAGAATGAGCATACTCATGAAGGATTACATCTGGGAAAGGTTCCACACCCCATGGTAGAACTATCTCTTCGGTAGTAAAATCGTAGAATGGCCCAGTTTGGTTTGGATACCGCACTATTGCTTGGGGTATTATGCTGTCAGTTTCATCAAAGATGTAACACCACCCTCTTGTCACGCCTGAATGATACGACAAAATAGTCCAAGGATGCACGAACTCGGCTATGTTCTGAGAATGCTCAGTATCTAGGTATGTATAGGTTATTGTTTTATTTTCACCCACAGAAACAAACTCTGGAATTTCCATCTGTCTTGAATAGGGGTCAATAATTTCACGTCCTGGGTCTACTACTATTGCGGCATCGTTTCTGGAATAAATCTTCAAATTCACCCAACATCCTCTGGGAGCATAAATCGGGCCAAAAGTGAAATTCCCATTAGCATCCGTCAAAATGTTTGTACTAGGATTTCCATTTATATCTTTAAGCGGTTCACCAGATGTGCTATTCAAAACATCAACTCTTACAAAGGCGAGAGGCATAGAGAGCGAAGGGTCCGTATAGTGATTATAATAGTATAAGCGAGGGCTTATTGCAATCGTATTAGGCGGCAGGATGGAAGAACGTGTGCCGGTGTCTTGTTCAACTTTATATTAGAACCAAAGGATATAACGTATATATTTGTTGGTGGAATTGTTAGTAAATTAAATGTTACAATAATTAGGATAATCCTCATAAGCATATTATTATTTGTCGTGGCTTTGGTTCTTAAATTTTATGGTGGCCAAGCGACAGGTTTGTCAGGATCAATCCGAAACTCAATTTCATTCTCGAATACGCATATCCATCTTACAAGAGGATAATTGTAGGCCACATTCTCGCTCTTCACTATGTATGCCACAATGAGCCATTTTCCAAGTTCAGTGGCCCTTAGTTTTATGGGAACCTTGACCGGAAAACCGGGTTCCTCGGTGACTGTGACATTTCTTGTCCATGTTGTTTCTCCTTCAATCAATGTGACACCCTCAGGGGGAAGGATAAATTTAACTGTTACCGGGTGGGTTTCATTTATCTCTCCTACTGCGGCTATCCATACTCTATACTCAAACTCTGTTCCTACGGTGGCATTTGGAATTTCTCCCTGCATACCACCGAGGTCTAAAAGGGCTGGATGTACGTCTCTTTTTCCTTCAACTATTGATGTGATTATGCGGTCCTGTAGCACCAGAAAATATAAGCCAAAATAAGTCGATATTACATCCGATTCGTTGTAAAATTTCGACCATCCTACCCTTCCATAAACTCCTCCTTCACCCATTTCGAAAGCTTTTAGGGTGAAGTTAAACGTCTTCGACACATTTGCTTGGAGGTCTCCAACCCAAACCCACTTTGTCCCGCCATCTGCAAACTTAACCCCGGTTGACCAGGACGCAACCCAAGGTGGTTGAATATCAACATGAACAATAGCAGATTCATTATGATACGCAGTCACCGTCACGGATAAATCAGCTTCGCTACCCACCCCCAAAGGCTCCGTAAACCTGTAAAGAATAGCAGATATATTAAAAAACGGGCCTTCCAGTTCCGGGCGAGGTGCTCCGCTAACCCTCAACAGGGGAGAAGCAGCTTCACGCGGACTTGGAATCTGCCTCAAAAGTAGATCCGTAAAAGCTAACAACATACATGCAATAAGAACCCCGGCTACTCCATACAAAACAAGTTTTTTCATTACAGACTTCACCTAATAAGAGAACTTCTTCTCAGAAGCATATAAAATAACGGTTTTATACACCATGTATAACATTTTATACGCTAAGGTTTCTGCCGCCATGTCCTTATTGTTTCATACCAAAAAATCACTGACCCCAGAACGCTTAAAATCAAAGCAACCACGCTATAAGTGCTCACTTCCTCAAACTTCACCAAAACATAAATCAGAAACGTAGTAAACATCGCAGCATAAAAAACATATCTTGGAAGCAAAAACCTCCCAAACCTTAAGAAATGCTTCAAAACCCCAACCTTAACCTCCCTAACCAAAAAGTATTCTCCCTGCTTATTCTCAACCAAACCAAGCGCTTCAAGCTTCTCTAAGTGATAAGCAGCTAGCCTAGGACTAGAAAACTTTAAGGCACGCTGAACCTCCCTAACACCCACACTACTATTTCCAGACTTCAACATATACCAATACAATTGAAGCGTCTTACCCTTCAGCTCACTCTCAATCTTTTTCTCTTCCACCCACCGAACCTTCCAGAATAGTTAAACTCCTCAGCCCATAACCAAAACATCCACTCTTTTCCGCATCACCAATTACTATCATAAAAGCAAAATATATCAAACTTCCCCACCAAAAACTACAAAACGCCACAATATGCCTCCATTGGCAACATATTTGGAGCCTAATTGGGTCATATATGGGATGGTCTAGAAGCGTGTGCGCATGCCTCAACACAGAACCACCGAAGCGCCTCATCACCATGTTGCTTATTCCTCAAATTTTCGGCGACGCTTGACTCAAACCCTGCGAAACATACGTGGACACGAAAAAGAGAACTGTCGCCGCCCAAGTGAGGAAGTAGCCAACTGTTGGGCCCCAACTTACTTCTGATCCATAATACATGAACGGAATGCCTGGGGTGACCTGACTCAGCCAGAAATGAATGTAAACGATGTTCATTAACGCAGAAATCCCAGCCAGAAGACTTACGCCAGCAGCGTATTTTGCCTGGCTTCTAAGCGGAATCTTCAAACTGATGAACGGCAACAAAACTGAAAGCACGGCAAAACAAAGCGAAATGTAAGCGGTCAACGGGGTAAAGAACGTTGGGTTTAGCACAGAACCCACAAGAGAATCCACATATGAACCTCCAAACGCTGACATGGAATAATACTTGTCACCGGCGTAATAGTACCAAGGTGTGATTAAGCCCACCGCTAGAATGATTCCGCCTATCAGTGTAAGCTTCATGTGCGTTGGTCTTAGCGTAGGCAACAAGTTAGGCGCCCTATATACGAATGGCTGTAAAGAACCTTAAAGATTACGTTCCGACGGAAGAGGCATCGCTGGAATGCCGAGTCGCCTCTGAATCTCTTTTGCCAACGCAAAAGCGTCGCCAACTCGATGATTATCCGTAATCACCATTCTGGGTTCACATTCACTCACATACTGAAGCAACCCATTAAAGTCAGAGTGCCCACTCAAGGCAACAGTATATTCATTTTGGTTTATCTGTCGACAGGGACTTCTAAACTCCCAACCGCTTACATAGATACGGAACGCGTCTTTTTCTATGTGCTGTCGTGAACTCATATGATAAAAAGCTACGCACGGCTCATGCTGGCTCAACATTGACTGAGCCTGTTCATCGCCAGACAATGGAAGTAGTTCTCCAACAATCATGCCATACTTTTCACAAATCTTTGACAAACGAAAGATTTTTTCCGGAACAATGAACGGTGCGTCCACGTTTGCCATGTGCAAAATCTGCATAACCTCTTGAAGCTTACCATAATAACTGAACATGTAAACAGGTCCCTGCTTCAAGCCCTTCTCTACCAAAGAAATTAGGGTGTCTTCAACTATTTCTTGGAACGACCTAATACGATAGGGATTCCCGTATGTCGCTTCCATAACAAGGATGTCAGTTTCAATTGTGGGAGTTCTGGGAAGCCGAAAGTCGCTAGTGTACAGAATCCTCGTTCCTTCAACATCTTCTACGAGGACTTGAGCCGCCCCAAGAATGTGGTCTGCATAACACAAGGTCAAAAGTTCGTTGTCACACAAAAACGGTTCTTCATACTTGAGGGTCATCACGTTATCTTTCCTGAAAATCGTAGGGCCTTCCAAGACCTCGATTAAGTCCTTCGTAGGGGGAGTCATCACCACAAATTCGCACTGTTTCAAGCTTTGCCGCAAACTCAAAAGATGGTCAGAATGAGCATGAGTAACTACCCTTAATGGCCTAGACTCGTCAAAACCGTCGCAAGCGACGTACCTCCCTAAAAGAACCGCTCCTCTCTTGGTTACGTCAGCTTTCAACGACATACAAATACCTGCACTACGGAACTAGAAGTATCCTCTATTGTCGTCATTGATGTAACTTGCTCACAATTTTATTTTTTCGGTCCGTATGCGAGCGAGAAACTTTAAAGTGAGCAGAAATCATTTACAGTTGGGGAGTAACCATGAGGGAAGAAAGCGATGTCGTGGGCTTCTTGAAAGACCATAAAGGTCAGGCTTCGTTAGATCAGATTTCTGAAGGCTTAGGGTTGGCCAAATATGGTCCTAACTCGGCTTATGCCATACTCCAATCATTACGGTCAAAAGGCGTTGTTGACCGAAAAGGCGAGATGTGGGTGCTAATCGCCCCAGAAGCAATCATCTCCAAGGCTGCGCCTCCATCAGCTTCACCACAGGAGAGGACAGAAACTGCTCCAGAGGTTGAAAAAATCATGAAGGCAATGGCAAAAACGTTAGCCGAAGCCGTGAAAGGCGCTAGAGTTCCCGCCGACGAATGGGAACTAGCCACGAAGCCCATGAAAACCGAGATTGAACGCAAAGAAGAAAAGCTAAGCAGTCTGGTTCTGCGTCCAGATGAGGCTCCAGAAGCCAAAAAACCCCTCGTAGGATTTCCGACTGGCACTTTTATAGATCAACTGTTTTTGACCCCAGAAGGAAAAACCTTAGATGGTGTACCTGTCTGTGGACAATTTGCAATCACAGGACTTCCAGGCGCAGGCAAATCAATTCTAGTTGAAGAAATAGCGGTTAAGGTTACGGCTGCTGGGAAGAAGACGCTCTTTGCCACGGCTGAAGACACTTGGAAGAGTGCGACTCCACGTTTTGATCTGCAGTCTCGGCTAAAGCAAAAAGCGGACATCTTAGGATTGGATTGGGAAAAGGTTAGAGAAAATCTGTTTGTGCTGGACACGGTTATTTATCCTGAACTTAGAGATTGGAGCACCTTCGCCGAAACATATCGCTATGTTGCAGAAAACCAAGGCATAGAGCTCGCTATCGTTGACTCAGTCACTGTCCTCGAAGCGTATAGGGGCGCGTTAAAATATCGAGTCATGGAGTTGGCGAGGTACAACCAAGTGAGGGGAGTTACTGGGCTTTACGTGAACCAGAGGAGCGTAGAAAGATGGGACAGCTATGATATGGCTGGCGGCATAGGGCTTGCCCACAACCTCGACGGAACAATCATAGTGGATTATGGACGCATCTTTTGGGAGGACCAGAAGGTTGACCTCGAAGCTGGTAGAGGCGAGTTCGTCAGAATCACACGGGTGCTGGACTGCAGAATGTGCAACTTTGAACGGAGAAGAATCCGCGTGGATATCAC
>CAZUFG010000059.1:0-6898 GCA_964618655.1 uncultured Candidatus Bathyarchaeia archaeon | reverse complement strand
AAGAATTTCATTGAACAACCTTCTAAACGAATGCAAAATCCCCTTTCTATTTGGAGCCTAGTTGGATCCTATTTGGATCATATATGGGATGGTCTAGAGGCGTGTGCACGTGCTAGAAAGACTACAAGCTTAAAATAAACCCCACACAACTATTCACAAAGAAAATTACTTAACAGCAGACGATAACAACGTCTAAGATTTTTTCGAAGTTTTCGCGTGTGCGTTCTTTTTTGTAATTCTTCAAAGCCTTCAGTAGTTCTTCCTCGTCGATTTCGCCGAGTTTTCTTTTTATCATCTTTGCGGCTTGGCTCCTAATAAACAAATAATGACAGACGGAAGTTACGTTGGAAACTCTCCGACTTATGCTGGCGGTTTCAAAGTCTAGTATATGAGGATTGTCATTCTTGTCTATTATGATGTGTTTGGGGGCATGGCTTAATTCTCCATGATCCAGACCAGCCGCGTCAAGTCTCCAACACTGTTCCAAAACTCCACGCAAGGCTTGACGAATTCTTGACCTAGTTCCCTTTCCCTTCAGCATCATAACCCACTGTGGAAGCAACACACCTTCTATGTATTCCATGAGAAGAAAATCATCCGTGACATCAACCAGACTCGGACCTACCTGAATTGCGTTTGCCCTTTTCAGCATCTCCGCCTCACGCTGCATCCCAGTCCTGTCCGCGTCAACCCTTCGAATTTTCAAAGCAACCTTTCCCTTAGCCGTATAAGCTGTAACAACTATGCCCACACAGCCCTTCCCCAAAACAGGCACATCAAGAGCCATCTTCTCCCCAGCGAACTCTACCGCCTTCACGCCAATTTTCTCTAGTTCACGAAGGCGTTTTTTCAACTCCTTCTTGGTAACCCTTGGATAGCATAGGATTCGGCTGTATCTTTCTTCGTGAAGCCGCTCTAGAGGGATTAGTTCGCTCGGGCGCAAGGAATTTCCTCACTTATGATATAGTCTTGACAGAATAAAACGTGCTGGAAAGGATGTCTCGGTCCAAAAATGGGGGTTATGAATGGAAAACTTTTCTTGCGGCTTCGATTCCAGTTCCCGTTTTCACGGGATACTTCATGTCCATCAAGGTGTTTTCGAGGGCGTTAATCGTCTGAAGAGTCTCTGCCTCTGAAATGATTCCCATGCATCCAATCCTGAAAATTGAAGCCTTAAGTTTGCCCATGCCGCCAGCTATCACAGTCTTATATCTTTCCTTCATGATTTTTCGGAACTCTTCGCCGTCGACGCCAGTGGGAATGTTTATGGCGATGACCGTGTTTGAACGAGCCTTCTCGTTTGGATAGGGCTTCAGTTTCATCGCTTCAATCGCCTTGTAAAATGCTTTTGCGCAGGTTTCGTGCCGCCTAAACCGCTCTTTGAGACCTTCTTCCCGAATCAACTGTAAGGCTTCGTCTAAGGCGTAGAAAATCGGCAAGGCTGGAGTGAAAGGAGTCGCTCCCTTCGCGGCAAACTCCCGAATCTGTTCTAAGTCGAAGTAGTACGGTCTAACCGCCGTTTTTTCTACAGCCTCCCAAGCTTTGGGGCTCACAGAAATTAGCGCCAACCCAGGCGGACAAGCCAAACATTTCTGACTTCCTGTCACGCAGAGGTCTACGCCCCATTCGTCTATGGGCAGCTGGTCTCCACCCAAAATAGAAATCGCATCCACCATGAAGATGAGATCGTTTTCTTTCGCTATTTTGCCGATCTTTGGGAGGTCACGAACTGTGACGCCAGTAGACGTTTCGTTATAAACAACCGCTATGGCTTTTGCGTCTTTCTCTTTCTTAACCGCCTGTTCTATCTGCTCTGCTGTGGGGGCTTCTTCCCATTCTATCGGCACCTCAACGGCTTTGCCGCCACGACGGGCAACCTTTTCCTTCATTCTTTCACTGAAAACCCCAAAAACGGGAACGATAACTTTGTCACTTGGATTTACGATGTTGCCAATTGCGCATTCGACTCCGCCAGTGCCCGAAGACGTTAGCACGTAAACGTCGTTTTTGGTTTGAAAAGCGTACTTCAAGTTCTCTTCTATGTCTTTAAGGAGGGCGGCAAACTCGGGACCTCTGTGATTTATTATGGGTTTCGTCATGGCTCTCATAACTCTGTCTGGAACGTTAGTTGGTCCAGGCAACATTATGAGGTCTTTTCTTTCTTTCAAGGCTGTTTTCACCGTTTGGAAATTGAGAGAGTAGAAAGCATTAATTTGTCCATCTATTAAGGTTTATGGGCAAAACATGAACGTCGAGGCGAAAAAAGGTGCCCCCAATTATAACGTTGCTTTCAGATTTTGGATTAAAAGACCCCTACGTGGCAGAAATGGAGGCAGTGATCTTGTCTATTTGTCCTGAAGCCCAAATCATAGACGTAAGCCACAACATCGAAAAATTCAATATTAGGGAAGGCGCCTTCGTGCTCGCTTCTGCAATGCCCTACTTTCCAGATAGCACAATTCACTTGGCGGTTGTTGATCCAGGCGTTGGAACCAAACGTCGTGCTCTCCTTGTAGAAACCAAACATGCCTTTTACATTGGACCAGACAACGGCTTGCTTATGCTGGCGGCGCAAAGAGGGGGAATTCGGCATGTTTATGCGATAACTAATCCCAAACTTATGCTTCCACGGGTGTCCTTCACTTTTCATGGTCGAGACGTGTTCGCACCTGCAGCCGCCCACTTGGCAAATGAAACAGTGCCCTCCGATTTCGGTCCAGAAATTCATGATTATATGATTCCAGAATTTGCAAAGCCGCACTTGACAAAGGGCGAGTTGTGTGGAGAAGTGCTCCATGTAGACGACTTTGGAAACATCATCACTAACATATCTAAAGGAGACTTGGACAAAATAGGAATAATTGAAGGCTTCAAGCTGAGCATCAAACTTAGGGGAAAAGCCACAAGAATGAAGTTTTGTTCCACATACGGTGAGGCGCCCGCCAAAAAACCGCTGGCGCTAATTGGAAGCCACGATTTTCTGGAGATAGCCATAAATCAAGGCAGTGCATCAAAAATATTCAAAATTAAAGTTGGAGACGCAGTCATTATTTGTGAATGAAACGAAGATTCTATTATATGAATTTACACCAGCGCTTCTCTTGCAAAATCCTTAATAGATTTTCCCTTAAATGATTAATTAAAGAGGTAGAACTATTTGAAAACTGATTCTGAAAGAGAAAAGTTCACAGCTGAAATCAAAGAAAAGGCATTAGATGCTGGCGCCACCTTAGTGGGCATAGTTTCGGCTAATGCTATTGATTCTCTTCAGCCTATCTGGGTCGGCTGGACAATAAGAGAATACACGAAAAAGACGACTGACCTCATGCCAGACGCCAAATCAGTGATAGTAATAGGCTATCACATCTGGGACGACGTCCTTGAGATAGCGCTCAAAAAAGACGACGATTGGGTTTATCCATGCTATTCCCCAGTTTGGGACATACCTCTACGAATTAGGCATCACCTGGAAACGAAGGGTTACAAAGCTGTTCTAACAGGTTCTCTTTCCAAAAAAAGGTTGGCACAGTTGGCTGGTTTCGGCGCTTACGGCAAGAACGCGTTGATAATAAATCCAAAGTTTGGTCCTTGGATACGTTTGGGCTCCCTCGTGACGAATGCTGAATTGGTGCCAGATCAACCGTTTGAACAAGACCTCTGTGGAGACTGCGACAATTGCCTTAAAGTCTGTCCCGCTGGCGCGTTGACACCCTACAAAGTAGACGACTCTAAATGCTTAGTTAGAGTTCACCTCAGTGGTTCTGCAGAAGAAATCGACAAAAATAAATGCCTGCTGAAGCGTTTTGAACCATCACTTACGCAGAACGCGCATCTTATGTGTATGGAATGCCAAAAAGTGTGTAAGTATGGAAAGAGAACATAGTGAATTGATTGTATTCTGAAAGAGTAGGGTCTAGGCCACGCTAAATGTTCATGGTACACTGAAACTGACGACCACTAAATTATCAGCGACATCTGTCTGAGGGAGAATTCCCACGGCACTCTTGACGAATTGACTCATGAAGTGTCTCAAAAAGATCGACCACTTCTCTCCAAGGTTGTAGTGAAAAGTGATTATACAGTTTTTTTCATTGATCTCGATTTCGTTTGTTTGAAGCCCACTATACTTGCCATATAGAGAGATTGTCTTAAGAAACGTCTCCAAGTTCAACTTTTTGAACCAGAACAGTGTAACTGACTTTGGGATTTTACTACCAATATCGTTCGCAATATTCTCAAGTCTCTTATCATCAACTTCTCTAAGAATAGATTCGAAGGTTTCACTTGCGATCGTGATGAAATTAAATTTCTCAATATGCCTATCCCATTCGGCATACTTTACCATTATCTTGTTGATGAGGGCATTGAGGTTCATGCCGCTTTCCTGTGCAGCCTCTTGAAGAGAACCATTCAACTCTTCGGTTAGGCGAATCGTCCTCAAGACTGTCTTCTTCTTTGTTCTAGCGCTCATTTTTTGTCATCCTGTAACACAAAGTGTACAAAAATAATTCTTGTAAACCTCCTAAATATAAATATCTTGTAATTGTTTATCGAAGATTAAAAAAATAATGCTTGAACCTAATTGAGGTGACTAAATTGAGTCATAAATCGTTGCATGAAAAACCGAGAACTCTCCTTGAACAAGCAGAGTACAACGAAGAAAAGGGAGAGATAAGGATCGCTGGGGCGGACTGGATTTTGATGAGGTCTGCCACATTCAGAGACTTGATAAAAGAAATGGAAAGAATCCTAGAGTCAGGAGCAGTAGTGATATGGCTTGAAGCTGGGAGACGCGCTGGCAAAGAATTTGCACGAACATTCCTCAGTGAAGGGATGGAGCCTGAGGAAGTGCCAAAATTGTTGGAAGAGTTCTTCACTCAAGGCGGCTGGGGAAATATCCAAGTCAAAGTGAACTACACCAAAAAAGAAGCAGTGGTCAGAATCGAAAACTCTGCCACAGCCCGTCAAGCCAAAGCAAAGGAACCCATATGCCACTTCATCAGAGGATACATCGCTGGAATCTGTGACGCAGTATTCGATACCTACACAGTATGCGTGGAAACAAAATGCATAGCTAAAGGAGATGCATTCTGCGAATTCCAAATCAAAGAACAAAATCGCTAAGCTAAGGCGGATTGCTTGAAAGCAGAAGTTTTCGAAAAATTGCGCAAGAGGATTGTCACAAGTTTAATGGATATAGTAATCTTGTCGATGTTAAGAAACCGCAGTTCTCTAAGTGGCTATGATATCATAGTATCCGTTCATAACGAATTCGGTTTCCTAATGAACTCTGGCACGATCTATTCCGTCTTATATTCCTTGGAAAGGGAGAGTTTAATAGAGGGAAAGTGGAATCAGAGAAAAAGAGTTTACACACTTACTCGCAAGGGTGAAGAAAATATTAAACTTCTCCTACAGTCTAGCGAAAAAATTCTGGAGACTATCAAGGAAATATTTGATGGCTGAAAAACGCGGTTTTACAAAAACTAACTCAAAAATGCTCTCGTAATTTTCTGCTTCTTTATCCCTAATGCGTAATAGAAGGCGCCAACTATCAAACCAGCAACTCCGATGACCCAAGCGTCTGTGGAAAGGAAAACCAGAAGAGTTAAGCAGAGAAGAAGACCCAAAACCGAGACAAAAACGGGGTAGCGTCTCTTTTCGGCTCTTAACCTAACAGCTGCAAGGTTCACGAGTGCATGATGAAAAAGAAGGGAGAAGGTGCCAACCGCCACAACGCGGGAGAAACCGCCAAACACCAAAACACTTGACAATAACCCAGTTATCAAGACGGCATAATGAGGAGTCTGAAACCTCGGGTGTATCCGTCCCAAAAAAGTCGGCAATTGACCGTTTCTCGCCATTGCAAAAGTCATCCTTGACACACCCAGTATAGTCATAAGTAGCACGCTGGCGGTTGCAATCATTGCGCCGAGCGACAATACAAACACAGCCACAGAATTTCCTGTGACACCAATTGCATCAGATAGGGGAGAACCGGAAGCCGCTAGAGTTTGCGAACCAACTAGCCCCACAGCAACGAATCCAATGAACACATAAAGCACGATTGATATGGTCAGCGCCAGAATAATCGCTCGAGGAATTGTGTGACTGGCCTCCTTCACCTCTTCAGCCATTACTGTGACTCGGGCGTATCCGCCATAAGCAAAGAATATTAGCGCGGCCCCTTCGAGTATGCCTGAAAACCCTCTTGGCATGAACGGATTGAAATTGTTCAGGTTGATGAAACTCAAACCTAAAGCAATGAAGAACAACAGAATCGAAATCTTAGCCACAACAAGGGCATTATTTACCATCGCAGACTGCCGAACGCCTACATAATTGAGAAAAATAAACGAAAGACACAAGACAGCGGCCACGACCGTGGCTGGCAAAAAAGGGAAAAAAGCCGCGAAATGTTGAGCAAAACCTAGCGAAACAGCAGCGCCTATAAAAATGTTGGAAAAAACCCACATCCATCCGGCTAAGAAACCAGCGTAAGGCGAAATTAGGCGGTAGGCGAACTCGTAACCGCCGCCCTCTCTAGGCATGTAGGCGCTCAGTTGAGCAAAGCTTAGGGCTGTAAACGAGGCTATAACCCCAGCTACAACAATGGATATGACGACGCTCGGTCCAGCAAGCCCTGCAACTATGCCCGTTACGACGAATATTCCGGCTCCGATTATTGCGCCTATGCTTATGGCTGTAGCGTCGAACAACCCCAAGGTGCGTCGTAGTTGAGTTTGATCCTTCTGCTGATCGCTAGTCATAGTTGTTTCCGTACAAGGCGCTCCTTCAATTCGTGATTAATTTCATGGTTCTTGCTTGATTGAATCTTTGCTTGTTCAAATTTTTCTTTTAGGTTGATCTGCTCTAGATTTTGTCTGTCTTCGCTAGG
>CAZUFG010000058.1:0-6915 GCA_964618655.1 uncultured Candidatus Bathyarchaeia archaeon | reverse complement strand
TGTATAGACTTGCGAAACAGTTCTTGTTCTTCCGTGAAGCTAAAATCTATCATGTTTTTTTCACCTTTTTCATTTTTTACTTTTGAAGTAGCAGAGAGTTTGTCCGTGTTACATATAAGATTTGTTAGAAATCAGTTCTAGGGTATAAAATAAAAAAATGGGAATAGCCTAGAGGGGGGTCTAGTGGAAAATGCGAGATTGGACGTTGAAGCCATTTCGTTTTGTTGAAATTGTTGAGATTTTGTTGAGATTTTTCCCAAAAATCTCTAAGAATCTTCCTTATTCAGCATAAGAAAATTGTAAGAATTTCGAAGAGTAAAGATTTCCATTTTGAAATTCTAGAAAATAGAGAAGACTAAGAAGACTCTCTTATGCAAAAATATATACTGAAGTAACTACAAAAGACGGTGGAGATTTCTATGACTGAGTTTTGGGTTGAAGTCAACATAATACCAATGAAAAAAAGCATGGAAGAGATTTTAGTAACAGCAGTTAAATCCATTGTTGACCACTTCAAAGGGCAGATTGAGACATGGCATTTCTTGAGAGAATTCACGCCCATTAACAAACCGCACATAAGGTTCAGAATAAGAACGCAACAAGAATCTCAATTGAGTGCTATACGCACAAAAATAGAGAATGCTATAACACCTTTAAAAGGAAATGAAATTGAAGACTTCTATTACGGAAATAGTGGAACACCAGAAACTCCAACCAACAAGTATGAAGGCGAAGAAAAGACCTATGGCGTTAAAACATGGCAAATCATGCAGAAAATGATGGAATATACGAGTAACAACGTCATTGAAATGATACCTAAGAAGCCTCTTGAGATACCAATCGAAGTGTATGCTGAGCGATGTATTCATTTCTTTTTAAACCAATTAGGATATGGGCGTTACGAAGAAGCATCACTTCATAACTTATGGTCAGTAGGCAATCTTCTGATTGTTTATGGGGTAACACAAGAACTTAACGAATTCAGAGCATTGAAGAAAAAATATTATGACCGATTCCCTCATGATGCACCACATTGATGATTTCAATATACGAACCTTTAGAAGTTTCTAAATGTAAGAAATATGGAAAACTTCTAGCAGAACTAATTAGGATTCAAAAACAATAACACCTTCTTCTTCCAGAGGAATTATCTCAAGAAGAGTTCAATGAGTTTCCACAGAATGGACAGTAAGGAGTTTTCTGGAGTATTTGTTTTCCACACTTCGGACATTTAATTGTTGTTGCCATAAGTCTTAACTCTTCCATAGACTTAGTCATTTGGGCAGAATAATAAAAGACTTCAACATAACCTGTTACACCCAAAATAATTCCGAGAATAATAAGACCAATTCCAAGAAGTTGGTGAGAATACAGCACGTAACAAATAACGCCAACTATAGTAAAACTCGCTCCAATAATAACAGATGCGTAACCCCCTCTTTCTTTTCTTTTTGCTTCGTGGATTTTCTCTTGCAGATAGGCTATTTTTGCTTGCTCAGTCAACTTTCACAAACCGCCTTCTATTCTACAAAATAGTATTTCTTCCCAGCAACTTCACTAACACTTATTTTTCCTTGTTGAACCATTTTATTTAATGTTGTTCTGAAGAAAACTCCATTAATGACATTGAGGGTAAATGCCCCGACATTTTGCCATGTCCAATAAGAATCCTTCTCATTCGGTGTATAGATAATGTCAGTCTTCCCGACACCCTTCCATATTTCTTCTTCAGTAAATGCATTTCCTTTATTCTTCGAGAAGAAATTAGCAATCTTTACCTCATCCTCTTTGTATCCTTTGTATTTTTTTGCATCTTCAACTTTAATAGGCAAATCTTTCACCAACATCTATTTTTGCTTCAACCTTTAAGAAGTTTATGTTATTGTTGCCTTAGAATGTGGAAGTAAAATGCGAAAATTTAAAAAGTCCACTCAGAAAACTATGAAATATGACCAAGAAAGAGAGTCTCCATGCAAAAAAAGTTGAGGCGTTTAAGAATTTTTGGGAATTCTTTGGTGCTTGGACATCGCAACATGAGAGGTGCAACAATGCTAAGCAATTTTACTTCAAAAATGATTTCATAGCAGATTTATCTGGACAATGGGACTTGATGGAACAACTTGACTGTTCATATGTATGGGTTGAAGTTGTAAAAGAAAGGCCAATTAACCCAGAGAAAAAGGAATGGCTTCCAAAGATGCTCAGTAAAAAATGGCTCATACTAGAGTGTGGATATGCAAAAACATTCCGTGTAGAACGTCCTATAGCCTATAAAGAAAGTGAAGGCAAAAAAATGACATCAGAAGAGACTGAAGAAGTTCTCAACAAATTACTTCAACAAAAAATTATGCTTCAGCAAAAGTTAGCCAAAAATACTAGGGAGACAAAATGAATTTCGGAGATAAGTCGAAGGATTAGTATTGATAACCTAATTCATATAAGATTTGTTAGAAATCTCTTCTAGGCTATCTTCTTTAGTAGTTCGTCTACTGGGCTTCGGTTTAGATGCAAGCCCAGCCTCTCTTGTTCGATTCCCATGGCAACTCCGAGCAACTGCGTATAATACAAGACTGGAAGGTTAAGTTTAGCTCCTACCGTGGCGCCAGCGCTTCTCTGCCTCATGTCAAACATCATGTGGCAAGACGGACAAGAGTCGATTAGCCCGTCTACGTCGAGTTCTTGAACCGCCTTCATCTTCAGTCCCGCAAAGGTTAGAGCCGCGTCTGGATGAGACAACATTAGCAACGCTCCGCAACAGTCAAGCTTCTCGGGATAATTGACGCTCTCGGCGCCTAACCACTCGATCAGTTCGTTCAGCTTCCTAGGATTTTCTGGCTCGTCAACCCTTCCAAGCCTGCTTGGACGAATTATGTGACAACCGTACTGGGAGGCAAACTTTAAGCCATCAAGCCTTTTCTTAACTATCTTCTTTATGTTTTCTTCCCCAATTTTGTCGTGAAGGAGGTCAATAATATGCCATATCTCAACCGAACCCTTGTAGGCTAAGCCCTCATCATTAAGAATCGAGTTTATCTTGGCTCGCAGTTTTTCGTCTTGGCTCAAATATTGTTTAGCTTCCGAAAATGAGAGATGACAACCGTTACACAAAACAAGCAAGTCGTTTAAGCCTGTTTTCTCTGCGATGGCTAAGTTTCTCGCCGCTAAATAAAGGGAGGCTTGCGCGTTGACGCTTTTTATCGGGGTCCCACAACATGAAACGTTTTCCAAGTCAACAAGTTCTACCCCAAGCCTCGGCAAAACTTCCCTAACCGACATCTCATAAGCATACTGGATTGTTGGAATGATGCAACCCCAATAAACCGCCACCCTCATTCTGGTAAGCCTCTAAGAACCCTCTAACGCCCTAAAAAAAGCATTCTTAAACTTCTCGTCTGGTCCACGAATCTTTGGCAGTCCCAACTTTTCGCGGTCCAATTTTTCAAGCTTACGCGTTATAGTTTCCTGCGGCTTTTGAATGAAACCCGTGTCTAAGATCACGCTCACGTTCTTGAGGTAGTTTTCTGGGACGCCGATCTCCATTTCTACGGCTTGGTTTCTTAATGCGAGGATCAGGTCGACGGGCGAGACTTCTTGTGGGCATCTTTCCTTACATTTTAAGCATGTGGCGCAAGCCCAAATTATGCCCGAATTGATGACTTCTTCCGCGAAGCCCAGCTTGACGAGGTTTACGATTTCGTGAGGCTTGAGTTCCAGCATTTTCATGGATGGGCATCCGCTCGTGCACCGTATACACTGGTAGCAGTTGTAGGGTTTGTGCTCGCCGATTTTGCGTAGTATTTTAGAACGAAGCTCTATGTTGGGCTTCTTTGAAGTCATCTGGTCTACGGTGGTCATATCCTATTGTATTCGAAGGCGGACTTTATAGGCGTTATCATGGAGAATCAAAAATCTTTTCTTAATGAGTGACCCCTAAAACCTAATCATCACTGTCGAGAACGTGGTTGGATAGTCATGTCAGATAGGCGTTCCGCATTAGTAATCGGCGGAGGAATCGCCGGGCTTCAAGCATCCATAGACTTGGCCAGAGTCGGGCTTGACGTGTATTTGATTGAACGAAAACCTCGCATGGGCGGTCATACATCACTGCTCTGTAAGATTTTTCCAACATTAGAAACTGCTGAAGAATTAGTAGAGCCCATACTTCAAAGCGTCACGGAACATCCGAACATCAAAATCTTTTCCCACTCCGAAATTGAGGGGGTGGAGGGTTCTGTTCGCAACTTCAAGGTTAGGGTGTTGAAGAAAGCTAGGTATGTGGATGAGGAGAAATGCACAGCCTGTGGCGAGTGCGAGAAAGTTTGCCCAGTCAACGTCGCTAAAGATTATGAAATGGGGCTAGCAACCAGAAAAGCCATATACCTTCCGTCTCCGTTTCCTGTTCCGCCAAAATACCTCATTGACCGCGAAAACTGCCTGTACTTCAAAGACCGTTCATGTCACGCCTGCCGAGATGCCTGCCCAGAAAACGCTATCGTATATGAACAAAAGGCGGTGGATGAGAAACTTAAGGCGGACGTGATTGTTGTTGCAACTGGCTTTAGGCATTATGACGCAAGAAAAGCGGGTCAGTACAAGTATGGCATCTACAGAAATGTTATAACAGGGATGGAATATGAAAGGCTCTGCAACCCCAACGGACCCACTGACGGAAAAATAGTGAGAGTCAGCGATGGAGCGAAGCCAAAAAGTGTAGCGTTCATCTTGTGTGTCGGCTCAAGAGAAGAGGAGAATCATGGATACTGCTGTAGAGTTGGATGTTCAAACGCCTTAAAACACGCGTATCTCCTTAGAGGTCAATACGGCGAGGAGGTAGATGTTTACATCTGCTACACAGACATGCGGGCAGTCGGCAGAAGAGCCGAAGAATTCTATCGAAGAACAAGAGAATCACAAGTCAATTTCATCCACAGCGAACCCTCCGAGGTCAGAGAACTTCCAGACAAGTCGTTAACCCTGGACGTGTATGACCAAGCAACCTCAAAACTGCTCTCAATCACAGCGGACTTAGTCGTTTTAGAAACAGCATTGGAACCTGAAACGGGTCTTCAGGAAAAGTTTAGACTTCCTCTGGACGTGAACGGCTTTTTTAAAGAGGCACATCCCAAACTAGCAACAACTGAGACGCCAGTAAAAGGAATCTTTTTGGCAGGAACAGTCGAGCAGCCCATGGACATTAGCGAGACCGTGGCGCACGCGTCTGCCGCTGCCATGAAAGCCTTCATTCTAGCATACCAAAAACGATAAACAACGGGTTCAGAAATTAGGATTGTTTAGAAGGCGAGGAACATTGCGGAAAACGATTCAAATTAACATGCCTCAAATTGACGAACAGGAAATTGAAATGGTTGTCAAAGTTTTGAAGAGCGGCTTACTAACCTCTCTTCTCGGAGACGGACCCATGGTCACGCAGTTTGAGAACGCCTTCGCAAAATTTGTAAAGGCTAAACACGCGATTGCGGTAAACAGCGGAACCGCCGCCCTTCACTTGGCTCTTTTGGCTGCTGATGTGGCGTCGGGCGACGAGGTGATTCTGCCCAGCTTCACATTCGTGTCGACAGCCGAAACCGTTGTGTGGGCTGGCGCAAAGCCTGTTTTCGTGGACATAGACCCCACTACGTATAATATAGACCCAGAAAAAATTGAGGAAGCTATCACTGCTGATACAAAGGCAATTATGCCTGTAGACTTATACGGGCTTTCAGCCGACATGAAAGCCGTAGAGGAGATTGCCCAAAAACACGATTTGACGGTTATAGAGGATGCGGCTCAGGCTCACGGAGCACTTTACAATGGAAAGCCGCCAGGAAACTTCGCAGACGTGGCATGCTGGAGTTTCTATGGAAGCAAGAACATGACAACGGGCGAAGGAGGAATGTTAACCACCGATAGCGACGAAATCGCCGAGAAGGTTCGTTGTATGCGTTCGCACGGCGAGAAAAAAGAGTACCAGTCTGTCATGATTGGGCATAACTATCGCATGCCAGAAATCGAAGCAGCTATTGGTTACACGCAACTCCGCAAACTTCCAAAATTTGTCGAGAAGAGGCAGAGCAACGCCAAACACTTGACCGAAAGACTCGCCAAGATTAATAGATTGCAGTTGCCAACGGAGCCGCCAGACTATAAGCACAGTTGGTATCTTTACACTGTTAGGCCGAAGGAAGCTGACAGAATCGAACGAGACCGGGTCGTTGACGGCTTAAGAAAGCGGGCTATCGGAGCCGCCGTATACTATCCGGCTCCCATCCATCTCATGCCATACTATCGCAGATTTGGAAAATGTCGCCTCCCCGAAACCGAGAAAGCTTCTCAACAAGTTTTTTCGTTGCCAGTTCATCCTGGCGTGACATTAGAAGAAATCGCCTATATTGCAGACTCGGTGACGCAAGTGCTTAAGTGACCGTCTGCCCCAACTTTTAAAACCGTTAAAGGCTTATATGAAACTAGGCTATTATGTCGAATCTACAATCGGTGATGATTACTGCATGAAAAAAATTAAGGTCATCATTATGGGCGCGGCAGGAAGAGACTTCCACAACTTTAACGTCTACTTCAGAAACAACGACGCATACGAGGTCGTAGCCTTCACAGCCACTCAAATCCCCGGCATCGAGAAAAGAGTCTATCCAACAGAGTTAGCTGGTCCAAACTATCCTAAAGGCATACCCATACATCCTGAAGCGGAACTACCAGAACTTATTCGGGAACACAAGGTAGAACAAGTTGTCTTCGCATATAGTGACGTTTCCCATGAATACATCATGCACAAGGCTTCGTTAGTCCTAGCGAACGGCGCCGACTTCAGGCTGATGGGTCCATCCACGACCATGTTGAAAGCTAAGGTTCCAGTAGTTTCAGTATGCGCGGTCCGAACAGGTTCTGGAAAAAGTCAAA
>CAZUFG010000057.1:0-7238 GCA_964618655.1 uncultured Candidatus Bathyarchaeia archaeon | reverse complement strand
CCATAGAACCTCCAGCAATTATCATGGCAACAAGTTGGATGAACATACTTTGACCGCTTAAGGCGCCGAAAACCCACATGGTAACTTTCACTTCCTCAGTCATAAAGGCTGGTGCAACTTGGGTAAGAAGGATGAAAGGCATTGTTTCAAACAATACGGCAAGGATTACCAAAGCCAGAACTTTCTTTTTCGCTAACGCTCTTCTCCACTCGTATCCTGCAATGACAGCAGCCCTTCGAAAAGCACTCATTCCTGTTGGTCTCCTCGTAAAGCTTGTAGATAGGCGTCTTCCAACGTGATTTTATGCAGGTTTAAGCCGAGAAGAACTCCTTCATGTTTGAAGATTTCAGACGAAATTTCACCCCTGAAGTCCTTTTTCTCCTTCAATTCTATACGTAACTTGTTGCCCTCAACCTTCACATCTTTCACATACTCAAGACTACGTAGGGCAGAAACGATTTCAGGGGTTGCCTCTTTCAGCTCTGCCTCTATGACCCACTGCTGGGTGAAAGCCTCCAATACCTGCCCCAACGGACCACTCAACACAATCCTGCCTCGGTTGATCATCCCAACGTGGGTGCAAATTCGTTGAACTTCATCGAGAAGGTGCGACGAGATAAATACGGTCTTTCCTTTCTTTGAGAGTTCTAGGAACAAGTCTCTAAAGTGAACTGTGGCTTCTGGGTCCATTCCAATAGTGGGTTCGTCCATGATTAGCACAAGCGGATCATTGACTAAGGCCAGAGCCACAGAGAACCTCTGAACCATCCCTTTACTATATTTCCCAATCTTCTTCTTTCCCTGTTCTTTTAGGCCTACCAGTTCAAGAAGTTGCGTAACCCTTTCTCTTCTAGCTTGGCTCGACAGCCCAAACATTTTCCCCATGAAATCCAGCATTTGTTCCGCGCTGAAGAACGGTTGTAGGTTGGGAAGCTCGGGAGCGTAACCAACTATTCTGAGGGCTCGCACTGGATCCTTGTGAGGATTAACGCCGGCGATTTGAACTTCACCTTCGTCTGGTCTGAGGAGTCCAAGAAGCGTCCTAATCGTAGTGGTCTTGCCCGCTCCGTTGGGTCCAAGGTAACCATACACCCATCCCTTATCTACTGTGAAAGAGACGGAGTCTAACGCCTTAAAATCGCCGTAAAACTTGCTCAGATTTGAAACATTAATGACAGAAGACATTCCTAGTCATCTCTTCGTCAAGGAAATACCACCAATGTATGCTATAAAATGGCTTAAAACTATTTTCAAATCGGGATTCACTAAAAAAGAGAGGACAATGTGCCATTTTCAAGGTTGTTTTCGCGTTTTATTCTATGCCCCATCTTTTTGTGATCTTTACAATTAGGAAAATCACGAATGCAACGATCACAAAGGTTATCAACGTCACCAAGAAGTTCCCGATACCGAATACTTGCGCTCCTACATTGAATGAGTAGTTTTTCAAATCCGAGATGTTGGGAAGGGCAAGACCGATTATTGGCATTATGAAGTCGGCAACGAGCGCCTTTACTAACTCACCAAGGTAGATGCCTATGATGAAGGCAACAGCGAGACCCATGACCTTGTATTTCGAAATGAAGTCCATGAACTCTTTCCACAACCCTTTTGGCGGCGGTGTAGGTGGAGTAGGCTTCGGTTCTAATAACTGTCTTATTTTTCTCAACTCTTCTAACATCTTGTCTTCTTTTGACAATATTCCATCCCCGATGTTTACAATATTCTCGGTTTGCATTTTTAGTTTTTTGTGAAGACTGTTGACCAGATTCTTCTTGAAAACCCTGGAGCCTCACTTCTTTCCAGTTTTCTTTTCCAAAGCCTCTACTCTCTTCTTTAACTCTTCTATTTCTTCTTCTAAGGCGTTCATTCTCGCAGCGTTCATTTTCCCAAGCAAACGAGACATCACGTTAACATCCATCTTCGTCTTGAAAGCTTCTTCAGAAATTTTTCTACTCGAAAAGTCCAGCCACAGTTGAAAGGCTTTCTTCTCTTCTTCACCGAGCGAATCCACGAATTTCTTCTCCCATTTTTCCCTAATCGTCATCTTGCATCACTGTTTCCATCGAAAAGAGTTATTTGGTGTTCTTGAGATTTAAAATCTCACAAACTTGGCATGATTTTCTTGAGGCGACTCTTATGAAAATTTCCAGAGAGGAATTGGCGAAAATTATTGACCACACGTTGGTGAAGCCCACAGCCACTCGAGACGATGTCGTGAAACTGTGCAGAGAAGCTGAAAAGCATGGTTTTGGATGTGTTTGTGTCAATCCCACATACGTCTCTTTGGCTGCAAAACTGCTGAAAGGAACCCGCGTAAAAGTCTGCTCTACTGTGGGCTTCTCTTTTGGAGCTACATTACCAGAAGTAAAGGCTTTCGAAGCCGAGAAGACGGTGGAAAACGGGGCTACAGAAATTGACATGGTCATAAACATAAGCGCCCTAAAATCTGGCGACTATGAAACAGTGAAGAGAGACATTAAGGCAGTGGTTGACGTCAAGCGTTTAAACCCAAACTTAAAAGTGGCGAAGGTCATCATCGAAACAGGATACTTAACCAACGAAGAGAAAGTGATAGCCTGCAAACTCGCGAAGGAGGCAGGTGCGGACTTTGTAAAAACCTCGACAGGATTCGTTGGAGGCGCCACCGTAGAAGACGTGAGACTGATGCGAAAAACAGTGGGCGAAAACATGGGAGTTAAGGCGGCAGGAGGCATACGAACCCTCCAGCAGGCTTTAGCCATGATTGAGGCTGGAGCCAACCGAATTGGAACAAGCACAGGAATTGCTATAATCGAAGAGTTTCGAGAATAACTTAAAATAGCATCTCAGCGATATGATGACAAAATTATGCGACTAAGGAGGAGAGCGATTTATCAAAACCTTGTTTTCGTGTAAGCGAAGCCTTGTCAAAGACGGCGGATGTTGCCATTCACAATGTTTTGGCCGTGAAAAATGGGGAACACGTTTTAATCGTTACAAATCCAGTTAGAGACGTGTTTCGAATTTCTCAAGCCATATACGTGGCAAGTGTAAAGGCAGGCGCCTCACCCACATTGATGATGCAGCCAAAGAAAACCAGCTTCGACTATGCCGAGCCCGCAGTCATAAACGCCATCAAGTCAGAGCCAGAAGTGGTCATCCTCATCAACGTAGAGAGATTGGGGAAAGACCGGGATGGGCTGGCGAAGCCATATGTTGGGTTGGATAAAAAATCCTACGACCATGTTTTCGACCATCTCCTCTACGACGTGAAAAAGATTCGAAGCTTCTGGTCGCCCACAGTCACTGTCGACATGTTCATTCGAACAGTTCCGATAGACTATCCAAGATTGAAGGAAAATTGCAAAAGAATTATGGATTGTTTGGAAGGCGCAAAAGAGATTCGTATAAAAACAGCTTTGGGAACTGACATCACGGTTGGAATAAGGGGACGAAAGCCAAAAGCAGACGACGGCGACTTTTGCACGCCTGGAAAAGGGGGAAACCTGCCGAGCGGCGAAGTATACATCTCCCCAGAGTTAGGTGCCTCAAACGGCACGATAGTCTTGGATGGAAGCATAACACTGGAAAAAACCATAGTGATAAAGAATCCAATTAGGCTCACTGTTGAAAAAGGCTTTGTGACAAGAATCGAGGGAGGAAACGAGGCGAGAAAATTAGGCAGTTTCATTGGGAAGGCGGAGGAAACGCCTTTTGAAATGGTTGGGAAAGGCGAGATGGAAAAAATAAAGGCTGAGGAGTATTCTAGGAATGCCAGAGCCCTCGGAGAGTTTGGAATAGGACTAAACCCCAAAGCAAAGATTGTTGGAAATGTCTTAGAGGATGAGAAGGTTTTGGGAACGGTTCACTTCGCCATCGGAAGCAACTACGACCAAGACGTATTGGCGTTGATTCACTCGGACGGCATAGTCAAAAACCCAACCATAACAGTCGACGGAAGAACAATCATGGAACAAGGCAAAATCCAACTTTAATCTGGTTTCACTTAGTCCTCCCAATAAAATTCTTAATTTTTTCCGCAAAAAGCTCAGGCTCTTCCACGGCTTCTCCATCCCACAGTAAATACGGAAGTGCCCAAGCATCTGTAAAGCCTGTGGCTTGTATTCCTGGTCTACTTATGACCCGCAAGTTTACGTCAAAATAGTTTAAATGTTTGTTTAGGGGTCCAGAAATAACAATTGTGTTGAAGCTGACATACCCCTCTTTATCGTAGAATTGCAGAATTTTCGATAAACCTTCAGCCAGTCCGAGCCACTCTTTGTCGCTTAACTCCAGTAAATTGGACTTGCCTTTAACTATTGCTTGAACCTCATTCAAGCCTCTTAATGGTGCAAACGGAACAAGCCATTCTACACCATTACTTTCAAAGAGGTATCTCGTTCCTTTCCTCTCTTTTGATGTTAGGTCGGACCAGTAACTAGATTTGTTCTTTTTAGAGTAGGCTTTGCTTTTTTCAAGCAGAAGTTTCACAAGATAGAAAGGTCTGTCTCTGGCTAACACCTGCATGTGAGGATGAAATATCGACGAGCCTGCTGGAGGAAGATAGTTAAAAATGAATATTGGAAAACATATTGCTAATTCAATTTCGCTGAGCCTTTCCAAGTAGGCTAATCCTCCTTTAAAACCATCAAAAATTAGTTTCGGTGTGAAATCCTTAAGGGTCAAGTAATGCTCCTTTGATAAAACAACCAAGACACTTCGTTCGGCATGACCCAACAGATTCGGGACGACGACAGCTTCGTTAACAAAAATTCTTCCTTCCTTAAGGAAATCTGGCGTGAACATGGGCGTTTTTTCTTTTACGGTTTCTGGGCAAAACGGGCAATTCACTCTTGTTTTCTCAACTACAGAGTTGAGTAATTCCTCATCTGAAACCAAGAATTTGTTAATGTAATTCAACATACCTTTTATAACGGTTGTGTTGCGTCCAGTCAGAGGGTCGGTTCTGTACTCAAAGGTTACGGTATCTTCTTGAAACCCCTTCAGCGGGTTTAAAATCTTAGCATGTTTGACCGTTTTTTCAAAGGTTATGGTGGGCATGAATACTGACCCTCAGTCTATTGCTTGAGTATTTGCTCTAAGAGTTTTTCTAACTTACATTTTTTCTGGTGCTTCTATTCCGAGCAAGTTTAGAGCGTTTTTAAGAACAATTCGAGTTGCGTCAACCAGGGCTAACCTGGCGTCGCTGAGTCCCGCTGGTCTGGCTTTAATCACAGGCAACGCATTGTAAAACGAATTGAACTTGTCGGCTAAGGCATTGGCGTAATCGGTAATCTCGTTTGGGCGGAGGTTTTCGACACAGTTGATGAACACGTCTGGAAACTTGGCTAATGTCAAGATTATGTCGTGTTCAATCGGTTCTTTCAACGAAGCATAGTCTGGGCTTTCTGCTCTCCGCTCTGCCTTGCGCAGTATACTCCCAGCCCTAGCATGTGAATATTGAATGTAGGGGGCACTGTTCTTCTCGAAGTCTAACACTCTATCCCAAGTGTAGACCACGGGTTTCGTGGAGTCTACTTCAACCAGGGCGTATTTTACCGCTCCGATGCCCACAAGGTTAGAGATTTTCTGCTTCTCTTCTTCAGATAGATGTGGAGAACGCTTCGAGACTTCTTCATACGCTCTTTTTACAGCCTCGTTCATTACCTCGTCTAGGGTAATGTAGCGACCTCTTCTGCTGGACATCTTGTAGCCCGGAAGATTAACCAAATTATAGGCGAAGTGGGTCAAGTTCTTCGCTTGGTCTACATGACCTAGGGCACATAGAGCCATTCTCAACTGTAGTTGGGCCAATGACTGTTCCATCCCGACTACGTTGATTACGCGGTCGGCTTTCTGAAATTTCCACAGGCTGTAAGCGATGTCTCGAGTTGTGTAGAGGGTCGTGCCGTCTGCTCTCATCAGGGTTAGGGAAGGCAACTCATAATCCTCTCTTAAGCCCAGTGCCGCTCTCAGGTTGAGGTCGTGAGCTACCTTCTCAGCGTCAAATTCTAAGACCCCACCGACCTGAAAAACGTATGGAGTCTTCTCGAGTTGGGTTAGGACTCGTTTTACCTCGTTGCTCCACGCGAAGTCGCTTTCCCAGTCCCACGAGTCATATAGGATTCCAGCCCTCGCTAATGTTTCTCTGAAGCCCTCTAGGCATATTTGACAGACTTCTCGGATGAGTTGCTTCGCCTTTTCTTGCCCATTCTCGTAGGCTTGAATTAAATTACCTACCGTAGATTCGGGGTCTTCGTCTTTGCTGATTTTGTCTAAGAGTTGGCTGAAAAGTTTTGGAAACCTTCCTTCCAAGTCGATTGCAACTGATGTCCAGTCGTCCAGTTCCCGTTGTAGCCTCAGGGCTTCTTCGGTTGCTGAACGTTTCTTTGCTTGTTCGATTTCTTTTTTGAGTCGGTGAACTTCCATCACGCAACTCGTTATGGCGTAGATTACGCCGATGAAGTGGTCTGGCTTCCCCTCGGGTTTGGGTTTGCCCAGTTTTTCGTATCCGTAGGCGATGACTGCGGTTTGGCGTCCGACGTCGTCGACGTAGTAGTGTCTAAAAACTGTGTGTCCGTGGGCTTTTAGGATGCGTGCGACTGCGTCGCCTAAAACTGGGTTTCTTGCCTGTCCAATGTGGATGGGATGAATTGGGTTGACGCTGGTGTGTTCCACAATGATTTTGCTGGGTTCTTCAGCCTTAATGTATCCGTATTCAGAGTTGAGGGCTATAACTGACTCTATGGCTAGGCGGGAAAACTCAGCGAAGTTTGCGTAAAAGTTGATGTAACCCTCTCCAGCTGTTTTGACTGACTGAACAAGCGGAAACCGTGACATGTCGATGGCTTTTGCGATCCGCTTAGCCACTTCCAGAGGCTTGCTCTTAGTTTGTTTAGCCAGCTCAAAACACATGGAGGATGAGAGCTGTCCAAACTCTCGGCTGGGTGGAATTTCAAGCATAATGGATGGAACAGAAAGTTTGGGGTATGCCTTCTTCAAGGCTTTTTTTAACGCATTTTCGCATTGAACACGAAATTCGGCGAAGGGGTTAACGGACACCATTATGTATGTTTCACCTTTTGGCGGGCCCGCTGGGATTTGAACCCAGGATCTCCGGCTCCGCAGGCTCAGCTCAACATCCCCTGATGGTTCTTCTGGCCATGTGCGTAGCCGTAGATCCGAGGTTCAAATCCCAAGCGCTGAGACTTATTGCGTGAATTGGGTTGATAAGCGAAGCGGTTTCATTGAGTACG
>CAZUFG010000056.1:0-7379 GCA_964618655.1 uncultured Candidatus Bathyarchaeia archaeon | reverse complement strand
TTTAAAGGATTTTGTCTTTTCGCTATTCCGCATATTTGGATCCTATTTGGATCATATATGGGATGGTCTAGAGGCGTGTGCGCATGCTCCTAGCCAACTATACCTAAAGCAAGAAAAACGGTAAAGCGTGAAGTCAAAAGGGGCTAGCGGACAAGTTCTCGTTTCTTCCAACGAAGACTCTTGCTTCTACACTTTCTACATTTCGTAGCCGTAGGCGCATTTCGTGCCCCACACTCCCTACAAATCTTCATGTACAACCGATGCTGCTGTGCAATAGTTTTCTTGAACGGGTCTGTGATAGGCATATCGTATCTCTCCGATTCTAAACTTTGTTACGTTCAGATTTACGTGGCTGAATATAGTTGTTTCTATTTTAAGCGGGAACTCTTGAACTCTTTAACGCTTTACTATTTGGTATGTTGTTTGAGTTGCATTTGCATTGTCATACTCATACTCAAAGTCTGGCCCATGGATGTGGTGGTTGCAGATTCTTGGATGTGGAATTCAATTGGATGACAAGTAGCGTTTTCTAGGTATCCATACCCGTTCATGCTGAGGGCTAAGCTAATCGTCATACCTGCGGGTTCATAGGTTCCATGGATGTTGTTCGTTGTAATGTCCATCTTGAAGACTGTGTACGTCCCGGCTGGAACTGTAATGTTTGTGACTCCGCTAATGCCGAAGTTTACTGTTCCCTGAAGGCTAAACTCCCCTTTTTGTATGTTAAAGGGAATTTGCCAACTTTCTCCAACTTTCGCCTTTTCCTTTGGGAAGTAGGTTCCAAAACCAGGCATGCCGACAAGTGAAGAATAAGTTTGCTGCAACTCGGGCGGAAGTCCAGGAAAATCAATTATGTGTCCTGTTTTATTCATCCTCAATGTGTATGAAATTTCTTGTGAGTCAAGCCGCATTGTTTGACGTATTGTGTAGTTTACTCCGTCGAAGCTCAAGATTTCCATGCTGATCGTCCCTTGTTGAGTGAATGTTTGCCCCATCGCACTTGTTGTGATGATGATGTCATAAGTCATCTTCTCTCCCACATCATATTTGAGGCACAAAGACACGGTTGCGGCTTCACCTTTTGGCATAAGATAGACAAGTGTAAAAGCAGAAGCAACCGCCATTACAGCGATTAATCCTATCGCGAGGACCAATTTTCTTCCTAGCAGCTTTTTTGGTCGCGATGATGGAGCCAACGCTTCAGGAGGAATTTCTGATGCAGTTGGAATTTCACTCATTCTAAGCCTTCTCCTCTCCTCGTAGGAAGCCTTGTATATGGATATTTATCTTTTTATTGCTAGTGCATAGCATAAAAAGACCTTGTCTTTCAAAGCGTGCTTTTCTTTCCTAGTTTTTCGGCGATCATTTTCGCGACATCACTGGGTTTTTCGGCTACGCCAATGCCAGCCATTTTAAAGGCGTCAATCTTGCTTTGAGCGGTTCCAGCCCTACCCATAATAATGGCTCCGGCGTGTCCCATTCTTTTACCAGGCGGTGCAGTCCTTCCCGCAATGAAACTCACAACGGGCTTGCTATATCCTTCTTTTGAAACAAACTCCGCAGCTAGTTCTTCCAAGTTTCCGCCAATCTCGCCAATTAGGGCTACAGCCTTCGTTCGTCTGTCCTTCTCAAATTTTTTGAGGACTTCGACAAAACTCAAGCCTACGATAGGGTCGCCTCCCAATCCAATACATGTTGACTGTCCCAGCCCCGTTACAGAGAGCCCACTGGCAATCTCGTAGGTGAGAGTTCCACTTCTAGAGGCTATGCCTACCATTCCGGGCTTAAAAACGTGGGCAGGCATTATTCCAAGCTTACATTCGCCGGGCGCAATTATGCCAGGCGTGTTTGGACCGATAACAGTCACGTCGTGTTGCTTCGCGTGGGCCATAACTTGTATGGCGTCCCTCACAGGAATGTGCTCCGTAATGATTACGATGGTCTTTAGCCCGCTTTCTATTGCCTCAAAAGCGGCGTCGGCAGCAAACGGTGCCGGAACAAAGATTATGGAAGCGTTCGCTTGATGCTTTTCTACAGCCTCTTCCACCGTGTCGTAGACTGGGACACCGTGAACGTTGGTTCCACTCTTGCCTGGAGACGTGCCTGCAACGAGTTTTGTTCCATAATCGAGCATGAGCTTCGTGTGGAAGCTACCCTGAGCTCCAGTTATGCCCTGAACTATGGCACGGGTGCGTTTATTGACGAAGACGCCCAACTGTTATCGCCCTCCTTCAGTCTTCACCATTCCAACAGCCTTTTTTGCAGCTTCTTCCATGCTGTCTAGGACATGTATGCCCGCGTCTGTAAGAATGTGTCTTCCCTCTTCCTCATTGGTTCCCACCAAGCGTATGACCATGGGCTTAACGAACCCAATACGCCTTTTCGCCTCTAAGATACCCTTTGCAACTTCGTCGCATCGGGTTATGCCTCCCAAAATGTTAATGAAAACTACCTCAACTTTGGGGTCAGACAAAACAATGTTTAGGGCTACGGCCATTTTATCAGCGGAAGCTCCGCCGCCCACATCTAGAAAGTTTGCTGGTTTGCCCCCGTATAACTGAACCGCGTCTAGGGTAGCCATCACTAAGCCAGCGCCATTTCCAATTACCCCGACGTTTCCATCAAGCTTCACGTATGCTAAACCGCTTTTTCGGGCCTCTAACTCCTGTGGAGTTAGTTCAGCTTCTTCGCCTTCTGTCAGTCTCTGCTTAAATTCAGGGTGCCGATACAAGGCGTTATCGTCAATTATGAGGCGTGCGTCTGCTGCCACAAACTTACCGTCCGTTGTTTCGACGAGTGGGTTTATTTCGGTTAGTTCAGCGTCGTAGTCTATCGCCACCGTGTAAAGTTTTTGAAAAATGGTTGCGACTTCTTGCATCTGTCTCTCTCTGTAGCCCAGTTTCTTTGCGATTTGACGGGCATGATAGGAGCGGAAACCATAAACTGGGTCGATGAAGACTTTGACTATTTTTTCTGGTGTGGCAGCAGCCACCTCTTCTATTTCCATTCCACCCTCGGTGGAGGCTATGGCTACGTAACTACGATTTGACCTGTCCACGGTAAAGCCGAAATATAGCTCGCGGCTCATGGAAACCCTCTCTTCCACTAAGATACTTCTAACCTTGACACCTTTTATTTCGGTGCCTAACATTTTCTCTGCCACATGCTCGGCTTCTGCTCGTGAACTTGCGAAAAGGATTCCGCCTGCTTTTCCTCTTCCTGAGACGAGGACTTGTGACTTGATAACGAATGGAGCCCTCAGTTGTTGGGTTATTTCCCTGACTTGGGCTAGGGAAACTGCCAATCTTCCAGGAGGGACAGGTATTCCGTGCTTGGACAGTACGGCCTTGGCTTCATATTCGAAGAGCTTCAAGTTTAGGAAAACCTCCGTCTGAAAGGCTACTTTAACGTTTGAATAGTGACATAAGACTTCGTGTCCTCAACTCCATCAACAGTTGCCAGCCTCCGCAAAGCTTCGTCAAGCTTTTCTCGTTCCACCACGAGAATTGCGTCCATGTCACCAGCCACCCTAAAAATCCGTTGGACTGGAAAGCCCTCCATTTTCTGGTATGCTTTCACCCTTTCAACTGGAGAGATTTTAACGAAGACGAAGGCGGGGTTCGCTGATATTCCTAGTACGCCTAAACCTTTCTCGGTTACGTCGATGAAGCCCCTTCCCGTTCTGACATAGCCTAGGTTCCGAAGCTTGCGGAGGTGCACGTTTAGGGCTTGGCGACTAATCTCTAGTGATTTTGCCAAATCATTTTGTTTAACTCGTACGGTGTATGTTGTTACGGGCTTGCCTTGGGCATACAACATGCGGAGCAGGCGGAGCGCCCGTCCGGTTAGAATTTCCTTTTCCACAGAGGCTCACCTATATTTTAGTTAAATATTGTCTTTACAATAGTCAACAAGTCGGCGATTTAAATCCTATTCTATTTCTATTCTTTCAATTCTGGTTCCTGTGAGGGCTTTTATCCTTTCGAGTTCAGGTAATTCGCCGTACGCAACCAATGTTATGGCTGTACCGTCTCTTCCCACACGGGCTGTTCGACCTATTCTGTGAAAATACATCAGAGCGTCAAAAGGGATGTCGTAGTTTAATATGTGCGTGATGCTTTCGATGTCCAAGCCTCGAGCAGCAATGTCTGTAGCCACCAACAATCCTATTCGACGATTCCTGAAGGCTTCGATGATTGCTTCTCGCTGTGCTTGGCTCAAATCCGCATGTATAGCCTCGGCGTCGTAGCCATAATGGCGCAACTTGTCGGCCAGTCTTGCTGCGCCCACTCGTGTCCTACAGAACACGATGGCTCGTCTTATGTTTTCTTCGTCTATTAGCCTACACAAAACATCGAATTTGTCGTAAGGGTTCACAACCGCATAAAATTGGGTTATCTGTGGAAGCGCGATCTCGTCTTTGCTCACAAGTATCTTTTCGGGGTTGTCCATGTATCTTCGAGAGATTTCCATCACAGAAGAGTCAATGGTAGCGGAGAAGAGACTGAGTTGGCGGGCTGGAGGCACTCTGGCGAGTATGTAGTCGATGTCGTCTCTGAAACCCATATCGAGCATTCTATCAGCTTCGTCCAGAACAACAACCTTCACCATGTTCAGCCTAAGCGTTCCTCGTTGCAAGTGGTCTATTACCCGACCCGGCGTACCAACAACTACCTGCACGCCTCGCTGCAAGACAAAAATCTGTTTTTGAATTGGTTCGCCCCCGTAAATGGGTATAGCCTTCAAAGGCGTGTACTTACTGAAGTGGTTGATGTGGTCCGCTACCTGTATGGCAAGTTCACGCGTGGGCACTAACACTAGGCCCTGAACGTGTTTGTCGTTGCGTTGCAACCGCTCAAGCATAGGGATACAGAAAGCAGCGGTCTTTCCTGTCCCCGTCTGCGCTTGTCCAATCACGTCTCTTCCTTGTAAAAGTGGGATTATTGCTTGCGTTTGGATTGGGAAGAGTTCTTTGAATTCTAATTCTCGAATACCCCTTAAGATTTCTGGACTAAGGGGTAAGTCCTCAAAGTGTTGTATCATTTGCATTCTTTTTCCTCCTTCATCACAAAATTAACATGGCTAAAAAGAAGTTTTGAAAACCTCTTTACTCAGCATGAATCTCGTGATAAACATCACGGTAACGGTGCCCTTGTATAAAAGGTTTTCTGGGCTAGCCGTGCAGAGCAGTTCTGTTTGCCTTGTTATCGTCTATGCTTTATTTGAACAATGTTTAATGATGCGCTATCCTTTTTATTAACGGCTGTTTCCATATTTGAGCGAACAGGGGCCGGTCGTCTAGCTTGGTTTGGACATTGGCTTTACGAGCCAAAGGTCGCCGGTTCAAGTCCGGCCCGGCCCACTTATGGCAACACGCTGTTTCCATTCCTTCTCATTTTGGCATTTAGGCACGATTTGTTTGCGCACCGAGGTGACTCAGCCTGACAGAGCACCCGACCCAACAGAATAGCACCAGTAGAAAATGTCACAACAGTTTAATAAGCGTCTGCTAGCTTTTGTTAAAGCCAGAAATGGAGATGTTCCGATGGTTACAAGGGAAAAAATTGTGAAATGTGCCGAATCAATTGTGATTGGCATGAACCTCAAGAGAGGCGAAGCCGTTGTCATTCGCGGAGGAACCCACGCCCAACAACTCCTTGAAGAGATCGGTATTCTATGCTTTAAAAAAGGGGCCCAGCCAATAATCATGGCAACAACAGACAACTACTCAGCCAGAGTTTATGATGAGGTTCCGAAGGAAACTCTGGAAATTACTCCGAAACACTATTTGGGAGCAATCAAGGAAACTGACGCTTCCATCAGCGTTGAACCATATAAAGACCCGGAAATTGAGACTAAATTCCCACAAGAAAAGATCGCCGCAAGGACAAAAGCGATGGTTCCCATTCGAAAGGAACTGTATGGAGAAGAGACTGGCAGGGGCAAAAAATGGATTTACGCAGGCTGGCCAACGAGAGAGGCTGCAAGGTTCTACGGCATTGACTACAACGATTTTGAACGTTTAATCATTGAGGGTATGATGGTGCCTGCCTCGACCCTCAAGGAAAACACCTCAAAACTGGCTAATCACTTGAAGGGGAAAGACGTACTCCATATCACTGATAAGAAAGGGACAGACTTCACCTGCAAGATAAAAGGACGCCGCATCAACGAAGACGACGGCATCATCGACGACCATGACATCCAAATGAACGACTTAGGCAATAACCTACCAGCGGGAGAACTCTTCATCGCGCCCCACGAAACATTTGGAGAGGGAACCCTCTACTGCCCCATCACTATAGATATGTTCACCAGCAAAATCATTAAGGACGTCACACTCTACTTTAAGGACGGAAAACTGCTCTTGGACGAATGCACGGCAGGAGTCAATCATGCCCAGATGATTGACACCTTCAAGAGATGCTTAGAAATCGATAAGAAAGAGGAAGAAGTCAGAACAACAAACATCGCTGAACTGGGCATAGGGTGCAACCCAGCAATTGATAAGGCAATCGGCTACATCCTCACAGACGAGAAAATAGGCGGCTCAGTCCATGTTGCCTTCGGCTCAAACATGGGCTACGGAGGAAACTCTAAGTCAAGCCTGCACTGGGACTTTGTAACTCATCCAAGTGCAACGATTGAAATCGTTGACACAAAGGAAATAGTAATGAAAAATGGAAAAATCCTCTAATCGCCACATACCGCGTAGACTAAAATTTCGCTTCCGAAAACTTAAAATGAAAATGCCATTTCAATCTGTCTGCATGCCGAGGTAGCTCAGCCTGGGAGAGCACCCGACTCAATAGGAGCGGTCTATTTGAGGGTGAAGCTGAAGACCGGGTTGTCGCCGGTCCAAATCCGGCCCTCGGCACCATTCTAGCGTTTCAAACTAAGCGTCATAAGGATTTCGTCTGTGTAGGTGCCGTCCCTCATTTTTACTCCGTTTTTTATCATTCCGATTTCGCTGAATGCGCATTTCTCGTAGACGTGTTTGGCTCTTGGGTTGGAGGCGTAGACGCTGAGTTCCATGATTTTGAATCCGCGCTTCTTAGCAATCTTAATTAAAGCCTTAGTTAGTTTGGTTCCGATTCCTAGACCTCTGTATTCGTTTTTGATGAAGATTCCGTAGACTACGACGTGCGACGACTTAGCCCGTTTTGGTTCAATGCTGGCTCCGCCCACAACTTTTCCGTCCACTCTCGCCACTAGATAGGTCATCCCAGCCCTCATGTGGTCGTAGTACCATCTTCGTTCCTCTTCCATGTCCGTGATTTCTTCGTTGAAGAGAAGGTAAACATCCTCACTTATGACGCTGTTCAAGGCTTCAACCACTCCGGGTAAATCTTTCTCTTTCAACTCTTCGAAGGTGACTG
>CAZUFG010000055.1:0-7439 GCA_964618655.1 uncultured Candidatus Bathyarchaeia archaeon | reverse complement strand
CAATTTTTCGAAAGTCGTATGGAACCTTCCCCTCCAGCGGAACATCGTACTCTCTCGTGGGAAACTCTGATGCTTTCCTCGCCAAAACCAACCAATCATATTTTTTCTCGATTTTGCCTTCTTTCACAACCGCTGGAACTAGCCGTTCAAAGACGCCTTTGTATGTGCTTATGGCAGTGACTGGAACAATCCAGAAGGGTAAATACATTAGGTTTTTCTCCACAATCTTTGATGATCGAGCTAGGTTTCCAGGTTTTAAGAAGCCAGACCGCATCCAGTTGCGCACAAGCTCCTCCACTTGAACGGGATCATACTCATTAAATATTATGGAGTGTTCCAGTGTAAACGCCTTGCCAGTTTCTATGACGCAGGTAAAGCCGCAGTAGTGACAGGTCGCGATGATTTCGCCTGAGTTGAACTGTATTGGACCGCCACAGTTAGAACATCGAATCTCTTCAACTATTGACATATGGACACACCTTTTTAACAGTAAGTTTGAACTAACGTAATTAAGTTATTGACCCCAACTTATGCCTGCGCTTTTCTTGCATTTTCTATTTGGAGCCTAGTTGGATCCTAATTGGATCATGTATGGGATGGTCTAGGAGCGTGTGCGCATGTCTAAGAAAATGATAAAGGGGATAGGCCCCTACTTAGATTTGTTATTTCAGCTTCTTTCCACATTTGAGGCAGAAACTGGAATCTTCTGGTATGTGGGCGCCGCATCCTGGGCAAACCATCACAACTCTTTCCACAACCCTACCAAGTTCTTCATATTTGCTCCTCACACTTGACGCTATTCTGGCAACAGTAGCAGGGTCACGAACAGCCCAGAAAATGATTCCAGGCGTGGTTGCGTCTGGTCTTAATGATCCTGCGGTCATGAGGGTGACATTACCGTAGTTAAAGATTTTTTGGACGGTGCCCTGTTCAAAGTCTATGTCAGTTACGTCGTCTGGAGTTATTTCTTCGGTGCGCCTGGAAATGAATTTGTATTCTCTTATGTACCGACGACTTGTGATGAAGTATCTTATCCTCCGAACACGTATTTCTCCGGCTAAAGTGAATATGAGGAGTGCCATGACGCCTGCGAACATTAAAATGAGAGGTAAGGGAGATGGGAGAACTAAGTTAAATATGTTGGGTATGAAAAAGACGATGAGAAACACTACAACAAGGCATAATACTCCGATCAAGTATGTACGTATGAAATGCAGTCTTGTAGGGTGCCCATGCCACTGAACTGCTTCACCTTCTACGAGACCAGTAAGAGGTTTTGACAAGACCTATACCCTCTATCATGTTAGTTGCCACTGCTTAAAATTTTTTCCAGTACTGAAACCTTTAGAATTAGGCCGTGACCGTTCCTGAAAATGCTTTCACTGCCATGGTGAAAGTTTCTTCTGCTTCTTTTTCTGAGGCAACTCCAAGCGCAACAATGTTTACGCATCCGAGTTCAGCCACGTATGTCAACGCATCCTTAGGAGACAACCGCCCAGCCGCCAAAACCTTCTTACCAATAACTGGCTTGCCAACCCTTTTAATTGCCTTCACAACCTCAAGTGGCTTTGCATCCATGAACATGCCTAACCGATTAAACGGAAGCATAAGCAGGTCAACATCCAAATCCGCCTTAAGAAGCCAATTTAACGTCGATAACGGCTTATGAGTAGCCAAACCAGCAAGACAATTTGCCGCATGCATCTGGTTCAGCAATTCCGAAATCTTTCTCGAGTCCTGTTTGTCCGTGAGTTCTCCATGCAAGAGCATAGCCACCGTCTTAAACCTTTGAAACTCCCTGATGTCGCCTAACGGATCATGACGACCCACAGAGCCCACTATGGTCAGCCTCTCGCCGATTTCTCTCTCCACAAACCTTAACGCCCCAAATAATTTGCGATGAGGAAGAACCTGAACCCCGTAACTCCGAGGTCAACAGCCTTACACATAACTTTTACAATGTTTTGGGGGTTTTCATAAAAATGAGTGTAGTAGAGGCTTGCTTTGCTTCCAAACTGACCAGACCCGATAAAGGGAGAAGTGCCTAAAAGAATTCTTGGAATTCTCGCTTTTCCAACTTGAAGCTGGAGCTGAGAAATTAGTTGCTTAGGGGCAAATTTTGGCTTAACCAGCATGTGAGAACCCTAGTTTAATGTGGACGATGCTTAAATAAACTCATTTACGCTTTTCGAGTTCGAGCTTTACGAGTTGGAAGTCGCTTTTGATTTCATCTTTATAGTTCACGTTATACAATGCGGCTGCAGGATGGTATGTTGGGATCACGAGAACTCGGAAACCAAGAAGCCTTGTCTCAAACGTCCTTCCGTGAAGTTGAGTGATGCCTTCAATCTGAATTCCAGCCTTAGAAAGGATATAGGATGTTGAATGTCTGCCAAGGGTGACAATAAGCCCCGGCTTGATGATCTGAATTTGTCGATTTAGAAAAGGCGTGCAGTTTACAATCTCTCCTGCTAAAGGGTCACGATTTTCCGGAGGCCTACACTTCAGAATATTCGTGATGTAGACCTCGCTTCGAGAAAGCCCAACTTCCAACAGTGTCTCATTCAGAAGCTTGCCTGCTGCCCCCACGAAGGGCCTGCCCTTCACGTCTTCCCAGTAGCCAGGCGCCTCACCGACGAGCATTACCTTAGTGTCAATGTTTCCTTCTCCAAGAACAGGATTTCGTCGATTTTTCCATAACCCACATCTGCGGCAAGCCTTAACCTCGGCTGCGACTGCTTCCATAAGACTTTGCTTCGACATACTTAACCTAGCTTTGGGACTTTTCAAATTCATGGGAAGGGTGCCTTATCCTCCCGATGTTTTCTTTCTGCATTTCCTTTTTCCGCTTTGATCTTTTGTGGAGGTAGTATGAGAGGAAGAGGAGGAACCCAACAGCGATGGTTGCGTAAGTGGCTATACCTATATGGAATGATGGAGAAAAGCCGATCCCTCCAGTCCACTCATATATAACATAGAGGAGCAGACCTGTGGCTTGGAAGACCTTGAACACGTATATTGACAAAGCTCCGGATGTGATGAACAATATGCCTGATATCACTGGTTTATTCATGAAAACTAAAAGCATGGCTAGCGGCAAGGCTATTAGCGCCATCAGAAATCCCGCAGCGGCATGAGGTTGATCAAGTCTTACCATATAATTTAGCCATGCCCAAGTCTTTCCGTAACATATACTTTCCGTAACATATATAGTGGTCAAAAAAGGTTATTGACGCCATACCAGCAGTTATCCAAGGAAATAGCCAGAGCACAATCACCATCACTAGGCCCACCAGGAGTTCTCTACGTCCAGAGCCCTCAGCCCACAGAACTTCACGAAGAAGACGCATTTTCCCCATGATCACATCATCCAAAAATCCCCACTAGCTTATTAAAGCCTTTATGGAAAATATCTATTAACAAACCTTTGGACCACAAGATTCTTTCAAGAAAAAATTGTATACCACGACAGAAATCAAGCGTGAATTGAACTATAAAGCTCGCTGTTCGCAAACGCCTCTTAAACATGCACAACAGACATGCCTAACATAGTTTTATCCTATTTTGAGGGAAATATATAATTATGCGTTTCATAACAGTGTTATAGAACTATCGCTCAACTAGAGAAAATACGTAAATATGAAAGACCGTATCTAACCCGTTTCGGAGGAAGCGTCTCTGCCCCACACCTTCCATGAAATCTACAACTTGATGCCGAAACTAGACTGCGGAATGTGCGGCAACCCCTCATGCCGAACCATGGCGAGAAAAATCGCCACAGGCGACGCCAAGCCTGAACAGTGCGTGAACCTTTCAACTAGGGCAGAGTACCAAGAAAATCTTCAAAAAATTAGGCAAGTGTTGCAGGAAGGTGTTGAAATAGGGGCAAGAGGAACCATCGTGATGGCAGAAACAGGCGTCACATACATTCACCCCTGCATATCCGAGGCAGGAAAAGTAACCGCCGAAACACGACTAACATCAGGACCAGAAGGCAGTGTTGACCTAAAATACGGGTTTTACGACCCGATTCAACTCTGCGTCATGTTGAACATGGCAGGATTCTTCGAAGACGTAAGGTGTTCGTCCAAGCTGGGTGTGGGCAGAGTCACAGTAGACGACAAGACCGTCTTAATCTATAAAGACGGACGAATCAACGTCCGACAAGCCAAAAACAAAGAAGACGCCATCCAAACAATTCGCCTAGTCTCCCGTAGCCTCTGGGGCGCAATAATCTGCTCTTGTTGTGGAAACGCAGGCGTAGACTGCGCCTCAGGCGGATGTGAAGACTGCGTGACACGTGTTTGCCCAGTCATAGGCGGTGGTCCCCCTGACCCAACCATAACCAGTCGTGGTCCGATTCAGCAGACGACAGCGTCTACAATCTTTGACAGGGTGAAAAACCTTGAAACGAAGGGATACTTCGAGGACGGGATAAGGCATCTGGACGAAGGCTTTGCCATTTTCAAAGAGACAAGCCTCAAGCTTCTGAAAGAGGAAAAACTCGACAACTCAACACTTCAAATGATAGAGCACAAAATTGTTTCAACGAACAAGCTGGCTATCAAGTTTGTCGTTGAGACCCCAAAAGTGTATGACGCCGCCATAGGCTTAATCCTGAGTGGCGTGGCGATGGACCTAACCAGAATGGCGGAGGGACTAAAAATCATAGCAAACTCTAGAGGATCGTTGTCTTCTCCAGAACTTCGAGAACTCTTTTCTGAGGCGGTAAACGTGGCAGTAGAAGCCTACAAAGACTTTAGGGCTGTAAGTTTTGATAAGGCTAAAAAAATCGCGGATCGTTACTTGGCTTTTCGAAAGCGTTGGACAGAAGCCTTTAGAAATATGCGGGAAAAAGATGTTCTGGCTGCTGTTGAAAAAATTTCGGTTAACGGTTTTTACATATCGCGTCTTCTAGTGAAGCCGATTCCTAAATAGGACCGATGGTTTTTCTCATTTTGCTAGCGTTTCAGCTATTTCTCTGAGTGTGGACACGAACTTTTCTATTTCTCCTTCTGTGTTGTAGAAGTATGTGGACGCTCGAACGCTTCCAGGCTTGTGGAGGAGGTTTTTTGCGAGTGGTAGGGCGCAATGATGCCCTGAACGCACCATGATGTCTGCGGAAACGTCGAGTGCTAAGGCTACGTCATGGGGGTTTAAGTCGCCTACGTTGAATGCGGTGATTCCGATCTTATGTTCGGGTTCAGGACCGTAAACCTCCACTTTAGGGATTTCTTTCAACTCTTTGTATACCTGTTTTGTAAGTCTCCTCTCGTGGTCTTCGATGTTTTCCATCCCAATTTTCTGCAAGTAATCGACTGCGGCTCCTAAGCCGATAGACTCTGCGATGGCTGGGGTTCCAGCCTCAAACCGTCTTGGGCTTTCACCCAGTTTGTAGTAGTCGATGTCCACGTCGGCTATGGTTCCGCCACCGATACACTGAGGCTCAATCTTTTCAATTAGTTCTTCTCGGATGTAAAGGGCGCCTGACCCCGTAGGCGCACACATTTTGTGTCCAGAAAACGCTAGAAAATCGCATCCAATTTTCTGGACATCCACCTTCATGTGCGGAACTAATTGAGCACCATCAACTAGGACGAGGGCATCATGTTCATGCGCGATTTCCGTGATTTCTTTGACGGGTGTGATCACTCCTAAAACGTTAGAAACATGGGTTATGGCTACTAACTTGGTTTTGTCGTTTATGGCTTTTTCGAAGTCTGCTGGGTCTAAGAATCCTTTTACGACTGGTTTTTTGGGCTTAAGGATTTCTAGGTCCACGCCGTATCGGTTTTTTACTCGAAGCCAAACGATGAAGTTTGAATGATGCTCGATGACTGAAGTGACGATTTTGTCTCCTTTCTTCCATTTTAAGCCGTTCGCCACATAGTTTATCGCTTCGGTAGCGTTTTTGGTCATGATTATTTCAGATTCTGACTTTGCGTTGATGAAGTCCGCCACTTTGGCGTGGGCGCGCTCGTATTCTTCGCTTGCTTTCTGTGACAGCCTGTGGATGCCTCGCTCAACGTTGCCTCGGTATTGACGATAAAACTCCAGCATCTTTTGGAGCACAGGCTCTGGTGTGAGGCTGCTTGCGGCGCTGTCCAAGTAGATTACGCCAGTTTCTAAGATTGGAAAGTCTTTCCTTAACTCATCTACGTTGAGCAAATTCTCCGAGCCTCCGAGCGGGTTCTATAACACAGTTATAAAACGCATAATTATAGATTTCGCCTTTGGCTTTGTTCTGCGGTAAGCCTTATCAGAGAATAGACCGAGCATATATTTAACATGGGGTTAAGAGATGAGTTTTGAGCGCTCCTATAAGGGCGTCAGTATAGTCGTTGCGCAAGGCGACATTACAAGGCAAAGGGTTAACGCCATCGTGAACCCCGCAAACAGCCTAATGATTATGGGTGGCGGAGTCGCCGGAGCCATCAGAAGAATGGGAGGAAAAGAAATAGAAGACGAGGCTGTACGACACGCGCCTGTTCCTGTCGGGAAAGCCATAGCAACGAAGGCTGGAAAATTAGACGCCAAATACGTTATTCATGCACCCACTATGGAGAGGCCTGCCATGAGCATCGGTAAGGAAAATGTGCGGTTGGCAGTGAAGGGCACGTTGGAGTGCGCCGAACAATTGGGGATACGAAGCGTGGCTTTTCCAGGAATGGGCACGGGTGTTGGGGGGCTCAACATTGAAGAAGCGGCTAGGACTATGATAGGTCAGATAAAGAGACATGTGGACAGAGGCACCTCGTTGAGGCAGATAGTCCTCGTTGCATTCGGTGATGATTTGGCTCAAGCTTTTGAAAAGGCAATCAACGAAGTTTTATAGCATAGTCGCTTAAACATACGATCTCGGCAGTTTCTCTTAAGACACGCGCACACGCTCCTAGACCATCCCATACATGACCCAAATAGGATAGAAAAGTAGCCTAAACTGGCGTGTTCTATCAAGCAATCGTGGCCCAGTATAAGAGTATGTTTCTAAATGATGTTTTCTAATAGGAAGATCATTATTGCAGTAATTATTCCAACGGCTAACATTTGAGCGCTATATAGCCAAACGTTTTCTCGGGCAATTCTTCCTAGATAGAAGCCTAGGGAAAACAGCGTAGTCAAGGTGAGGGAGACGGAGATTATGTATGCGTTATCTATTGAAAGCAATCCCATTCGAGTAAGGATGAAAGGTGCAAGAGAAACAATAGCCGTTAACGTCGGGGATATTCCGTCAATTAAAGCAACGTATACTGAAACGAATTTAGATGCTTCGTAATGTATGGGATCAGGTTGGGTAGGCGTGGCTTCAAGCGTTCTCAAGTGTCCTCTCCTCTCCGCCCTCTCAGCCATGAAAGCACCAAAAAAGCCAGAGACTCCCATGGCAAGACATGCGCCTAAGCCAGCTGCAACGATTATTCCAGCCTCAGTGATTTGCCCCA
>CAZUFG010000054.1:0-7535 GCA_964618655.1 uncultured Candidatus Bathyarchaeia archaeon | reverse complement strand
GCAGTTTCGGTTTCCTGAAACGCTCTGCCTCCTTAGCCATACGATTCTCTCCACTCTTCATAAATAGAAGCAGTGTGTCTTTTAAGATTGTTTTAGAGCTACGCTATTTTCTGTTCGAACACTTCGCGCAGTAACGCTATTGGAAGGTGTCCGTTGTGCGTTATCGTGTCGTGGAAGAATTTCTCGCTGTACTTCTTTCCCATTTTTCTCTTTACGTCATCTCTTAGTTTCAGTATTAGGTGTTTTCCAATAAGGTAGGAGAGCGGATATGCTGGAGTCTGCGTGTATCGGCGAACCTCTGCGATGGCTCCTTCCTTCGACATGCGAGCCTCCTTCATCAACATCTCAACTGCCTCGTCAAAACTCATTTCGCCACGCGACAACTTCACATCCACAATAATTCTTACCGCACGCCAAATTCCGTCGTTCAACATCACAAACCTAGTTTTTAGTTCTCCGTGGAATCCGTGTTCCATCATCATCTGCTCGCAGTAGTGAGCCCATCCCTCTATGGTCTCTATTCCAAACTCCACGGCCTCCGGTCCAAAAGTCAGCACTCGAACAAAAGAGCTGCGATTGGAGCAAGCGCCCTGCAGAAAATGTCCGGGAAAGCCCTCATGGACGGCGGTGTTCTTTATCGTGGGATAGTTCAAGTGGTTGCCAAGATTCTTGATGTCACTTGGGCGAGTCACAACGTAGTTTCCTTCCTGGGTTTTGTCAAATTTGGCTGGCATGAGTAGGGCAGCGAACGGAATTATGGGAGCCATAAAATTTGGGGTCTCATTAACTAGAAGCTTATCCTCTTCATAAACGGTTGCGAGGTCGTTCTCGATTATGAACTTTCTTGACGCATCCATCTGTTCCCGCGTTGCTTTCAAGGCTTCTTCGAAAGTTTTAGGCGCTTCCTTTTCAATCTCCTTCATGACTTCTTCAACGCTTTTTCCTGGAGAGATTTTCTTCGCTATTTTGGCTTGTTCCTCTTTCATTTCTCTTAAATATTTTACTCCCAGCGAATAGATTTCATCGGCTGTCATTCCGAGTTTCCGTATTTTCAAAAGTTTATCGAACTTTTCCTTGCCCAGTGCCCATTCTGTTTTTGTTTTCGGTAGTAGGCTCTTCAGCCACTCCAATTGTTGGCTGATAGGCTGGCTCAATTTCTTTACGGTCTGCTCAAGTTTTTCGTGAAGTTTGGCAGGTATTCTTCTCTTCGTTGCGTTGACAATGAACCATAGTAGGGCAGGTACCCCTTCGCACCTTTCGATGGCAATTTCGGTCCAAAGCCTAACAGCCCGAGACTTTTCAAATCTGGTTCTGAACTGTTCTAGGAAATCGGGAAGTTTTTCTAGTCTCAGAATGATGCACTCCACTCTCTTTTCAAGTGGTGCATAACTTCTTGTTATCATAATGAAGAGGACTGTGCCTATTTCGTCAAAGGTATCTGGGTTTGTCTCAAACAAACGATGCTCCATAACAAAAAACTTCTCGAGTTCGTAGAGGTGTTCTATCAGTTTCCAGTCAATCTTGTGTTCGTCGGTGAGGGCATCAAATTTTATCTTCTCCTTAATTTTGTTGCACCATTCTTTGAACAGCCTCAAGTTTTCAAATACTCTCTTGGAGCTGCCGTCGGGTAACAGTTTATCATAAGGGTCGTGCAACCCAAACGTTGTGGCAATAGTCGGATTTATCTTTAAATACCTCTCAAACATTTCCTTGTTGAGTTTTTCAAACTCTTCATCAGCAGTCATTTTGTCACCGGCTGAAGAGCATATACTAAATTTATTTCGTTTATAACCTTTCAGCATTTCTGCTTCGCCAGTGCCATGCGCATAGGAGCGCGCTAAAGTATGCGGTTGCCCCACAAGCCATCGCGTAGTTGAAGCCCCATACGATGCCTATCGCGGTAACGAGTACTGAACCGAGGACAGACATTGCTCCATTAATTCCCCACATCCAAGGAACACTTTGGTCAGATGCACTGCTGAGGATACGTATCCCCGTGGGGAATGGGATGCCCATGAGAAAGCCTAGGGGAAAAAGCAAGATTATGGAGAGGAGTATCCGAACCATGGCATCTTGTGGGAGCCATGCCGCAAACAAAGAACTTAAGGATAAAGCGTAAACCGCGATAATGGTTATGATTAAAGGACACACAAACAATATGTTTTTGACGATTTCTCTCTTATCAGATGCCCACCCGCTTACGAAGCTGCCGATACCGCTTGACAAAAGCAGTGAGAAAAGGATTATAGACAAGGCCCTTGTCGGATAGCCCAAAAAGAGGATAAATTTCTGTATCAAAGCCACTTCTAGGAGCATGTACGCCAATCCAAGAGCCGAAAAGAATACGACAAATGAAAGCACACTTCCCGATTTGGATGCTTTTCGCCTCTTAAAGAACCATGGAACAGCAATAAAGGCTAAGGCCAGCAACGAAGTTGACATGATTAGATTATTCAAGGTTTGTGGAAGGGGTTTCTCGGTGCAGAAATAGTAGGGGTTGTCGTCGGTTACTGGTTCGACTCTGTACGAGAAGTTTGCGTAGAATTGTTGCAGAGAAATTGCACCACTGAACAGTCCAGCATAGGGTTCAGTCCTGTCATAAAAGTATGGGAGATAGTAAATTTGGTGACTTGAACCAAGTGCAACAGTGTGATCTCTTATCTCTTCCGCCTCTGTTTCGTTAAATGGTGTCTTTTTCAGCATTAAGAGTGCCCGAGTTTTTCCTGGTTCAAGTTGGTTTAGCACTATTGCTATGTGTTTTCCTGCTTCTGTAATCGATTTTCCTCTCGTTTGGAGAGTTGCCACGGCAGTTGAAATAAGCCTAGGAACTTCTATATCCCAACGAATCATCATAAGAACACCGTCATCCGTTAAGTGATCAAAATATTGCTGGAAGGCTTCTACCGTGTATAGGTAGTTTTCAGCAAGCGCATAGCCTCCTGCCGCAATTGCTGCCCACGAATCGACTAATGTTAGAATGATCACATCGTATTTTTCGCTGGACCTGCTGATGAAACTGCGTCCCTCATCAACAACGACATCCACTTTATCCTGATCATAGACATTTCCGGCATTTTCACCATAACTTTTTACGATCTCTACTATAATGGGGTTTAGTTCTACGGCTACGATTTTCGAGCTTCCTCCGACTAAAGCAATGATTACGTCTCTTCCTCCTCCAGAACCTATAATGAGCGTCTTCGGTTCACTTACCAAATTATACGGAAGAAAGTCCATTGTTTGTTTCAAATACTGTGCGCTTTGTAGGGTTCCATCCCATCTAAGCACTTCCGTTGTTGCGTCGGCGTCAATGAAGATTATGGCTAGGTCCTGTCCTAGCGAGCCCTCTACAACGTCAACTCGGGAGAACGAGTTCCATTTGGTAAGAACTAACCGAAGTTCTGGATTTGCTTCAAGGGTTCGGAACAAAGTTTTACCGGGGGCATTTGAAACGCTTAGAGAGGAGTGTTGGGTGTTATTCAAAAATATGGAAGCGGTTATGGTCAGCCCAACAATGCTGAGGGCAATTAATTTGCGTTTTCTAGAGGCAAGGGAGAAGAGCAAACCGGCGATAGATGCCGTTACTCCAAGCATGAGTGTTGTAGACTCTGCCCCCAATATGCTTAGAGTCGGCTCTACGCATAGGCATCCAAAGCTTGCGCCCGTTAGATCGGCGAAGTATACCCTACTGGCCAGATGGGAAAAACTTTCGAAAAGAAGGGCTATACAGACTCCGCCCAGAAAAAATGGAACAGTCGAAGCGGTTAGGTAAAATGCGATGTGGGAAGGGGATAGGGGAAATTGTAGGATAGCCCAAAGATATACTGGTATGGAAAAGGAAAGGGTCAACGTTGATATTGCTAAGATGGGTAAGGTTTTTTGACGCCTTTGTGGACCCAGAAAGTGAAGGAATAATCCGCCGAAGCCCCACCCGAAGAGTGCAACTGAGATAGCAACGAATGCGTAATGGTACCAGATCGTAGTTGAAAAAATACGTGTTATTGTAACTTCTAACATTAAGCCCGTGAAGGAAATTAGGAAGACCCCTGCTAAGATCGCGACTAAACCTAGTGGGTTCTTATTCATTTCACATACTTCCGAGAGACGGGAAACTACCTGTCTAGTTTTTCCTTACATGAGATTTGTCATAAATGTATCGTTTAGTCATCGTATCATCCTTTAAGCCTTTTCTGGAGCAGAGAGATGAGACGTTCGTACTCGTAAATTAGTCTAGAAGTTACTGTCCACGTTTCAAGCGTCTCAGGGTCTATGCGAACTACTTCGTTTGCCAACTTTGTAGTTGCCTCAGTGAAGTGGCCGTGAGGAAATCCGCCAATGAGTACGGTTGGTCTTTCCCTACTCGAAAGTTTTAAAATGGCTTTTTCTAACGTGTCAGGAACTCCTTTTGTGCTGAAGGCCATAACATAGTCTGGCCTGATTTCATGAAGCAGTTGAGGCAGTGATTGGTGCTTCAGCTCAAGCAATAACTGGCCCGAAGGCGGGACTTTCCCAAACTCAAATAATTGCTCCATAAGACCGACGAATCGACTGTAGTTTCTGGGTAGGCGGGCTTCTGGGTTTACTGTAATCACGTGGTCGCTGAGCGTATGAACGTAAACTTGGAGAAGTCGTTCCTTATTGAGTGGTGAGCCTAACGCCTCAAGTAAGGCAAAATGAACGATGTCTGGTCTTCCTCTCTTCTCGTTTTCTGGGAGCGTTTTCATTGCGCTGTGATGGTATGAGCGGTCGAGAAGAAGGAACTCTGGAGGCTTTCCACGCTTTTTTGAGTAGTGTTGGATGGCGGGATGTTTCCATAGGCTTTTTGGAACTGTTTCGAGCGCTGACTCCGCCAATATGAGAATTAGCAACCGTAATCACTTCATGTAGGGAAAAGCCTATCTCCATAAAAATTTAATGGAAACTTGTAAGGAACAGCCTAAGAATGAACGCGACTAAACAGATAGCCCTTGAGCGTATTCGTATTCTTTTTCGCTTGGCTAGGGAAACTATTCATGAAAATCCTAAGCTGGCTCAACGTTACGTAAAGATTGCCCGGAAAATTGCTATGGGAACCAAACTGCGCTTGCCACAGGAGTACAGGCGCATGGTTTGTAGGCATTGTAAAAGCTTTATCTTACCAGGCGTCAATTGTCGTGTTCGAACTCAGTCAAGAAGAGAGCCGCATGTTGTTGTTACATGCCTTAACTGTGGTCAACACACGCGTATACCTTTGCGAGGTAAGGAGCAGAAATGATAACGTCTCGGATGAAGCGTCGAATAAAGCGTGAACTCAGCCTAGAAAAGCCAACAATATGGGTGGGGAAAGAGGGCGCAACACCTCAGATGATAAACGAAGTCATTAGGCAACTGGAAAAGCGAGAGATGATAAAAATTAGGATGCTGAAGACCGCACTCCAAGAAGAAGAGGCTAAAATAATTGCTTCAAAAATCGCTCAACAAACAGACTCAACCCTAATCGAGGTTCGCGGCAACACGCTTATTCTCTACAAGTCTCGAAGAAGAAAAGCTCGTTCGCTTAGCGCCGATGAGCTGAAGAGGGATTTTTCAAAGAATTAGCTACATAATTGTAATGACAAAACGCTTCCTAAAGCAGGTGAGAAAGCTTACAGGAAACATAAAGAGAGCGAGCCTCCAAAGCTCTCAAAGAAATTTCCAAAAATCCTTACTCAAAACGCCAATCGACATATTTGGAGCCTAATTAAATCATATACCGGGGTTTTATGCCCATTTTTGACCGAAGTTGCATGCTAGTCTTATTGCGTCTAGGATGTTGACTTTGAGGTCACAGTTTATGTCGCTGTTCATGCAGGCTATCCATTCTTTTGTGCATGGCGTGTGCCCATCTCCGTTTCTGTGGCCAAAGTGGTTGGCTAAGGTCATACAGTCTAGGATGTTCACTTTTTCGTCGCCGTTAACGTCTCCCGGAATGGTGATGAAAACCCAGCCGTCAAAAAAGCTGTTGTCAGCCGTGTCTGTTTCGCCTGGAAGAGACAGAGCATAAGCGCTTATGGTGTAGTTGCCCTTAGCAAAGCCAGAAGTGTCCCAAGTGAAGGTCAGGGTTGCAGAGCTTCCACTTGATAAAGTGACAGTTTGGGATGCAATAGAAGTCGTGTTAGCAAAGACCCTGACGTTGAAGGTTTCAGTGTAGTTGCCCTGATTTTCAATAGTGACATTGATGGGTATAGAGTAGCCTTGTCCTACAACTGTTTTGGAAGGCGTGACATTGGTCACTGCTATGTCTGGGGCAGGTAACATTTGGATTATGCCGTTGGTGAGGTTGTTGTTAGCTGTATTAGGCTCGTTTATCTCATCCTCCAAGGGCGTAGCTATTGCTTCTAAAGTATAATTACCGGGTTCTACATTGGTGGTGTTACAAGATAATGTTATGTTCAATTCCTCGGGAGGTATGAAACTTTCGTTTAAGTAATAGCCGATTTGGGTGTTGTTGCAGTATAGGAATAATTCGAGCCAGGCGTCAAGAGGGCCTACCGGGGCGATTTTGAATGTGACGGTTACGGTGATGTTGATTGTTTGTCCAACGTAGGTCTTATTAGTGGATGACGTGATGTCCGTGATAGCTGTATCGTATATATAAAATAGAGAAGAGCTGGTGACAGTGTTGTCAGTTATGTTAGTTTCGCCGGGAACTGGACCAGCTACGAATTTCATAGTATACCAGCCAGGCGTTATACCAGTAGGATCCCATTCTACATGCACCCACTCACTCTCTGCTGGAAATAGGGTAAGAACTCGTGTCGTGCCCGGACAAGGCGTATTGTCATAGTAAAGGGTGACGTTAAACGTTTCAGCTTGGGTTCCCTGGTTGTGAACTTTGCACTCGGCCCATGCCCACCAATACCCTTCAACGTTTACATATTCCTGTATTCTCCAATCCACTATGCCTATGTCGTGTATATATACTGGGACGTTTTTCCATGCGGTGTCGTTTAGTCCTTCGCTATCTATGATAGTTAAAGTGACGTTGTAGGTTCCAGATGAATTGTAGACGTGAGTTATGATCGGATTGGCTACACTAGTCGTGTTGCCGTCGCCAAAGTTCCATTCATAACTCGATATGGTTCCACCGTTTGGCGTTGAAAACGTGGCATTGAAGGTGACAATACTGCTTGGAGCTGGACACTCGGGTGAATAGGTGAAAGAAGCCACTGGAGACCTAACAATTTGTACTGTACCATCGGTGTATGCGTTATCAGAAAGGTCATTTTCGCCTGGAACAGGGCTGGCTACCGCACTTATTCTATATGTCCCAAGTGGAACAGTTGTTGTGTTCCAGCTAAACGTAAGAGTTGTTTGTGTGCTTGGGGCTAAGTTGTTGACTGTAAGCGTTCCGATTGTGTATGAATCGTAATATGTGTTAACATTGAAAGTTTCGATTGCAGTTCCTTCGTTCTTTGCAGCTACGGTTATGTTGACGATTTGCCCTTGAGCGGCTTTATTAATGGATGGTACAACACTTAGTATCGCTACGTCACGGGAACCAAAGCAATAGACTC
>CAZUFG010000053.1:0-7652 GCA_964618655.1 uncultured Candidatus Bathyarchaeia archaeon | reverse complement strand
ATCACGGTTTGTTACAAGGATATTCGACCCTTCGGAAGAGATTACGAAGACTACTACACGGACTGTCAAGACCTTGGCGTCAACTTCATTCATGGTGACGCAAAAGAGGTCATAGAAGACCCAACTAAGAGCTTAAAGGTGAATGTTGATTTGGCAACTGGCGGAAAAAAGGTTATAGAGGCAGATCTGCTCGTTCTGGCAAGCGCGCTCGTGCCTCCCAAAGACATCGTCCAAGTATCGAGAACATTGAACCTGAGCCTAAGTCCAGACGGATTCTTGATGGAACTACACCCAAAATTGGCTCCCATCGACACGAATATTGATGGCATATACCTCTGTGGAGCCTGCCAAGGTCCAAAGGACATTCAAGAATCCGTCACGCAAGCCTTGGGAGCGGTTGCGAGGGCGGTTCCCCCGATGGCGGCTGGTAAAATAAAAATCGACCTCGCAAAAGCCATCGTAGACGAAAATCTGTGCATAGGATGCGCAAACTGTGTAGCAATGTGTCCCTACAGCGCGATTGAAATGGAACCCTCAGGAATAGCCCGTGTCATAGAAGTTGCTTGTAAGGGATGCGGTGTCTGCGCCGCTGAATGTCCAGCGAGGGCAATGCAACTTCGCCATTTCACGGACAGGCAGTTGTTTGCTGCTGTCGAAGGGGTTTTAGGAGAGTGACGGAAGTGAGTCAACAAGAGTTTGAACCTGCCATAGTTGCGTTTTGTTGCTGGTGGTGTGCCTACGGGGCAGCGGACTTGGCTGGAACGAGTAAGCTACACTATCCTCCAAATGTTAGGATAGTTCGAACACCCTGCACGGGACGAATAGACCCTCTACACGTTTTAAAAGCCTTTCAAGAAGGAGCAGACGGAGTAATCGTGGCAGGTTGCCTAAAAGATGGTGGCTGCCACTATGTCGATGGCAACATGAAAGCCGAAAAAAGAATAAACGCCCTCAAGAAATCGCTGGAATCTGTTGGACTGGGTAGAAGCCGATTGGAAATGTATTTCATGTCCGCTGGAATGCCAGATAAGTTCGTTGAGTGCGTAACAGGATTCACTGAAAGAATTCAAAAACTGGGGCCAAATCCACTAACGCGCACTCCTAGATGAACCCTGATAATCTTAGAATCCTGTTCTTCACACCCCCTTACATTGTGATAAACATTAATAGGATGTGTTATCTAAGTAAGCTGTTCAAAGCAAGTGATCAAAATTCAAGATTTAGCAGAATGAACACGTTGTTGAGAGCTAGGTGAACGGATGCCCAAGTTGAAGGTTTCACTGTTGACTGGCCGAACAGTAGATCAGGGAAAAGGAAAGGAATATGGCAAACTCTCGGAGGAATACCAGCAGAGCGTAGCCATCTGCCAAATCGACCCTGACGATATGAAGTCGCTCGGAATAAGAGAGAACACCAACGTAAAAGTTATCACAGATTTCGGCTCAGTTGTTTTAAAAGCCGTCAAGTCGGCGAGGGCTCCACACCCAAAAGTTGTTTTTATTCCATATGGACCATGGGCAAGCATAGTCATGAATCCAAAAACTCACGGAACAGGCATGCCTTCATTGAAGGGACTAACCGCCGAAATTGAGCCAGCCCCCCAAGAAAGGGTGTTAGACTTGACTAATCTTCTGAGGGAACATTTCAAGAAGGAATAAAAATGACTGTTATCTCTGGAGTAACCTGCCCAGTCTGCGGTTCTTTCTGCGACGACATAGAAGTAACAATAAAAAACAACGTGATTACTGATGTGAAGAACGCGTGTGCCATCGGCGCAGCCAAGTTTTTAGGCTATGCCAAACATCGGCAGACAAAACCCCTGATAAGGAAAAACGGCGAATTGGTTGAGGCTTCACTGGATGAGGCTATTCGAAAAAGCGCTCAAATTCTTGCTGACGCCACTTATCCTATTCTTTACGGCTGGAGCTCCACGAGTTGTGAGGCAACCCGCGTGGGACTAGAACTAGCGGAGGAAGTAGGCGGAGTTATTGACAACACCTCGACTGTTTGTCACGGGCCCTCAATTTTAAGCATTCAGGACATTGGCATATCTTCTTGTACGTTGGGGCAACTGCGACACCGAGCGGACCTTGTTTTTTACTGGGGGAGCAACCCTTGGAGTGCGCATCCTCGCCACTTGGAACGGTATACAACGTTTTCAGACGGTAGATTCCAGAAGACTGCTTGGAGAGGATACCTCTCGCGCTTGAGTGCCACTCTTACTAAAAAGCGACTGCGCAGGGCAGTCAATTTAATTCTTAGACGTGATGTCTCGGTTCCTCCTGAAACTGACCGTCGTCTGCCATACTCCGTTTTTCAGAAGAAAAGAAAGATGATAGTAATAGATGTTCGCAAGACTCGCTCTGCCGAGACAGCTGACTACTTCATTCAAGTCAAGCCAAACAGTGACTTTGAGCTTCTACAAGCCTTCCGCATGTTGGTTCGAGACGAGGAACTCGACGTTGACGAGGTCGCGGGCGTGCCTGTTGAAGTTCTCGAAGAAGTCGTCGACATCATGATCGGGTGCGAATTAGGCATCCTGTTTTTTGGGCTAGGCTTAACCATGAGTGAGGGAAAACTCCGAAACGTGGACGCTGCCCTCTCATTAGTTCGAGACTTGAATCAACGCACAAAGTTTCTGATCATGCCCATGCGTGGACACTTCAACGTGACCGGAGCCAATGTTGTGTTCACTTGGCAGACAGGCTATCCGTATGCGGTGGACTTTTCTCATGGCTATCCGCGCTATAACCCAGGCGAAACGTCGGTGGTTGATATACTGTGCCGTGGAGAGTCAGACGCTGGACTTGTCATAGCGTCAGACCCGGTTGCGCATTTTCCGCAGAGGGCTGCCCAGAACTTGGTGAAAAATCCGCTCATTGCCATCGACCCTGAAGTGACTCCTACAACATTGATGGCAGACGTTGTAATCCCCTCAGCCTTTGTAGGAATTGAAACCGAAGGAACCGCATATCGTATGGACCATGTTCCACTACCCTTAAAGAAAATTGTAAACCCTCCGAACACGTGCCTTCCAGACGAGGAAATACTACGAAGGATTCTCCACCAGGTTCACAAGTTGAGGAGGCGACCAAACTGAAAGAACTAATCGTCAAAAACGGGTTTGTTTACGACCCCCTCGATGGCGTAGACGGAGAAAGAATGGACATCGCCGTCCGCGACGGAAAAATTGTTGAAAGAGTTAACGAGAAAAAGGCAGAACGTATCGACGCTTCTGGAATGATTGTTATGCCAGGCGGAGTGGATATCCACTGCCACATCGCTGGCGCTGAAGTGAATTCTGGTCGTCTCCTACGTCCTGAAGATCACTTTAGGGACGTGGAAGCGAAAACGGCTGTGACACGATCTGGCGTGGGCCATTCTATTCCTTCTACGTTCACGACTGGTTATCGCTACGCAAGGATGGGATACACGACCATTATGAATCCGTCTATGCCCCCCCTAGAGGCTCGTCACACTCACGAGGAACTAGACGACACGCCCATGTTGGACAAGGCTACGTATCCGTTGCTTGGTGACTGGTGGTTTGTTCTCGAATACCTGCGAGACAACAGAATAGAAGAATGCGCCGCTCACATAGCCTGGATGATGAACGCCATCAAGGGGTACGCAATAAAAATCGTTAACCCAGGCGGCTTAGAAGCTTGGGGCTATGGGGGAAACGTCAAAAACATCGATGACCCAGTTCCATACTTCAACATCACTCCCCGAGAGATTATTCGTGGCTTATGCAAAGTGAACAGGCTTCTGAATATGCCGCATACGATTCATGTTCACACGAACAATCTTGGAAAGCCCGGAAATTACGTCACTGCCTTGGAGACTATGAAGTGCGTTGAAGACCTTGCTAAGGGAGACAGGCCAGTTATTCACATTACGCATTGTCAGTTCAGCGCCTTTAAGGGAGATGACTGGCGGACGATGGGGTCGGGAGCCGAAGAAATCGCCAACTACGTGAATCAGCATAGCCACGTGACCATTGACATGGGGCAAGTAATCTTCACAGACACGACAACGATGACCGCTGACGGCCCATTCCAGTATCGCCTATACCAGCTTAGCGGGAACAAGTGGGTCAATCATGACGTGGAAACTGAGACAAGCGCGGGAATCGTGCCGTTCCGATACAAGCGCAAGAGTCCGGTGCACGCCACCCAGTGGTCGATTGGGCTGGAACTCGCCCTCTTAATCAAAGACCCGTGGAGAATCTACTTAACAACTGACCATCCTAACGGCGGGCCATTCACTGCCTACCCGAGGATTATCTCGTGGCTGATGAGTCAAACTGCAAGAGAGAAAACCATAAAGAAAATCGCTAAGCGGGCGAGACGGAACAGTTTGTTGCCCAGCATCAAACGAGAATACAGCTTTTATGAGGTAGCTACTGTTACACGGGCTGGTCAGGCGAGGGCTCTTGGCTTATCGTGGAAGGGGCATCTTGGCGTGGGCGCCGATGCCGACATAGCAATCTATAACGTGAACCCTGAGTTAGTCGACCCCTCGAAAAAATACAAAACAGTCCGAAGAGCCTTCCAAAGGGCTGCGTACACGATTAAAGGCGGCGAAGTCGTGGCAAAAGACGGAGAAATTCTAAAGTCGATTTATGGAAAAACGTTCTGGGTCAATGTAAATTCTTCGTTATCTATGGATGTTGGGGCTGACATGAAACGAAGATTTCGGGAATACTGGACCGTGGAATATGAGAACTATCCCATCCCTGAAAGCTTCTTAACAGCTTCTGCGCCCATCGTTGTCAAGGCGGAGATTTAAACCATGATCACATTATGTCCAAAACGTGTGTTCAAAGTTCCTGTAGATGCGGAATGCATCTCGCCCGACATCTTCGCAGAGAAGTCAGCTAGTGAAATCGCCAAGTTGCTGGTTTGGGAAGGAAACCGAAAACGAACTCTCGGCGAACTTTTCAAAATAGAACTGCAAACGAAGACTGAATCGAAGGAGCCCACCATACAGATTTCTGGAGACCTTCGAAGGGTTCGAAAAATCGGCGCAAAAATGTGTACAGGTAAAATAGTTGTTGATGGTGATGTTGGCATGCACCTAGGCGAAGAGATGAGAGGAGGCGTCATCACCGTAGGTGGAAGTGCTGACTCTTGGGCTGGGTGCATGATGAAAAACGGAACAATTGAGATCAAAGGCGATGCAGGCGACTATGTGGGAGCCGCTTATCGGGGAAGCACCCTGGGAATGAGTGAGGGGACAATCATTATTCATGGAAACGCTGGAAACGAGGCTGGATGCTTCATGAGGAAAGGCATCATCAAAATACGGGGAAACGTTGGTCAGTTTGCGGGTATGCATATGAAGGACGGAACAATACTGGTTCGAGAAAACTCGGAAGGACGAGCTGGAGCCGAAATGCTAGGTGGAAAAATCATCGTTTGCGGTCATATTCCCTCAATCCTTCCCACATTCACTATCGATACCGTTACGCCCAAGGTTAAGGTAGACGGGGAAGAAGTAGCGGGCCCGTTCTACAGATTTCTCGGCGACCTAACTGAAAATGGTGATGGGAAGCTTTTCGTTTCGCAGACCCAAAATCCGCACTTGAAGCCTTATGAAAACTACCTATGAGGGAGAAAATGCCTCAACCACGACCGAGCATAAATCGCTCCGCACAACGACTCGTAAAAAAACTGTGCGACAACGCTGAAGAGTATGGAGTAATAGTTAAAGAAACAAAGTCGGGCACAACCATAATTGATGCTGGAATCAAGGCCAATGGAGGATTCCTCGCTGGCAAAATCATAACAGAAATCTGTCTCGGCGGGTATGGCAAAGCGAGAATCTTCTGCAACCGATATGATGATTTGGAACTCCCATCCGTGTTTGTGTTTACGGATCATCCAGTGATAGCGACGTTGGGTTCTCAGTTTGCTGGTTGGCAGATTAAAAGTGGAGACTATTTCGCGTTGGGATCAGGTCCAGCCCGTGCATTGGCTAAGAAACCTCGAGAACTCTATGAGAAGATAGGATATGGAGATGAGGCTGACACGGCAGTGCTGGTGCTGGAAACCAGTAAAGAACCGCCAGAAGATGTGACAGCCCTAGTTGCCAAAGAATGCAAGGTCAAGCAAGATAGCCTATACATGATCTTGGTTCCGACCACATCCATAGCTGGGTCCACACAAGTATCAGGGAGGATCGTGGAAACAGGACTGCATAAGCTGATGGAGCTTGGTTTCGACCCGAAGTTGATAACGCACGGGTGGGGATACGCCCCCATCGCCCCAACGCATCCAAAGTTTGCAGAGGCAATGGGGAGAACAAACGACGCAATTTTGTATGGGGGCGTGGCATACTATGCGACAAGTTATGAAGATGAAAGAAGACTAAAGGAGCTAATAACTAAAGCGCCGTCTCAAGCCTCTAAAAGCTATGGGCGACCGTTCTTCGAAATCTTCAAAGAAGCGGGCTATGATTTTTACAAAATTGACCCTGGCTTGTTCGCGCCAGCAGTCATGGTTATTAACAATTCGAAAACAGGCAACACTTTTAGAGCTGGCAAAATCAACGTGGACGTGTTAAAGCAGTCACTAGGACTAAAAAGCTGAACAAATTGTTGGGGAGTTTGCTTGCCTAGAAAAAGCCTTTTAGACACACTGTTTGATGCGGTGGTTGTTGGTGACGTTCGAAAAGCACGCAAAACCGCGGAGCAAATAGCTGGTCGAGGTCTGTCTGCCAACACAGCCTTAGAAAAAATGACTGAAGCCATGAATGTCGTCGACAAACGATACGAGAGGAGAGAATACTTTGTAGTGGATGTTGCTGCCGCAGCCTCAGCCATGCAAGAAGCCTTTAAGGTTTTAGAGCCTCATCTCCAAGTCGAACCCGCTAAGGTTGTTGGAAAAGTTGTAATTGGCTCGCTGAAGGGAAATGTCCAAGGAATTGGAAAAAACATCGTGGCTGCGACTCTCCGAGCGGCAGGGTTTCAGGTTGTAGACTTAGGTGTTGATGTTTCGCCTGAAGCCTTCGTGGACACGGCTGTTAAAGAAGAAGCTCAAATAATTGCCATCTCCATCTTAGTGGATGAAACCGTTCCCTTCCTAAAGGATGTAGTTGGCCTTCTACAGAAAAGAAAACTGAGCGAAAAAATCAAAATCGTAGTCGGGGGGCGAGCAGTCTCTGAACAAACCCTCCAAGAATACGGTGTTCATGCCTACGCGAAAGATGCATGGGATTGTGTCAGAAAGGTCAAGAGCTTACTTAGCACCCTGTAGAATCGACTGAAGCATATTTGGAGCCTAGTTGGATCCTATTTGGATCATGTATGGGATGGTCTAGGGGCGTGTGCGCGTGTCTGACCGCTCTCTCGGAGTTTTTTGTTTTTCTGTTTAGTGGTTCCTGTTTATATAAACAACACTAATGTGGAGATTTCTCCCGCAAACTCCCCCTTTTTTCGAGAAGAATGACATCTCCTTCAACAATAAATAAGCGCACAAGCCTGTGGAAGGACATCAGTGTGCAGAACTTAGGGGCGTACCGACGTTTTGAAAGTGGAACTCGAACGAATACGATGCGTGAACAAATGCTTCCTTTCATTCATCAGCTAAAGCAAGACAAACTCGGTTTTGACCTGTTTCAAGGAAACTATCGAATTGGTCTTTTCAATA
>CAZUFG010000052.1:0-7681 GCA_964618655.1 uncultured Candidatus Bathyarchaeia archaeon | reverse complement strand
GATCGCAGCGTTGGCATCGCTGAGGACGCGGGTTCAAATCCCGCCCCGTCCACATGACTCCTTTTCAAAAAATGAGCCCGAATTACACCTATGTCTCACAGATAAAATCCAGTTTGTGCCATTTTCAGTTTCTTTAAATTCAATTGTTAAGCTTGTTTTACCTCAAAGTTTATCTTTCATTGAATTCAAACACTGGGTTTAAACTTGATTTTATGGAGGAATGAACATTATGGGAAGACCTAAAAATGCCCGAGAGACAGTTCTCAAAGCCTCCCGCGCTTATTACGCTCATCGAGCCTACTATGAAGACCTCCTAGCCCAGCGACAGCGCCGTTTTGCTGAAGCTACCAAACGTGAACTCAACTTTCTTGAGCATGCTTTCCGTGCTGATGCGACCCGTCCGATTAGGGAGGTGCTCGATGTTGCTTGTGGGAGCGGTCGACACGTGTTCGGGTTAGCCAGCCGAGGCTACAAATGCACTGGACTGGACTACACGCCCGAACGCGTTCAAATAGCAAAGGACAGAGCCAAACGTGAAGGAGTGTCCGTCAAACTGCTGCAGGGTGATGCAACACGACTAAATTATGAGAACGAATTTGACGCAGTGCTTGCGCTCTACATACTCTTCCTGCTTCCAAATGATGATGACGTTTTAAAGTGTTTAGGCCAGATTCACCGCGCACTGAGAAAAGGCGGCGTACTGGTCTGTAATGTCGGCAATCCGTTCTATAAGGGTAAGCACTGGTTCTCTCTGGATGCGATCTATAAATGTCTTCGTGTTATTGAAGACCGCGCTCCTGGCATACACAGCACTGAGGTCATTCGTCTCCGAGACTTTGACCCGATGCACGGTGTAGCCTGGTGGCAAGAGACGAGCATAATCGAGGCTCCCGATGGCATGCACATCTTTCGAGACCGCGAACGCCTCCGACTCTTCACTTACTGGGATTTACTCCACTATCTGCAAGCCTCAGGCTTCAAGGAGATCAAATGCTACACCAACTGGAAGATTGAGCCGCCTAAGAATCGAAAGGCGGAGGTTTTAGTCTTCGTCTCACGCAAAGAGTGACTCCTGAGAATCTAACTCTAGCTAAACGCAAGCAAGTTTTGCTTTTCTCAACGTTTGCCCGCTCGTTTCGCTATCAGAGACAGGGGGCTTTCATCCCTTGTTATAGTCTTGCCTTTCTCCAGCAATTCTATGACCTCATCCACGTACCTGAAGTATTCCTTTTCGCGTAAGTGCTCGGAGCGGGGTCTCGGGATGTCAACCTTCGCTTCTCCAACGATTCTGCCTGGACGAGGCGACATCACTATAACCCTGTCTGCCATAAAAACGGCTTCTTCGACATTATGGCTCACCATCACGAAAGTGTTCGTTGGCAACGTAGGGTTTCGCCAAATGCTAAGCACCAACTCGCGGAGGGTTTTCGCCGTAAGTTCATCCAACGAAGAGAAGGGCTCATCCATCAATAAGACTTCTGGCTTTAAGGCTAGTGCCCTCGCGATTCCAACGCGCTGTTTCATCCCACCTGAAAGGTCGTGGGGGTAGGTGTTTTCAAAACCTTCCAGCCCCACCATCTGCAAGTATTCCTGAGCAACGTGCACGCGACTTTGCTTCGCTACGCCGAGCACTTCCAACGGCACTTCAACGTTTTCCAACGCGGTTTTCCAGGGCAGCAGACCGAAAAGCTGGAACACCATTGCAATTTTTGGAGATGGCCGCGTAATAGGCTGCTCGTGAAACAGTATTCTGCCCGAATCAGCCTTTTCTAACCCTGCTATTATTCTGAGCAGAGTGGATTTCCCACAGCCAGAAGGGCCAACCAAGCAGACAAACTCGTCGTTTCCAACTGAAAAGCTCACGTTGTCCAAAACCAATATTTTGGATTTCTCTGCCACGAATGTCTTGGTCACATTTTCTATTTCAAGCACTGACATAGTTTACACCTCAACATGATATTTTTCGTATTTTCTAAGCAAACGTCGCCAAACAAACCCTTCCATGGAAAGAACGATTGCTGCGACTATTCCGAGCACAAAAATGAGTACGACGGTGTTTCCGTATTCATAGCCTGCCCTGTCCAGGAGCGAGCCTATTCCTGGGATCGAAAGTGGCTGTTCTCCTGGCTTCGTCGACGGCAAGTATTCTGCAAAAATTATGGTGTTCCAGCCAGTCCCCCATGAAAGGATGCTTCCAGTTACTATGGCTGGCAATATGGATGGAATAACTATGTGCGTTATTCTTTTTATTCCTTTGAACCCGAAAAGTTGTCCCACTTCATTTATTTCGGTGGGAATGTTTTTCACTGCACTTACGATGTTGAGAAACATGTACCATATCATGTCGAGAACCAGCATTATGATACACGTAAGTTCAAGGGCAATGTTTGGCATTCCGAGGAGCTGATTCAACCCAAGAAAAATGACGGGAAACAACGCTAGAATGGGCACTCCTTGCCCAATATCGTAGAGGGGAAATAAAACAGCCGCGAATCTTTTGTGTTCTGCAGCCAGAACTCCCATACCGATTGCAGCTACAAGAGAAATCCCGTAAGCTATTGCAAGACGCCCCATCGTCAAGCCAATCAACACTGGCAGATGGACCAGCTCTCCTGCAGGCGGCTGGTTGAATCCGCTCTGAATTGCTGCCAATGTGGGGAATTGGCCAAGTACGTTATACAAAACAAAGAAAACTGCCGAAAGAGCCAAAACTGCAACGACAATTTTTTCGATGTGGGTGTATTTTCGCAAGCGCTGAGAAACTATGGAAAAAGATCTTGGCCAGTGAGGTCTTCCGAAATGTAGCCATCTAACGGCCTTTGCAACTCCAAGTTTTCCAACCCCCGAAAGATCCATCCTAAAGACTGGCTTGAAAGTGCCTGTGCTTGCTCGTTCTATGAGCCTATGCCAAGTCAGAGTGTTGAAGTATACTACGATGAAGGTTATGAATAGCAACAGGACTATAGCAACACTCATGTCTTTATATTCGTAGGTAGTCCTCGCAAGGAGGTAGCCCAGTCCGCCAGAAGGCGGCGTCACAATAGTCCCCTTATATTGGATGTATTCTGCGGCAATCATAAAAAACCAGCCATCGCACCATGCAAGGTTTGCTCCCGAAACCACTGCTGGGGTGATGGCAGGCAATACAACATGCCTAATGTACCGCCACCCTGTTAAACCAAAACTTCGCGAAGACTCGACAACATTTGTTGGAATACCGCGGATGGCCCCTACTACTCCAAAGAAAATAGCCCACGCCATGGATGTGAAAAGCAGGACCATAACGGAAAGCTCAATGCCTAACGGGCCTAATGCGAATAGAAAACCTATGACCATCGGGAAATATCCAAGTATCGGAATGGACTGTAGAAGGTCTATAAAAGGTGTGAGAATAAGTGAGGCTACCTTGTTTGTTGCGGCTAATATGCCAAAGGAGACGCCCCAAACAATCGAAACAAGAAGTGTAATTACGATTCTGGAAATCGTGCTCAAAGTGTATAAGGGAAGATTTTTAATCTCTGGATATTGCAAGAAGGTTACGATTAGCCAAGCCATAACGCAAAGAGCAACCAACCCAACGATGAAACTGATCAGGTATCTCCGCAATCTTCATTCGCCAGCTTAACCTCAAACATCATAACATGCCAGTCAGATGTGCGATTTAAAAATATCGAATGTCAGGAAGCGCCTAACGCGAAAAACTAATCGAAACTTTAAACCTATACCCATCCACCATTTTTTAGAAATGGCATTTAGTGCCCAATTTCCCTTTGATGAGATTTTCCTTAAACCTAAGAGAGGATTTGTGAATTATATTCCTGAAATGTTGATTTTGCAGTTAGAGCTTATGCCTATCATGAAAAGTCACGCAAAGCGAGTGGCGGTCACATTTAAAGAGCCATAAAAGAAGAGTTGTCGCCGATTAGAGTGGTTAAGCAGAAATACACGGGAGGATGGGTATAAGCAAACGTGTCCACAGTTGATGGGGAAGCGCGTATTTTGCGGGAAATGCTTCTTAAGGCTAAGACAGCAATTAGAATTTGGTGGCGCTGTTGGTTATCGAAAAGTTGAAGCCTGAAGATAAGGTCAATCTTTCAATAAACATGACAGATGTGTGTACCCGTGTTTGCGCTGATGCTGTTAAGGATCGAGACGAAACGGTCAAAGAAGACGAGATCATAGAACGGGTTAGGGAAAGGATCAGATATAAGAAGCGGCGTCACCATGAGGTTTAGAAACTGAAGACTTTTGAAGGATTAATCAGAAGGGTCGTCAACAACTTCAACGTTGCTGGAATAGATTATATGTTTACTGGAGCTTTAGCTGCAAGCTATTATGGTACGCCTCGAACTACCATGGACGTAGACATTGTGGTTAAAGTTGCTCGAGGAAACCTACGAGCTCGGCTTATATTGCCATTAAGGAAGGCTGGGTTAAAAGTTAACGAGGGCAGAATTAATGAAGCCTTCAAATCAGGCTATAAAATAATCACCTTCAGAGACAAGAAGACGCCTTTCACTCTCGATGTTATACTTTCCGACAAGAAGCTTGAAAAGAAAGCTGGAAGCATCTTGGGTTTGCCGACCTTCTTTCAAACTCCCGAAGGATTAGTTTTATCAAAGTTGCGCATGATAAAGGCAACGGTTCCGAAAGAAAGGGCTTTAAAGGATGAAGATGACGTAAGGGCGATATTGAGATACACCAAGGTTAACATGAAGACCCTCAAGAGGCGGGCACGGAGGGAAAGCACGCTATCAATATTCGAAAGTATAGCAACTTCTATAACAGACGGGTAAGGTTGTATCACAATAAAATCTCTTAATTTCTATCTAGCGCTTCCTTGATTTCTTTCCGAGCTTCGGGGTTGCGTTCCCTCTTGAGGGCATCCTCTAAGGCTTGTTTTGTGTTTTGTCCTCCAATTTTTCCTAGAGCCCAAGCCACGTGGATTCGAACCATGAGACTTCGGCTGTTGTTCAAAGCTTGGGTCAAGACTGGAATTGCAACTGGGTCTCGGATGTTTCCTAAGGCTATAGAAGCGTTTCTTTGGATGGCTCCAAAGCGTACCCACCACTCTCCTATTTGGTTTTTACGAAAGCGATCGCGGTATTCCTTTTCTTTCATTTGGAGAATCGGAATCAGTGGGAGGCTTGAACCCACGTATCCGTATGTTGGTTTTCTGTTTTTTGGCTTTACTTTGCGGTTTAAAGGGCAAACGTCTTGGCATGTTGTGCATCCGTAGAGTCTGTTACCCCAAATCTCGCGGAGGTGAGTGGGCATGTTGAACTGTCGGGTTGTCATGTATTGGAGACAGCGCGGCATATCTAAGACGTAGGGCTCAATTATCGCCTTTGTTGGACAAGCCTTAATACAGGCGTCACAGTTTCCGCAAGACACTTCAAGCGGTTCATCTGGTTCGAGTTCAACGTTGGTTATGAGTTCTCCGAGCACTATCCAAGACCCGTATTCTTCAGTGTAGATTATTCCGTTTTTGCCGTACCAGCCAACCCCTGCCTGTTGGGCGATGGGCTTTTGCGCTAAAGGCCCATTAGAATAGCATCTAAACTGAAACTTCGTTTTTCCTGGAGCTCTTTTCTTTAAGAAAGTCGCAACCTTCTCAAGTTTTTCTTTAATGTCATGATAGTAATTTCGCCAGAGATATCTGGCGATTCGTCCGTGTGGCTCGCCTAGTTTGCTTAGGTCTACTGGCTCTGAGGTCAAGTAGCATTCTGCCGCCGCCACAATGGATTTTGCTGATGATAGAACGCTTGTCGGGTCACAGAAAGAGTCAATGTCCTCAACCTTCCATTTGGGGCGTAGTCCTCGTTGAATTTGTTCTTTAATCCGCTTCGCTGCTTCGGGGAGAGGCTCGGCAGATGTAACTCTGACAACGTCGAGTCCTACTTTCTCTGCAAAAGCCTTCATCTCGGCTGTTAATGACATATAGGATAAAAATAGTTCTGTTGCGACTTTAAGTCTATCCATTAGGCAATTTCGTTCTAATGAATGTGGAGTCAGCCTACGGGATTATTTCGCACCCATTATACTTCATGTATTCAAAATCTGAAAGCCCGATTTTTTGTTCAGCAATTAACTTCTTCACTCTTGGCAGCTCCTGCTTTAGCGAGTCAACAAGGTTTTTCACCGTATCGCAAACAAGAGAATACGCCTCTTCGCTCCATTGTTTAGTGATGTTTGCGTAGAGGCAGCGTCCACCACACTCAGAAAAGATTTCGCATTCGATGCATGGTTTAGCGACAAAAAACGTCTTTAAGCTTAGAGGCTTCGCAGTCTTAATATGCCCCACGTAAAAGTCTTTCATCCCTCCCATAATTGGGCAGGGCGTAATACTCCCGTCTGTCAAAATGCTGTAGTTGACCCAGCCCGAACCACAACGCAACGAACTTTTTTCATTCAGCAATAGCGACTGCATTACCCCGAGCAAAGGATACAATTTCAAAACTTTTCCATGCTTTTCCATGAAATCAACCCAAAACTTGATTAGTCTTCTGATTCCAGGATTGCAGCTTTCGTTAGCCCACTTTCCAAACTGTCTCTTCTCGAAGTCGTTTTTCCAGAAGCCCGCGTCTAGTTGCCAGTGAACCGAGGAGAAAGAATAATCTTGGTTGTTTAACAACCATAACACTTGCTTGAAAATGTCGGTTTCTTCCATCACCGTCATTCGGGCGATGAGTTCTCCGTCAAAGCCGTTTCTTTTAATTAGTTTAAGATTGTTGATTACTTTTCGATGGACTCCTTGTCCCCTGTAATAATCAGTTAATTCTTGGTCTCCGTCGATGGATACCAAAATTGTGTGAAACCTGTTCACGTACTCTGGCTCTAGCTGGCGTAAAAACAAGCCATTCGTCTGAATCATGAAATGCTTCACTTTCACGTTGTCCATTATTCGTTTAATTTCTTCGATGCAAAGCATCGGTTCGCCGCCGTAAAAGGTCAAAACGCATTCTGGGTCTTTTTTGCAAAAGTCTCTTAACAAATCAACGCTGTAACTGATTCTCGGGGGCAGACAGTAATCAATTTTAAAATCTCCAAAGTCGGTTCCAATGTCTTCGCAAGACTTACCAAAACAGTACCTGCACTGCAGGTTACATTTAGTTGTTAAGAGAACATGAAAAAACATGAAAAGACAAGGCCCTCCTTAGTGTCTGATGGCTTTCAACGGAGATTTAAACTGTTCCTTCATTTTGCTACCATACCTAACGTTTCTATTATGGTTCATTGAACCGACTTTCCGCATTTTCGGGAGCTTAACTTAAACGTTTTGAATTGAAAGGCTCTCTGCGTTCGTGGTAAGTATAAGAAACGAGAAAGTAGTGATTAGGAAGGTATTTACGAAGGCGTGAGCGACGGTGCAAGTAATAAACAGTGGAAACTTTTTTATTTAGTTGCTAACCAAATATTGAGGCAAAATGATGATGGAGGTGAAATGAAGTATGACGGTTTCCCCCAAAAAGTCGAGTGCTGGGCTAATAATTCTCTTAGTCGCTGGAATCATCAGTTTGATTGCTCTAATCATGCAGGTACTAATGTTATATACGCCAGATATTTTCGCATACACAATGGATAACGTAAAGATGGTTACCCTAATGGGGCTAGTTGCTTCGCTCATATCTTTAGTAGGCGTAGGCGTGTTCATAGCAGAATATAGAGGACATACACCTTA
>CAZUFG010000051.1:0-7803 GCA_964618655.1 uncultured Candidatus Bathyarchaeia archaeon | reverse complement strand
CTTTGACGTCCACAGATTCTTTGGCCATTTCCCGCGGCAGGGCATCAAAGACATTAGTTTTGGGGTACGGCATTATTCCTTTTCTTATTCTAATTATGAGCCAGTGTTGAAGTTGCTCCAGCTTTCTGTCGATGACCTGAATTATGAAGCCTGGTCTCCTATCAGGCGTCTCTTTAGGCTGAGCTTCACATTCTATTGATGCCTCTGAAGGGGGTATAGTGGCGGATCTGCCGAGACCCTTGGCTTCCAACGCTGCTTCCAACGCCCATTTTCTGTTCACCGACGTAACGAGGATTCTAGCTATACGTACCGTGAAGGTTTCGCAGAAAGTATCCTCGATTGGAACGCCGTTTACAGTGAACTCTGCCATCATTATCACTCGTTCCTGAGTCTGATCATGTTTCCCTTAAGACATTTATAGCACGCTTATCAATATTTGCGCCTGAACGAAAATGAGGACATCAGAAGTCACAAGACTAATTGAGAAGGAAAACGTGAAAGAGATAGCACTACAGTTCACAGATATATCCGGTATCTTGCATTCTCTTTGGATACCTTCCCAGCTGTTTTCGAAGGTCGCTGAAGAGGGCGTTCACACTGACGGGTCATCTGTTGGTATGGTTGACATAAGCAAAAGTGACTTGAAGCTAGTTCCAGACGTGAACACGTTTACCGTGCTGCCGCCAAATTCTTTCCCAAAGAGAGTAGCGAGAGTAGTTTGCGACATTTATGAACCTGAATCGAATAGACATTTTGAGCTTGACCCCAGATTTGTCCTTAAGAAAGTCATGAGCGATGCTAAGAAGAGCATGGGAGTCTCCGTAAAATACTGCGCATGTTCAGAAATAGAGTTTTTCTTGTTCAAGAAAAGTGAGAGCGGCATCCAGTTGCTTGATGAAGGGGAATATTTGGCTACTCCTCCTGCAGATCTTGGGGCCGATCTCAGACTTGAGGTCACGGAGGAGCTTATGAACATGGGCATTTTGGTTGAAAAACATCATCATGAAGTGCCTCATGGAAAGTATGAATTTAACCTAGCCTACTCAGACGCACTAACGATGGCTGATGCCATATACCTGATCAAGTTTCTCCTGAAGCAAACTGCTGCGAAGAAAGGGCTTATCGCTTCCTTCATGCCCAAGCCTTTTCAAGGTCAATATGGATGTGGATTACACACTCACGTCAGTCTCATAGACGAAAAGAAAGGCAAGAACCTATTCTACGATCCAAGCGGAAGTTACGGTCTGAACAAAACAGGTTTAAACTTCATAGCTGGAATTCTGAATCACGCAAAAGCGTTGGCCGCAATAACCAATCCTTCAGTTAATTCGTACAAGAGACTTGTACCCGGATGGGAAGCCCCTGTTTATATTTCTTGGGCAAGATATAATCGGTCGGTTCTTGTTAGGGTTCCTCCGGGCAAAGAGATGAGAACCAGGCTGGAGTATAGACCTACTGACGGATCCTGCAATTTCTACCTTGCATTTGCCGGTATCCTATCCGCAGGACTAGACGGAATCAAGAGAAAAATTGAACCAGAAGAGCCCGTGGAAGAAAACATCTACGAGATGGACGCAAAAGAAAGAGAAAAAAGAGGCATAGAACTGCTCCCAGAAAATTTAGGAGACGCTCTGAAAGAACTCTCCAAGGACAAGGTCATACAAGATGCTTTGGGACAAGCGCTTTACGAAAAGTTCCTAGAGATCAAAACCAAAGAGTGGAGAGATTATAACACCACGGTGCATGAGTGGGAAAGAAAGAAATATATAGACGTGTAAGTCACAAGACGAAAAACATGCCAACGAAAGCCGATTTCGCGATAACGAATGCAAATGAACTTGTAACTCTACGTGGATCGAGCGACAAACCAAAAGTCAAAGACGAAATGAACCGTCTCGATATTATTCGAGGCGGAGCCGTTGCAGTAAAAGATGGAAAAATAGTGGCTGTTGGATCCACTAAGGAAGTGCTAAAGCAGCTTGAGAGAAGAGTTGAAATCGTTGATGCTGATGGAAAACTGGTGACTCCGGGACTTATTGATCCTCACGTGCACTTGATTTTCGCGGGTTCAAGGGAAGATGAACTAGAGCTTATGGCTGTGAAGGGCGTGCCCTACTTGGAGATCAAGGCTAAAGGCGGAGGAATGCCCACAACGCTTAAGAAAACGGGTGAAGCCAGCACTGAATTTTTGATCGAGAAAACCAAGAAAATTCTTGACAACATGCTCATCCATGGCACCACGACGATAGAGGCGAAGAGCGGGTATGAAATGACTTTTCAGGGCGAAATCAGACAGTTGGAAATAATCAAAACTTTAAACAGGATTCATCCAATTGACTTGGTTCCAACTTTCTGCGCTCAGGGAATTCCGTTCGAGTATGAGAACAGAGTTGACGAGTTGACGGATGAAATCGTGAAGAAGTGGATTCCTGAAATAGGCAAAAGAAAATTGGCGGAATACTGCGACGTTTACTGTGAGAAAGGATATTTCAACGTGGAACAGTCGAGGCGAATCCTAGAGGCTGGCAGAAAGCATGGCATGAAGGTGAGGACTCACGCCGACTGGCTTGCTCACAGCGGAGGAGCCAAGTTGGGCGCGGAGCTAGAAGTGGTTTCGGCTGACCATCTTGTTTTCACTCCGATGGAACAGATCGATGCCTTGAGAGAAAAGGGCACGGTTGGAGTGCTCTTACCAACCAGCCCGTTCTGCTATTTGAAAACGTACGCAAAGGCTAGAGAAATCATCGAGAGGGGGTTGCCCGTTGCCTTAGCAACAGATGTGAGTGCAGCCAACATCTGTGAGTCAATGCAGGTGATGATGGCAATCGCAGTTCTTCAGATGAAGATGACCGCGGCTGAGGCGCTTACTGCTTCCACGATCAATGCAGCGCATTCAATAGAGAGGGCTCATGAAATAGGAAGCCTAGAAATTGGGAAGAAGGCGGACATCGTCATTTTTGACGCTCCGAACCACAAATTCTTCAGCTATCATTATGGTGTAAACCTAGCCGAAAAAGTCTTCAAAGACGGAAAGTTGGTGGCTGAAAGAGGGAGAAGAATAGAGTAGTCGAATTGCGCCAACTTAACAACAGTGTTATTTGAATCAAATCGGCGCTGTCATCTTCGCCATAAGGCTATTGCTAGGATTACTATCACGATGATGGCTATGATAATTCCAGCGATTATGAGGATGTCGTATTTTCCGATTGGAGCTTTTCCTTCAATAACTCTTCCGCTGGACCCGTCGGCGATTACTGAGTACAGCTTGTTTTTGTATTTATAGCGTATAAACCATAGAGGGACTGTTAGAAGTTGGGCGTCTCCAACCTGAACGTTAGTGTTAATCGACAGCACCTGGTCTACCTCCCTCGAAGCCCTGCTAGAATGGCTGTTTCGGATTCCAGACTCCGCTTCCTTTTTCGCTAGTGTCTCGTCAACGTCACCGTTGATCAGCTTAGCGCCTGGAGAAACATTCTTGATATCAAAGGGAATTTTGCCCGCCACCGAAAGCTCAATTTTCTCAAGTGGAGGAAGCAGCATTCCCCTAGACGCCAAAACTCTCCAGTCCTCAACGTCTGAGAATTGCCCCGACTTGTCTTCCCAGCGTACGTGCCTTATCGTTTCTTGAGTTGGGGGGCCTCCAGGCGTTGAAGACGGTCTCGTTCTTGTTTCAGTCCACTCGATTTTCTTTTTCCCATAGTATGTGGTGTCGGCGCTCACGTTGACAAACCATACGGGCACAAACTTCAGCTCTGTTTCGACGATCTCGGATTTTTCGGCAAGGTCTCCCGCCTTAAAAACGCCCCTTCTCATCCAGTCGTGAATGACCTCTCGCATTTCAGTCTCAGAGTAGTTGTTGACGAGCATGAAGTGTTTGCCAGGCGCAATCTCTTGGTATTCGCCTTCCTTAATCATCGAAAAAGTGTATCCACAATAGGTGCAGGTGAAAAGCGTCTCGCCGAGAACATAGTTAATCGGCGCGTTGCAGTGGGGACAGTTCAGCAACTGTAATGTTTCAGACAATTTGTCAACTTCCTCGCTCAATTGTTATTCGGGGCTTCTTTAAAAATTTATAATAGCCCCGACTCCCTTTATGGCTGTGGTGAAAGCCTTGCTTAAGCTGAAGAAGCCGATTAAATGTATCACTGGTCCTGAGTTGCACTGCAAAAACTGGCAAATCGAAGGCATTCTCCGCATGTTATACAATGTTGTTGACCCAGAGGTGGCTAAGGACCCTGAAAACCTTATCGTTTATGGAGGCACTGGGAAAGCGGCAAGAAACTGGGAGTGCTTCAACAGAATTGTTGAGACGCTTGTGGAGTTAGAAGTCGACGAAACCCTGCTCATCCAAAGCGGCAAACCCGTAGCGGTTTTCAAAACGCACGAGTGGGCTCCACGGGCGTTGATCGTCAACTGCATGCTCGTGCCGAAGTGGGCAACTTGGGACTACTTCTACGAGTTAGAGCAGAAGGGACTGATAATGTTTGGGCAGATGACTGCAGGTTCTTGGGCATATATCGGGACGCAAGGCATCTTGCAGGGCACGTATGAAACTTTGGCGGCAGTTGCGAAGGAACATTTCGGCGGAAGCCTAAAAGGAAAGCTTGTTTTGACGGCTGGTCTCGGCGAGATGGGAGGAGCCCAACCGCTGGCTGTAACCATGAATGACGGCGTCGCCTTAGTTGTGGAGATTAATAAGAAGGCGATTGAGAGGAGACTGAAGCATGGGTATCTTGAAACTAGGACTGAGGACTTAGACGATGCTGTTGACATGGCTCTTAGAGCCAAAGAGGAAGAAACGCCAAAAAGTGTGGGTTTGCTAGGCAATGCTGCTGAGGTTCATCCAGAACTCGTGAAGAGAGGAGTCATTCCAGACATCTTAACTGACCAGACTTCGGCTCATGACCCATTAAACGGGTACTATCCTGCTGGGCTTTCGAAGGAGGAGGCAGATAAACTTCGAGAAAAAGACTCTGCGGAGTACATGAAGCGGGCAGAGAACAGCATGCGGGTTCAAGTGGAAGCCATGGTGAAAATGATGCGTAAGGGGGCTGTCGCGTTTGAGTATGGCAACAACTTAAGGCAACAGGCTTACAACGCTGGTTTCAAAGAAGCTTTTGTTTTTCCAGGATTCGTGCGCAGATACATTAGACCAATGTTTTGTGAAGGACGCGGACCCTTCCGATGGACCTCGTTGGTTGGCGAACCCAAAGACATCTTCCGCCTAGACGACCTCATCCTAGAAGAATTCTCGTATAACAAGGAGCTCTGCCGATGGATTAAAAAAGCTAAGGAACAGGTTAAGTTTCAGGGCTTGCCAGCCCGAGTTTGTTGGCTTGGATTCGGTGAAAGAGCCCAGTTTGGAAAAGCCATGAATGACCTAGTTCGCAAGGGCGAGTTGTCTGGTCCCGTTTGGATTGGGCGAGACCATCTAGACGGCGGAAGCGTGGCTTCGCCAAACAGGGAAACTGAGGGCATGATCGACGGAAGCGACGCGGTTGCGGACTGGCCCGTACTAAACGCTCTAATAAACGCTGTGGCTGGAGCCACTTGGGTTTCGGTGCATCATGGCGGAGGCGTGGGAATTGGATACAGCATACATGCGGGAATGTGTCTAGTCGCGGACGGAACAAAAGAGGCTGAGAAAAGAATAGAGCGAGTGTTGACCACCGACCCAGGAACGGCCATCGTTAGGCACGCAGACGCGGGCTACGAGAAGGCAAAGAAGATAGCCAAACAGAAAGGAATTAAAATGCCCATGCTAAAGCATAGTTAAAATTTCGCATCAAGGGTAAGCTTCGCAGGATGGCGGTGGAAAAATTGTTTGAGGGTTCTAATAGAGTCAACTTGATAAAGCCTTCGGCAATTCGAAGAATGCTTGAGCTCTCGGCGGGAATGGAGAATGTCGTTCACTTTGAGCAGGGTGAGCCAGACTTCAAGACGCCAAAGCATATCTTGGAGGCAGCCGTGGAGGCTACCAGAAAAGGTTTTACGCACTACACAGAAATCGACGGGACGCCAGAACTGCGCCAAGCCGTAGCCGAAAAACTTGAGAAAGAGAATAGTATTGATGCTGACCCTCAAACTGAGGTAACCGTAACCTCCGGTTCTCAGGAAGCCATGTTGATCGCTGCGTTGGGATTTCTAAATTCGGGTGACGAAGCAGTCATTCTTGATCCGTACTACCCCGCATATTTTGAAGACACCCTAATAACGGAAGCGAAGCCTATCACAATCCCACTTGACGAGGAAAAAGACTACGAAATAGAATCGGAAGCCTTGGAAAGTAAAATAACGAAGAAGACCAAGATGATTTGGTTTTGTAATCCGTCCAACCCGACAGGACACGTGTTCTCAAAACAGGATCTCGAAGTCATAGCTGAGGTGGCGCAGAAGCACAACTTGATAGTCTTCGTGGATGAAATATACGAGAAAATTGTCTACGACGGTACAAGACATTTCAGTATTGGTTCCTTGCCCGGCATGGAAGACAGAACGATCACGGTGAACGGTTTCTCGAAGGCGTATGCGATGACTGGGTGGAGGATTGGATACGTGGCGGCTGGAAAGAAGCTTTCGGGCACGTTGCGCAAACTACACTATTACGCAGTCTTATGCCCAAACGCAATCTCGCAGAAGGCAGCCTTCGCGGCGTTAACTGGACCGCAGAACTGCGTTCAAGAAATGGTAGCCGAGTACAACAGGAGAAGAAAACTTATGCTTCATGAGCTTGACAGAATTGAGTCCTTGTCTTACACTAAGCCGAAAGGAGCGTTCTATGTTTTTCCAGATTTTTCAAGTTTCGAAAGATCGGATGAAGTGTTGGCGTCGAATTTGTTGAAGGAAGCTCGGGTCGTGACTGCGCCTGGTTCGGGCTTCGGGAACGTTGGTGAAGGGCATTTAAGAATATCATACTCCATCTCCTACGAACAAGTCAAGGAAGGAATGGAACGAATCAGAAAGTACCTGGAACATAAAGTATAGACCATATCACGACTATGCTAGAATCCCCTCTTTGTTACCGTGACCCTGCCCTTTTCCGCATCGACCTTAACGAAGTCGCCCGTGTGGATGATTTCAAACGGGTCTTTTTCCAATCTATCTACCAGAGGAACTTTCACCAGAAAAGCACTCACGACCAGCACCGTTTCCACATCCTTAACTATCATCGCCTTCGGAGCAACGTTGTGTGAAGCTAGTTTAAAGAGACCGTCTATCTGAACCACTGAACTGGCTTTTCCCGATGGAAACACGAGCACCTTGTTCGCGAGATTCTTTCCCGCCAATTCATGGTTTTTCTCCCTAACTACGCCTGTTTTGGGGTCTGTAAGGTAGAAGCAGATGGGCTCGTGAGAAACTAGAGCCTCGCCTTCTCCGTAGCCGCCCACAATTTTGTGGCACTTTAACGAGATTTCTAAATTCTTCATTCCTATTTCCCCCTGACAGCGGTTTCAACGCAGTCTTGCAGCCTTCCTACCCTAGCCTCTTTGAATCTCCGATAGTAGGCGCATTTGGGCGAGTCTGTCATACCCACCTTATTCTTGTACGCTATCCAGCATGGTTCATCGATGCACGTGTCTACCACGACGTGCCCACCCGCCCTCTCTATGACGTTTACATAGCCATTTCTCTCTGCCAAAACTTTAGTTGTGGCTGACGTGCAAACCCAAAACGACACACCATCATGTATCTTCTTCCCGTCCAAGAGTCTCGCAACTTCCCCCACCTGCTTGAGTGTGTAATGCGGACATCCAAGCATGACGAAATCTATTTTCCCGCTCGTTGTTTGAAGCTCCTCGTAGA
>CAZUFG010000050.1:6887-7970 GCA_964618655.1 uncultured Candidatus Bathyarchaeia archaeon | reverse complement strand
TTCCGTCGATTTTGGTGTTGTCTGCTGTGTCAGTTTCTCCTGGGACGGTGCTCGCCTTAGCCTTTACAATGTATGGTTCTGGGCTGACGACGCTAGTGTCCCAGTAGAAATACAGTGTTTCTGAGGCTCCAGGGGATAGGTTTGTAACAATTTGTGAAGGGAGAGTGATTGGTGTGTTGTCGTAGTAGGCGTCTACTAAGAAGGTTTCTGAGATGTCTCCTTCATTCTTGACCACAACCGTGACTGTTACAGTTTGACCTTGAGTAACTGATGTTGGAGAAGCTGTGACGCTAACAACAGCAACGTCACGAGCTATTACAGTTACGGTTCCGTCGATTTTGGTGTTGTCTGCTGTGTCGGTCTCATCTGGAACTGTGCTTGCTACAGCTTTAATTGTGTATGTGCCTAGAGCAACTCCTGCAGTAATCCAGTAGAAATACAAGGTTTGTGAGGCTCCAGGTGATAGGTTTGTAACAGTTTGTGAGCTGATTGCTGTATTGTCGTAGTAGGTGGTTACGCTGAAGGTTTCTGAGATATCTCCTTCATTCTTGACCTCAACCGTGACTGTTACAGTTTGACCTTGAGCAACTGATGTTGGAGAAGCTGTGACGCTAACAACAGCAACGTCACGAGCTATTACAGTTACGGTTCCGTCGATTTTGGTGTTGTCTGCTGTGTCAGTTTCTCCTGGGACGGTGCTCGCTATAGCCTTTATAGTGTATGTGCCTAGAGCAACTCCTGCAGTGTTCCAGTGGAACCCCAGTGCGTCTTGGTATCCAGGTGATAGGTTTAAAAGAGTTATTGAGCCAATCGCTGTGTTGTCGTAGTAGGAGGTCACGCTGAAGCTTTCCAAAAAGTCTCCTTCATTCTCGACCACAACTGTGACCCATACAGTTTGACCTTGAGTAACTGATGTTGGAGAAGCTGTGACGCTAACAACAGCAACGTCATGAACTGGTGCGATTTTAACCAGCCAAAAATCATAGCTACCAGCACCGGAAGAATTTGTGAAGCCTGCTATTGCGTATCCACTGTCAGCCGTCTGAACCAAAGCAAAAGCAGTTTCATCGCCTGTTCCTCCGT
>CAZUFG010000050.1:0-6787 GCA_964618655.1 uncultured Candidatus Bathyarchaeia archaeon | reverse complement strand
ATGTCTGGTTCCATTCGTGCATGCCAGAAGCGTCAGTCTTGACCAGCCAAAAATCACCTAAGCCAGCACCGAAAGAAAATGTGTAGCCTGCTATTGCGTATCCTCCGTCAACCGTCTGAACCAACTTCCCAAAAGCCCCGTCGTTGCCTGTTCCTCCGTATGTCTGGTTCCATTCGTGCATGCCAGAAGCGTCAGTCTTGACCAGCCAAAAATCGTAGCTGCCAGCGCCGAAAGACAATGTGCGGCCTGATATTGCGTATCCTCCGTCAGACGTCTGAGCCAAACCCTCAAAATACCACTCAGGGTCTGTTCCTCCGTATGTTTTGTTCCATTGGTGGTTGCCATTTGCATAAGTCTTGACCAGCCAAAAATCACCAAAGCCAGCACCGAAAGACAATGTGTCGCCTGCTAGTGCGTATCCTCCATCAGCCGTCTGAACCAAATCCGAACCATAGTCACCGTATGTTCCTCCGTATGTTTTGTTCCATTGGTGGTTGCCAGAAGCGTCAGTCTTAACCAGCCAAACATCAGTGTAGCCAGCACCGAAAGAATCTGTGTCGCCTAATAGTGCGTATCCTCCGTCAGCCGTCTGAACCAAAGCATAAGCCCCGTCGTTGCCTGTTCCTCCGTATGTTTTGTTCCATTGGTGGTTGCCATTTGCATAAGTCTTGACCAGCCAAAAATCATAGCTGCCAGCGCCGAAAGAATTTGTGAAGCCTGCTATTGCGTATCCTCCGTCAGCCGTCTGAACCAAATCCAAAGCCCAGTCATAGCCTGTTCCTCCGTATGTTTTGTTCCATTGGTGGTTGCCATAAGCGTCGGTCTTGATCAGCCAAACATCATCGTAGCCAGCACCGGAAGAATTTGTGTAGCCTGCTAGTGCGTATCCTCCGTCAGCCGTCTGAACCAAAGCAAAAGCAATTTCATCGCCTGTTCCTCCGTATGTTTGGTTCCATTCTGTTGGCGGCGGTGCGGAAAGCAGAGAAAATGAATCCTGTCTTTGGGTTGGCGTCGTTGAAGAACTACTCGAACCTTCAGTTTCAACGTCAAGAGTTCCCCTTGTGTCGATCAGCAGATTAGCCATCAAAGCCATACCCATCAAAAGCAATGCTAACGTTAACCCTATCTTTCTTTCCATTTCCTTTTCCTCCTTATTTTCTCAATTTTCTTTTCCAACAGTATCGGGCTTTCCCCATTTCGGGTGCTTTCCTCTCTAACCGAACTGCCTTCATCTTACGTAACCCTCCTCTTCGCTTACATCGAAGCGAAATTTTTTTCTCCTTTTCCTTTGGGATGTTTTGTTCTATTTGCGCCTCTTTTTTGAGCGCCCTTAAAGAGAGTAGTCATAGAAGCAGTAATCGTTGTTATCTTATCTCTTCTCCGTCTCCCCTTCAGAAAACTAATTCTATATTTAGATTCTATATATATAATTTATGAAACTTTGTTACAGAGAATGTTTTTTGAAGATTAATTGGTAAAAAAATGGAGAAACTGAATTGTTTGATAAGACCAAAAAAGAAATCAATCAAAACAGGATAACTGAGACTGTATCATCTAAAACACAACTGACTATAAAACAACCTGGACCAATAGAAGCTGGATTACAGCAAACAATTATCCCCATCAGTTGAGCCCTCACCGCTAGAAAACATCACGCAATCAGTTCCATCAGGTCAGTCATAACCCATCCACATTGAAATCCTATTCTAACAAACAGTACCTCTCCATTTTATAAAAAAGAGAATAGACTCTACTAAACCAAATGCTTATCGAAGCCCTTTTTCGATTTGCTTGGCTACGTTTTCCATGTTGTTCAGTAGGAAGATACCGGGTTGTCCTCGAAGTCTACAGCGTCGTGAAGAAGTTCCGCCAATTCTCCATTCATTGTTTCCAGGCTTGCGTCTTCCAAGCTTTAGGCCAGTCACAGCAAAACTTAAGACTCTAAGGAAAGGCGCAGTATATCCTGGCAAAAACCGATCTTTCTAGTTCTTCATCATGTAGTATGGTTTGCGCCTTTTCACAGCCTCCGTAAAAAGCCGTGTCAGAGCCTCGTCATCCGCACCATTCCGCAAGGGCGTAAGAACATCAACTAGGTTGTCGTTCCTCATCAGGCAAGGCTTCAGCCACCCATCACTCGTCACCCGAACCCGCGTACAACGACCACAAAACTCCGTGTTCTCAATCGGACGAATCACTTCAACCTTCGTTTTTGGCAAGAAGTAAACCATCCGATTCTGCATGTCCCCGCGGGTTCGCACCTCGACCGCCCGCTTCTTCAACTCCTCCTCGATTCCGTTGAGCGCATAGTGATACTGCCCAAAATATGACAGGCTGACGTTTATGGGTTCTAACTCAATCAACTGTAAGATCGTGCCGCTGTGCTCCGCAAACCGAACCATACTGTCAATGTTTTTCTCATTCACGCCGTGCAAGACCAGCATGTTCAGCTTTACGGGGTATAGTTCAGCCTCAACCGCCGCTCTAATTCCCCCTAGAACATCTTTTAAGTTTCCACCCGTCAGCTTGTGGTATGTTTCCGCATTCAAAGTTGGAATGTTCACGTTCAGCCGCATCAACCCATCCTTCCGAAGAGCCTTAGCCAGAGGCGCCAAGAGCGTTCCATTCGTTGTCATGGACAAGTCTCTTAAACCCCGAAGCCCCGCGATGCCCTTCACAACGTCAAGAATGTCCGAACGAAGAAGAGGCTCGCCCCCAGTTAGTTTTACCCGAGAGATGCCAAGTCCAATCGCTATTCGAGCAATATGAACAACCTCATCCGTAGTCATCTCTCTACGAGACGAGGCTATACCCGTCTCGCCTTCTCTGTGACAGTATGGACATCTCAAATTACACTTCTGTGTAAGCGAAATCCGCAAATTCAGAGCAGGACGCCCATAATCGTCACAAATCATCAGAGACCACTATCGTTCACGAACATGCTTCAGGATGTGACCAGCCTCAGGCAATATAAGCCTTTCAAGACAGAGCCTCACAGCCTGCGGAGAGCCTGGAACGCAGAAAACCGCCTTCCCATCAGTCACTCCAGCAACCGCACGGCTCAGCAAGGCTGCTGAACCAATCTCCTCAAAGCTGAGTCTCCTAAAAATTTCTCCGAAACCAGGGAGTTCCTTATCTAGCATCGGCTCAACTGCCTCGATTGTAACATCCGTGGAGCTGATGCCTGTTCCGCCACAGGTGATGACAGCGTCTACCGTCTTTAATTTTAATGCTTCTTTCACGTTTTGTTCAATGGTTGGCTTGTTGTCGGGAACGATTTTTCGGGAAACAACCGTGTGACCATGATGTTTCAGAGTTTCGGTGATTAGGTCTCCTGAAGGATCATCTACGTGTTTCATGAGTTGGAGTCCCTGATAACGCGAAGAACTGCATATAATTATGGCGAAGTTTAGGCTTGTCGGCGCCTCAGCTTTATGCTTGCGTGCGGTTTCACTCATTTGCCCGCTTCCTCTTTCACCTTACGCAAAACACGAATGTTCTCGATTACGGTTTGTGGATACTGCCCTCGTTTGTCTTTCTCGTACCGTTTCGTCATGTCCCAGATGGTCAGCAGGGCTGTGGTGGCTGCGACGAGGGCTTCCATTTCAACTCCGGTTTGGGCTTTCGTTTTGACGGTTGCCTCAACTTCTATTGAAGAGTTGCCAATAATTCTCATTTCCAGTTTTACGCTTGTCAACGGAAGAGGATGACAGAGCGGAATCAGAGAACTCGTGTTTTTTGCTGCCAGAATTCCCGCAATCTTGGCTGTGTGAAATGGGTCGCCCTTTTCAATCTTTCCTTTCTTAATCAGTTGTACAGTTTCAGACTTTAGTCGAATTAACCCCTTGGCTGTGGCTTCTCGATATACTTCGGGCTTCGCCGTCACGTCAACCATAGCCATACGGGCTCACCTGTTTGTTATTCATGACTGTCCGTCTCAGACTTATTTGTTTGTTCCCAAAACTCCATGAGTTTCTTAATCATTCCCGCTCGAGGGTTTTCTTCGTTAAAACGGTAGATGCGAATCCTTCCAAACCTCTTATGCCTAACAAGCCCAGAATTTTCAAGGGCTAACAGGTGCTCGTTGGTTGTGGCGTAGTTGAGGCCAGCTCGTCGGGCAATTTCAGAGATGTTGAGCTCTCCGATCTCGACTAGAATTCTCAGAATTTTTACACGCCCTCTGGAGGAGAGAACATCTTCAATTGGCATAGCAGGCACTTCCTATCCTTTTTTCGTCTGCAGCGTCTTGCTCAACTCTTGCTCCAAGTCTGAAGCAGGGACCATCGGCAGGCTAATGAGAGTTGTTTTTCCTCGCTGTCCGAGGCTGGAAATTTCGGTTTTAATTATGCCCAAAGCAGAGAGCGTCTTCATATATTCCCAGAGTTGGGTGTGTCCACGCTTTCTTTCGCCGTATTCTTCACAAACAACAACGTAGGCGTCTTCTGCGTCTCCCATGCTTATGTAAGCTACGTCGGTCTGCTTGAAGCGTCTTGCAACGCCGAGGAGAAACAGCTTTTCATGGAACCCCAGAGACGCGATAATGTCCTTCCGTATGACGGGGTAGATGCTCACCGCCGCTTTTCGGACACACTCCGGCGAAACCTCCAACAACTCGGAGGCGTCTGCGTATTTGCCAGCCCGCCACAGAAGTTCGATTGCGTAGCGGGCGTTTCCTCCCTCTGTGGCTGCTAACTCTGATGTGAGGTCGATGGCTTGTGTAGAAACAGCGTCATGCCTGAATACAACGGTTACTCGGGCGTTTATGATGTCTCGGAGTTGGATTTTTGAATACTCTTCTAAATGAATGATGTTGCGTTGAAGAGTGCTTCTCGTGCTTGGGTCTAGCATCTCTAAGGCTTCTGGTTCGCGGAGGATGCCGATGAGCGAGAGCCTCTGAGGAGCCTTTAGGCGGGTTTCGTGTATGCGCGTCAGTTTATAGAGCGGGTCAGGTCCTCCACTGCGTATGAGGGTCTCTAACTCGTCCATAGCCAAGATTAGGTAGGCGTTTCTTTCGTCGAGAATCTGCATGAGCGTCTGCAGCAATTCTGCTTCTGAATAGCCTCGCTTTGGGAAGTGGGGAATAAACCTCAGTATGGTTTGTTGAAGAATCATGAAGAGGCTTCCCTTGCACTCGCGACAGTTGACGTGAACATAGTGGAGGTCTATTCCTCTTTTCTGTGCCTCCCTGGTTATGTTCAGCCCAAAATGTTGGGAGAGAACCGTTTTTCCAGTCCCGATTTTCCCAACGATCAGAACACGCTGGGTCATTTTTCCTGGGCTTTCAGTGGCGAAGCGGAAGAACTGGTTTAGAAAATTGAGTTGTGTCTCTCTGTGGAGGAGGCGAGATGGAACGTAGTTGATGTCTAGTTTGGTTTCGTCTTGGAAAACGCTGACATGTGGACGCATCGGACAGCCCTTACTTTTCACGTTGTTGAACAGTTAATTTATGGTTTTTGTTCCTTAGAAAGAAAAGAAGAGTCTTGGCGGGTTGGAAGTATCCCGCTTATCGTTCCGTTCTAAAACGCAGGTTTGCAAGTCTATACAAAACTCAAAAAACATCTGAAAAGCAAGAAATAGATCGTGCGCGCTGGGTTCTCGCGTAGCGATTTTATGACCTTGATTGTTTCTCGGGCGCGCGCTTTAACAAGTAGGTGGTCATACCTGCTGTAAGCATGCAAGCTCCAATTATAATCAGAACAAATTTGGCGCCTAAGTACTCTTTACCTTCCAGGAAGGCTGCTGCAACCAGAAAAATAAATGCTAACATGAGAAAGGTTAACCTAATAATACTGTAGACATCCGTGGTTCTTTCTTCGTCAGTAGTATCCACTTCTCTCATTTGTTTCTCAATCATTCCTGTAAGCGCAACATATTTAGGGTTTACGAGTGGGTCGAACACAAATAGGTTTTCATAGTGGGCTCGCGCACTCAAGATCGCAATCATGATTTACGGTCAGGGGGGCCAGAGTCGTCATCGCCCACTAAGCAAAATTAATGCGCATCTGACATAAAAGCATATAGCGAAAAAGTTATAAGTGGAAGAGGTATGTCAGGCAACATCAAAGTTGTTCCTTTAGCTGCGGAAAGTTTTGGCGTTAGGTCCATGTGCACTTACGTAGAGACACCTGACTTGAAGATTCTTTTAGATGCTGGAGTTTCGCTGGGTCCTAACCGTTTTGGATTTCCCCCACACCTGAGAGAGTATGAGGCATTAGCAGAGTGCCGGAAGAAAATATCTGAGGCTGCAGAAAAAGCAGAGGTAGTTACGTTAAGCCATTATCATTTCGACCATTATACGCCTTCGTTTACAGACTGGTGCTACAACTGGTCTTCGGCAGATGTTGCCAAACAAATCTATGAGGGAAAAACTGTTCTCATCAAGAATCATCGGGCTATGATAAACTTCAGTCAGCGACGCCGAGGCTGGCTGTTCCAAAAAACCGTGGGCAAACACGCAGAAAGGTTGGAAATCGCTGACAGCCGAACATTCGAGTTCGGAAACACGAGGCTAAAGTTTTCTGATCCTGTCTTTCATGGGTCGGAAAATTCGGCGCTCGGCTGGGTTTTAATGACCACGATTGAATATATCGATGAGAGGGTTTTGTTTGCGCCTGATGTCCAGGGTCCCATGTGTAACTCTACTCTGGAAATGATCTCGGCTGAGGCGCCTCAGTTAGTCATCATGGGTGGGCCTCCTCTCTACTTGACGGGATTTAGGGTAATGGACAAAGATATGCAGTTGGGGATGCAAAACCTAGAAAAGATAGTTGGGAAGATTCCGACGACAATT
>CAZUFG010000049.1:0-8068 GCA_964618655.1 uncultured Candidatus Bathyarchaeia archaeon | reverse complement strand
AGGGACATGAAATGAGCACCCACGCAGAGGATTTAAAACTCCGATTAATGACTATAGAGCTTCTCCGGAACGCAAAGAAACAATACACCTACCGAGAATTATCTACAAAAACGGGTCTACCCGTAACAGTTTTGAGCCGATACGCCAAGGGCCACGTTTTACCAAACGCTGAAAGAGCCCAGCAACTCTGGAAGACCCTAACAAAGATCGTAGGTTTAGAAGTTGAGCTCCGTAGGAGAATACAGTTTAACGACGAAGGGTATTTTGACAACACTTGGATTATCGGAGACTTCAACATACTTAGGCAGGCTTCGCACTACGCACTCGCAACTTTCGCTGGAAGGCGCGTGACAAAAATTCTAACAGCAGCGGTAGATGGCATACCACTCGCAACCATGGTTGCAAACTCATTAGGTGTTGATCTAGTGATAGCGAAAAGAGGTAAGGAAGTTGGGGTTCCATCTTTCCTAGAAGAAACCTATGTGTTGAAGGATTCTGGCGTAACCATGACGCTGTACGTGCCCAAAGACGCCCTAAAGAAACGAGACAGTATACTCATCGTAGACGACATGGTGAAAACTGGGGAAACTCAAGCCGCTCTCGTCAACCTTGTTAAAAAGGCTAAAGCAGAAATTTCTGGAATTTACTCCCTAATCGCCATTGGGGATGAGTGGCAAAAGAGGATAGATCTGCCCAAGGGATGTCCAGTCGAAGTCGTGACGAGGATTAGGGTGGCATAGCAACTAAACAGAACCGCTGAAGTACGCACTGGTTACATTTCATCTTTCTGCAAAAGTCTTTGCCAAGCCGAAGCAGAGCGGTCTCAAAGTGTGTAAAAGATTTTTCAGCAACCCGATTCTTGTTCCAGAACTCTTTTAGTTCTCTTAACGCCTTTTCAAGTTGGTTCTCTCGTGTTATTCCTAAGTTTTTTGCTGCTAAAACAACTAGTTGAGTTGGTTTTGGATCAGCCTTCTTCCAAATGTCTCTTAATTCTCGCAAGAAAATACTTACGGTTGTGTCACCGATGCCTTTTCCTAAATCCTTCAGGCGTTTTTCCAGATCGAGCGAGTCTGAAGCCTGTCTGTGGAGAAAGTTTAGGCTTCCTTCATACTGCGTGACTAAACGGTTCATGACCTCTAAAAGTTTGTCTGCTGTCTTGAAGTTGTATCTCGTATAACTTCCCTCGTCTAGAATCTCGACTAATCCGTCCCATCCAGTTTCCAGAATCTTTGTAGGGGTTTGCACTCCATGCTCCTCAAAGCACTTATACGTTTTTATGACAGCGCTTTCAGTTATGGGCGCCCCAAAGAGGATCGCAGCAAAAAACCATTTAAAAATCTCTTTGTCCTCTTCACTTTTCAGATTTATTTCTAAGTTGTCTGAATATTTCTGCCCAAGTTTCTCGATTAGTAAATTAGTGGCTTTCCTCTTCATGAGAAACCCTCCCTAAATTTAGCATCAGGTCAGTAATAAGAATGGCGAGTTTATGGTATAAACCAAAAAGAGAAAATGTGGGGGAATGTGGTTTATCTATGACCCTTCGCTAGTAACGCAGTGTCTCATACTCGTAGTAAATAAGCGTAGTTCCACCGCTGCTCGCTACCTCAACTACCCATGTTAGCACGTTCGCCTTAACAGTTGCTTCTGGACTTGACGAAAGGAGATTCGAACGGTACGGTAGGCTCTGTTGTATGAGAATGGAGATATTAGATTTCTTGAAGTTTCGAATCGTAATTTGTTTGCCAAACACATCGCGACTGTACTCATGGGCCTCCTTGACGGTTTCGATTTTTACCTTGATGTCGTATGCGTAATTAGCGATTACAACGCTCTCGTCTTTTACTGGGGTGTATCTTATTGTGTCTTCTCCAACCCACTTTTGGCCTCTGTATAATTCTATAATTCCTGTTGCCAAGGGTTCTGAGAGGGTGTTGTTGACATGGTATCGGTTTATAACTTCTCCATCAGACCAGAAGTACTCTTGCCGCACCTCAACTGTGCCTTCCAAGAGAGGCAGTTTCGCAGTCATTCCTTCTTCAAACGTGATTTTCCTTTCGAGAGTGTACTCGTGGTATTCGTCTAACTCAGAGGGAGTCCATTCTGTGCCGACATTCATTGACTCAACCGAATACAGTCCCCGAAGGAAGGCATCTGGAGTTGTGCCACGATAGACCACATGTGGTCCTCCTGAAACCACCGCGAGGGTGACATTAGCCCAGTCTTCCACATTCTCTACGACAGCCCAGCATTCCAAGTGCGAACTATTCAAGTCAAGGATGTATGCGGGGCTCCATATGGGACCCCTCATCAAGTAGGAAACATGAACAGTGTATTCTCCTTCGCCTGCGTCGGTTAAGACCTGCACTATGATTTTTGGACCTTTGATTTCGACGACAGCGTTGATCTCTATGGCTTTTATTCTCTCCGGTGGGATTAGGGCTGTTTGGTTGCCAACTTGTAGAAGAAGCCAGCTAATGTCCCAACCAATGAATTTACCAGTATAGGTTTTTTCTTCCGTGTAGACCGTGATTATGTCCCCCTTCTCCAGGATGGGATGCGATTCTTGACTGAAACGCATCTCGAGGACGTTGATCCCTTCTACTCTCAGAGTTTCCATCAGTGCGCCAGCGGGAAAATAGAACTCAATAATTTCAGTTTCGTTTTGGAGCTCTACGGTTTTTTCATACGTCACGAAGGTGAACCCATTTTGGTATATAGTCACCGTATCAGCGTAGGTGCTTGTCTCTACGATCCGAATGGAACGGGGTCCAAGAAATATTCCAGTTGCAAAGACGGCAATCATGGAAGAGGCAACGATCAAAGCGACAATGGCTATAGTTTTAACTGACAAGCTTCTCAGTTTCATTCCTTTAATCACCAAAAGACAAAAGATGTCCCCCTCTTTATAATGCCAAGCTTTAGAACAGGCAGTTCTACATTTTAGAACAGCCAAAACATTGAAGAGTTAACCACGCGCGCACAAAAATAAAAGCCAGAAAAGACTAGAAAGGTTGAAGGTGCAGTCACATGAGAACAATAGAATGGAAAGAGGGCATTGTGGTTACCATAGACCAAACAAAATTGCCTACCACCACAAAGTTTCTAAGTATGACAAAGTGTGAAGAGTTATCCTTAGCCATTAAAGAGATGAGGTTACGAGGAGCCCCACTCATAGGGGTGGCAGCCGCCTACGGTCTAGCCCTCACAGCCTATCATTCAAAAGCAAAGGAAAGAAAGGAATTGTTAAAAGAACTTGAAAATTCAGCTGACATACTAAGGCAAAGCAGACCCACGGCAGTAAATCTTTTTTGGGCTGTTAACCGAGTTCTAAACAAAGCTAAAGAAGCCAGAGGCGACGTGAAGGCTTTAGTTGAAGTAGTGGTCAAAGAAGCGCAAAAGATAGCTGAAGAAGATGTGGAAGTCAACCGCCAGATTGGAGAGCACGGGTCAAAACTGATTGACGACGGAGATGTTATTCTAACCCACTGCAACGCAGGTAGCTTAGCCACAGCAAACTATGGAACAGCACTCGGAGTTATACGAACTGCATGGAAACAAGGCAAACAAATAAAAGTTATCGCAACTGAAACCAGACCAAAACTGCAGGGCGCTCGACTTACAGCCTTTGAGTTAAAACGTGATGGCGTCCCAGTCACGTTGATAATTGATAGCACGGTTGGGTATGCTATGTCTAAGGGGTTAGTAAAGAAAGTCGTCGTAGGAGCGGATAGAATAGTTCGAGACGCTGTGATAAATAAGATTGGCACCTACACAATTGCAGTGTTGGCTCATGAACATGAGATTCCCTTTTATGTTGCTGCTCCTACCTCAACCTTTGATTTAGGTCACATTTCAAAGGATGTGATTATTGAAGAAAGAAACCCTAGTGAGGTTACACATTTTGGCTCTCAGAGGATTGCTCCAAGAGGGGTTGACGTGTTAAACCCTGCATTTGACTTTACTCCAATGAAATATATAAGCGCAATAATCAGTGAAACTGGCGTCTTGTTTCCAGCTGACTTTGAGAGGCTTGTGGTTGAGAAGTTTAAATTATAATCATGCGCATGATAGCGTTAGGAGAAAGCGAAACCTTGGGGCGGTCAAAACGTGAATCTGATGCCAACACGGGTCAAGAGGCTGCGCTGAAGAAGATTAAAGCCTTGCTTAGGGAAAAGGATGCTTTGGTTTCCCATTCCGAAGACATTGAAGGGCTTTCTTCACGAGGATACGGTGTGGCTGAAAACGAGAAGTTGGCGCTAACGCTCTGCGAAACATTATTCCTGCTCAGCAAGGGAATAGTCGAGGTTAGAGACGAAAAAACAGGAGAAGACGTAGGCTTTCAGGACATCCTTAAACGTTTTCAATCACTAGATGAAAATGCTTGGGTCAAATACTTAATCTATAGAGACTTAAGAAGCCGAGGATATGTGGCGAGAGAGGGTTTTGGGCTTGGAATGGACTTTCGCATATACGAACGAGGCGAGTACGGAAAAGAAACCGCCAAATATTTAGTCTTTGGAATTCAAGAAGGTCAGCCAGTTCCTGTGGAAACCTTAGCTCAAGCCCTGAAACATGTTCATGGCCTAAAAAAGAAGCTTGTGCTTGCAGTTATAAATCGAAGAGGCGAAGTCGTGTATTACTCTCTTTCCCAAATGGCTCCAAAGTGAAAATTATGGAAAAAGCTCTGGGAGTTTTGCGGCTCATTCGCCCCGTCAACTGCTTAATGATGGGCTTCGCAGTGGTTGTTGGCATGATTGTGGCGACTCATGGGTTTTCTATTAAAACCGAAACGATTCTCTATGGTTTCGTCACAGGGTTTGCTTTCCTCGCCGCAGCAAACACGATTAACGACTATTATGACAGAGGCATCGATGCAACTAATGAGCCAAGTCGTCCCATCCCAAGCGGCATAATCAGACCAAAAGAAGCGTTAGGTTACGTTTTTATTTTAAGCGTGATAGGTTTTATCACTGCTTTTTTGACTTACGTTCCGGAATGCTTGGCAATTGCAACCGTTGCTTGGCTTTTGTCCGTGTATTATGCCACGATGGGCAAACGCACGGGTCTTCTTGGAAACTTTGTCGTCAGTGCTTGCGTTGCGGTTCCTTTTATTTATGGTGGGTTCGCAGTGGGAAAAGGTCTCGACCTGCTTCTGCTTTTCTTTTCTGTTATTGCGTTTCTTTCTAACACGGGGAGGGAGATTACGAAGGGCATTGTAGACATTGGGGGAGACAGACCTCAACGGGTGAGAACCTTAGCAGTTTTGTATGGGTCGAGAACTGCTGCGGTTACTGCATCCTCATTTTATATTTCCTCAGTTGTTTTTAGTCTCTTTCCACGGATATTAGGGAAGGTTTCTGTTTGGTATCTTCCCTACGTTATCATAGCGGATACGGGTTTTGTTCTTTCTTCTGTTTTGCTCCTACATGATTTTTCGTGTGAGAATGCGAGAAGGGTTAAAAATCTGGTGCTTGTTTGGATGGTAGCAGGCTTGTCAGCCTTTGTTGCGGGAGGCATTCTAACCTAGAGGTGACGTAATGTCAACGTTTAGAGCAACTCGGGGAATGAGGGACTTCTTGCCGAAAGAAGCAGAAAGAATGAGGTATGTGGAGCAGACCGCTAGGGAACTGGCCCAACTCTACGGCTACGAAGAGGTCATCACCCCAGTTGTCGAATCCTATGACCTGTTGGCGGCAAAATCCGGAGAGGAAATCCGAGAGCGCATGTACGCCTTTAACGATTTGGGCGGTCGAAGAGTTGCTTTGCGACCAGAGTTCACCGCTTCCATAGCTAGGCTCGTGGTTACTAAGATGATGTATGAGCCGAAGCCCCTACGCCTCTTTTGTGTAGGGAGCCTCTACCGCTACGATGAGCCACAGATGGGGCGTTTTCGGGAGTTTTGGCAGTCTAACTACGAACTTATTGGCTCCAGTAAACCAGAGGCAGACGCAGAGATACTCATACTAACTCATGACTTGATAGAGAGACTGGGCTTCCGCAACCACTGGTTCAAGATTGGTCACATGGGAATCTTGCGAGGAATCCTAAGCCAAGAAGGCGTAAAAGAAGAACAGCAAAACCAGATGATGCAGTTGCTAGACAAGAAGCAGTGGGACGAGGCGCTTTCAGTTGCACAAGGATTAGGAGTTTCAGAGAAGTGCAGGGCAACCATGAAAAACCTCTTCGAAACTCGAGGAAAAGATGCCTCAAAAATTTTGGAAAAAGCAAGAGAAAACGTTCAAGGATACGAGGACGCTATCGTTGCTGTGGAAAATCTTCGAGAAATAGTTGAGTTAACAAAGCAAAGTGGCGCCAAATTCCAGATGCTGATCGAGGCAGGCTTCGCTAGGGGACTCGAATATTATACTGGAATGATTTTTGAGCCCTACGTTACGGAGAGGGAAACTGCGGTTAGTGGAGGAGGACGCTACGATAAACTCGTCGAGCTTTTCGGAGGCGAGTCTACGCCTGCGGTTGGCGTCGCCAATGGAATAGACCGTCTCGCGTTGGCAATGAAGAATCAGAAGATTTCGCCTAAAGTTCCCGAAGAGAGACGGGTTGCAATTATTCCTGTCATCGAGGAACTTAAAGCGAAAGCTATAGACCTTTCATTGATGCTGAGAAAGGCAAAAATATCAACCGAAGTAGAGGTTATGGGGCGCACAGTTTCTAGGGCATTAGAAGATGCGGATAGAAAGAATGTTACGCACGTCGTTATTGTGGGTCCAGAAGAGTTCAAAGAAGGGAAAGTGGTTTTAAGGAACATGAAGAAACGAGAGCAGACGACAGTAGAAATAAAAAATCTCCCAAAACAAATCTTAATGGGCAAGAGTTAGCGATTCTTTCAATCTTTCGAGTGCTCTCTCTTCTTCATTTCATTGCAGAGGTATTCAAACCACTGAAATGATTTTGGTATATTAAGCTCCTTTCTCCAACCTTCTACTAGAGGCTTCATTTTTTCCCATAGGAATATAACTCCATAGCCCATGAGTTCGTCAACTAGTCCAATGTCTGCAAATTTTCTATACACAAGAAAACCTACTCCATTAATGAACCAGCCGACTCTATCTATGTCCACCCAGATTGGCGACCGTTCGGCAGAAGCGATTGAACCATACTTCTTCACAAAATCATTGTAGTCCTTAATCTCCAGAGCCAAGACTTTTCCGTATGCTTTTTTCATGTCCTCGCTACCCCAAGTTAAATACAGCCTCATGAACAAGTCCATTTGTCTTGCCTTGACTGAATGCCTGAGCTGAAAAGCATAGTAAACGACTCCTGCCACAACGCTTGCGGCTGCAATTACTACCGAAAGTGTTGATATGTCAACCATTTTTGACACCTAAACAACTAGAATCAGATGAAGTAGTCTTAAAAGTTACTTTCTTTGTGCGCGTAACAACTCTGTTTAGTCCCAAAATTGTGAAGGTTAGCCATCCAAGCATCCCAAACATGATGGTGGTCGTGTAAATCAGGCGAAATATAGGAAACATGACTGGATAAACATCAGACGCGAGAGAGTAAGCGTACCAGTAATAGTCGAAGAACCAGTGAATAATTATCGGCGCCTGAACACCATAGGCTAAGTATGACAACCCTAAAGCCAAGCCAACCACAGAAGACGACGTAATCTTTCCAACTTCCCAACCACTCCCCCATAAATAATGTGTTAACCCAAAAGCAACCGAAGTAAAGGCGATCATAACCCACTCGCCCCTGCTGACTCCGCCCTTGAGGCCGAACTCGCCTACTGTCTTCACGCCAACCATCTTCTTTGCCTTTTCAGGATACAGCAAAGCCGTGAAGAAGAGTCTTAGGCGTCGTCCCAAAGAAAATGACGAAATATTCCTTCTTCCAACCCAAAACAGATAGGCGATCAAGAAAGCGCCAATCGGAGTTATGAAAAACCCGATTTCTTCGAATAGTGGGGAATACGTTAACGAAACAAGATTTTTGAAGGGGTTAAGCGGGTCTGCAGACGATGGTTCGAGAGGACCAGAACCTATAGGAATTCCGAGTTTCTCTTCGAGTGCATGAATCCCAATCACAGTGGTGAAGAGCGTACTCG
>CAZUFG010000048.1:0-8088 GCA_964618655.1 uncultured Candidatus Bathyarchaeia archaeon | reverse complement strand
ATGTCGAACGTTATAATATACTAAGATGTCGAAACACACCCAACCAAAGTATTTCGCATTGCATGCAGCATCGAGCTAACCATCGAAAACGTATCAACGATCGTCCACAAGTGTGTTTTTTTGTTTTTTTGTGGCCTAAGACCATCATGATGTGTGGGATATCTTTGGTGCGATGGTATTGCATCGTCCCTTAAAGTGACGCATCGTTTGGAAGCTAATTTGTAGGGTGTGTGAGTTTGTGGGCCTAAAATTTGTTGCCATGTTCTGGGTAGGTCGTCGAGCGTTGTCATGAGTTTGTTTGATGTCTAAGATGCTGAAAACTGCGATTTTTGTTCTAGGATTTCCTTTCACAAAATTAAAAAGTCTTCGCAGCATAGTAGTATTGGCACACAACGCTTAAAAAAGGAAAAAGGAGATAAAATTATGAAGAAAAAACTTCTGGTTTTGATGTTTTGCCTAGTTATTCTTTCGTTATCTTCGATCGCTGCACCCGAGACTCTAGCAAAAAATGTTGGAGAGCATGCTGCTCCAGTTTCAGAGACTGCTGAATCCAGTTCTTCAGTTGAAGCGTCAACCGCTTACAGCATGCATGTAGGGACTCAATCTGGGAGCGAAACTATTTGGAGTGAGGATTTTGAGAGTGCTTGGCCTGGGTCTTGGACTTGCTACGACGCCGACGGATACAATGGCTATGATTATTGGGGTCGCACGAGCTACAAAGGCCATAACGGCGGTCAAAGCATCTGGTGCGCGGAGAACGGTGAGCAGGGTGTGACGATTTTTTCCGAAACTTTTGAAGTTGCTGCATTTCCGGGAACTTCTTGGACTGTCGGCGACTGGGATTCTGATAGTGAACTTGATTATTGGGACGATACCAACTACCGATCTCATGGCGGTAGCTGGAGCGTATGGTGCGCGCAGATGGGCGGTCACCTAGAATCTGAGACGGTTTTCATGGAAGATTTTGAGGGTGCATTTCCTGGTACAGCTTGGCATGTTGGCGACTGGGCTTCTGGGTGTGGCAACGACTATTGGGGCGACACTTACGAGCGGTGTTATTGGCATCCCGGCGAAATCTATAGCGCTTGGTGCGCGCAAGAAGGCAGGCAACATGAATTTCCTTATGACCCAAACAGCGATGTTCACTGGTATGACGATGGAATGCATGCTTACATGTATAGAGATGTGTACTTAGGAAGCTACCAGTATTGCCTGCTTTACTTTAAGTACTGGATCTGGACCGAACCTGACTATGACTATCTTGAGGTCATGTACTATTCTGGCGGAGTTTGGAATTATGTTAGTAGGATAACGGGCTCGAGCTGGGGCAGCTGGCAAGCCGACATTGCGGGAATCCCAAGGACCGCTACGAAGGTCGGCTTCTTCTTCCACAGTGATGGTTCAAACCACCACTACGAAGGAGCATACATAGACGACGTAGAGCTTGTCGGCGTTAGATACGTTTCTAATGCCCTTGACCATCGGTACGACAGCGACATGGACGCATTCATGTACAGGTCAGTTAGTCTTGGGGACTTTTCTTCTGCTTCGCTTACCTACTGGTACTGGCTCAGTTGCGATTATCCCAACGACTATCTTGAGGTCATATACTATTCTGAAGGAGACTGGCATCCCGCTAAATCTCACAGTGGTGACAGTGGTGGTTGGAAAACCTCAACCGTTTCAATTCCAACGTCAGCGTCATACGTCGGCTTCCGCTTCCGCAGCGATCCATTTCCCTTCTACGACAACACCTACGAAGGAGCATACATAGACGACGTAAAGCTTATCGCGCATTCACTAAACACTGTACTTCATAAATACGACGACAACATGGACGCCTACGCGTACAGATCAGTCAACCTAAGTGACTATTCTTCTGTTTGGCTTTCCTACTGGTACTGGCTCGACTGTGATTCTTTCATTGACAATGTTGGTGTCATATACTACTGTGAAGGATCATGGAGTTACGTTGATTCTCATTTCGGCAATAGTGGTGGTTGGCAAAACTCAACAACGTTCATTCCGACTTCTGCCACTGCCGTGGGCTTCCACTTCCGCAGCAAAATCCCGGTCAGCCGCCGCGAGGGAGCTTATGTAGATGACGCGGTCTTAACTGGCATACGCGCTACGACAATCTTGAGCGAAAACTTTGAGGGCACATTCCCTGGAACCGCAATTGTGGGCGACTGGAACCCCGCCAGTGGCTATGATTATTGGGGTAGCACGAGCTACAGGGCTCACAGTGGAAGTTCAAGCGCCTGGTGTGCGCAAGTAGGCAATCACTATTCAGAGCAGACAATTTGGACAGAAAACTTTGAGGGCGGGTTCCCTAAGGTTAATTGGCTCGTAGGCGACTGGAATACCACTGCTGGCCTTGATTACTGGGATGACATCGACTACAATCCTTACACTGGAAGCCGAAGCTGTTGGTGCGCAGACATAGGATCACACGACTTGATAGACCTGATCTTCTACGAAGGTTTTGAACTTGGGCTGACTAGCCCTTGGGAAACAGGCGACGAGAACTCGTATAGCGATCTTGACTATTGGGGTGATAGCGGCTATAGGTATCTCAGTGATACACGTAGCGCTTGGTGCGCTGCGGTGGGCACTCAACATGACACGGGGCAAAATAATGCTGAAGTTCATCGATATGACCTTAATATGGGGGCTTGGATGGACAGACCTGTAAGCCTAGGAGCCTACTACTCTGTCACACTTTACTACGATTACTGGCTTTACAGCGAGCTAAACTATGATTATCTGAAAGTCTATTGGTGGGACGGATCGCCACATTATGTTGCCTCTTACACGGGCTACAGCGGTGGGTGGCAGCATGGAGAGGTGAGCATTCCAACATCCGCCCTTTATGTAGGCTTCTACTTCCTTAGCGATGCCTACAACCACAACTATGAAGGGGCATACATAGACAACGTGGGATGCTATGGCGTCAAAAGTGTCCCAAACAATTCAGACCACAAAATCGACTACGGCATGAATGCTTACATGTATAGAGCGGCCAATCTCGCTGGTTATACATCCGCTGAGCTCCACTACCACTACTGGCTATCCTGCGACCCTATTTACAATTACCTTCAAGTCATGTACTCTACTGGAGACTTCCCAAAAGTGTGGCATTTCGTTGATACCCATTCAGGCTACGATCCCGTCTGGCGAAGCACCACAATAAGTATTCCAACATCAGCCACGGCTGTTGGCTTCTTCTTCCACAGCGAAATCATGGGGGGTGGAGGCGACCCGGGGGCGTATATAGACGACGTAGAACTCATTGGCATCAAAGACATTCCAAACAATGTACTCCAAGTATATGATGTTGATCAGCAGTCATACATGTACTGGCCCGTAGACCTTAGCGGCTATTCTTCTGTTTTACTTTCCTACTGGTACTGGCTATCGGTCACAGAACCTCCAATGAGCCCTAGCCTTAGTGTTGGCACCAACAATTCCCCATGGTGGGATTTTCTTGAAGTCATATACTATTCTGAGGGAGCGTGGCACTCCGCATATGAACACCCTGAATGGTATACTGGAGGCTGGAATTTTTCAGCTGTGCCGATTCCAAACTCGGCTACTTATGTTGGCTTCTGCTTTACAAGTACTATCCTACATTGGGATAGCTACGAAGGAGCATACATAGACGACATCACACTAACAGGCATACCCTTCGAGTTCAGCGTCTCCGCCTCGCCACCATCTGGAATTGTTGTTGCTGGAGCATTTACAACTTACACTACCACAGCCACGTTGGTGAGTGGCACAACCCGGTCAGTGTCATGGAGCGCTTCAGGGTTGCCAACGGGAGCGACTCCCAGCTTTACCCCACCATCTGGCTATCCAACTTTTAACTCAACACTTAAGATGACAACCAGCCCATCTACGCCTCCTGGAATCTATACAATAACGATAACTGGCACTGGACCATGCACCCACGGCTCCCACTCAACAACGGTACAACTGAAAGTAATGAATTTCACAGTGACCCCAACACCATTTAGCCCCAACGGAGACGGCGTAAAGGACAAGACTACAATACGAGCAACGTTCTGGACATCCCTCTCATGGACTCTAGTCGTCAAGAACAGCACTGGCATAGTTGTGCGCAACTTCGGAAATGGAACAAGCTCTTCACTATCAAAGACATGGAATGGAAAAGACGACCTAGGAAATTTTGTACCAGAAGGCACCTACACCATATACGTAAGTGGACCCGGCTTCACAAAAACGAAAACAGTCACAGTCGATATCACTCCGCCAACAGTAACGAGCGTCTCGGTCAACCCAACATCATTCAAGCCAGGTCTTGGCCAAAAAACAACGATAAACTACACTTTGTCTGAAAGCTGCTACGTTACCATAAAAATATTTAATAGCACAGGCAATCTCGTGAAGACACGACTGAACAACGTTCTTCAAGCCGCAGGCCCCCACAGCGTTGTCTGGAACGGAAGAAACGACGCAAGCAAGATAGTCCCAGCTGGAACGTACACCATCAGGATTTGGGTTGTCGACAATGCTGGAAACAGAGCATCACCATACCCAATAAACAAAACAGTAACAGTCCTATAAACTACAAAATCTACTTTTTTTGTTACGCACTTGATTTGCATCTTCAAAGACTGCCTCTGGGAAGTGAGTAAGAAACAGAAAAATGGGGGTTTGCGGGTGATATCTCCATCATAGCGTGGGTTCAAATCCCATCCCCGGCTTCAATGGGCGAATCCAAGTCTTTTTTCAATTTAGATGAACCCCCCGTTCTAAATCTACTTGCTTTTCTAAAGGGTTTGATGTTGTCATGTCGGTTAAGTAGTCGAAGCCGCATTTGAGCAATGTTTTAGCGTCGTCTTTTTTCTGGTATTAGTTCGGTGTGAACATGGAACTTAGTTTCAACTCATAGGGTCTTCTAATTTCTTGTAGTCGAGAATCTAGAAAAGATTTTAACCTCTCCTACACTTTAGAGGCAGCAAAACTGGCAGCAAGTTAATCGTGATGTAGGAGAAAATAGTACATGGCTTATTCATGTAATTCGCTTCTCAGTTTTTCGTATCGTTTAGAAGCAGTAAAGTAAAGCTGGTCCCGCAAGGAATCTCCAGCAAGGTTTAGGCTGTGTAGATTTCTAATTTTCTCAGCTAGGTCTTTGTCTTCAAGAGTTTGGGATGCCCATTTTTCAAAGTCTCCTCGATACAGATGAAACTCCAACGATTTAACGTTCACTTCCTTAATTTTCCTTACAAACTCTTCTAAAGATGTAGCACTCTCACCCGTGTAATTCCCAATAGAAGTGAAAAAGTAAAATGCATTCTCCCTCGGAACGGTTCTAAGAATTCTAGAAGCGGGGGTCATCATCAAGTTGACCTCTTTTAAGCCATATGTGATAGCACTTCATTATAAAAAATCTTCGCTAGACGCGGCATTTTAACATTTTCATCTTTTTTCGACTAAGAATCCCTGTTCTTTGTATTTTTTTGTAATAATAGAAGTTCGAATTCTTAACACTCCTGGAAGGGGTGCAATCGACTGGGCGATGAACGAGTGAAGCCTCTCCTGGTTTTCAGCGGCTACCTTGGCAATTATCAATAATTCCTCAGAGAGTGATGTTGAAACCTCTAAGACTTCTTTGAACTGTGATAGTCTCATTGCCACGTTGTCGCTTTCTTTTGGGTCTGTGAACACCGTCATAATTGCGGTAATCTGTTTCATTCCAACCTTTTCTAGGTCCAGCAGAGTCGTGTATTTTTTAATGATGCCCTGCTCTTCCATCCTTTTGATGCGGTCATAAACAGTCGAGTGTGCCACGCCCAGTTGACTCCCGATCTCGGTGTAAGTTTGCTTAGCATTTTCTTGAAGAGCCTGGAGAATCTTCAAGTCCAGATCGTCTAGGATCATCGCTTGGTTTTTCATTTTCAATTTTCTCAAACCTTACGGACCTAGCAGTTTGTCGATATGTTAATTTATTTTTTGCTGTCGGAAAAATGTAGAAATTTTTGAGATTTTTCGTCAATTTTACCAAATCTAAGCATGTCAGCGTGCGAGAAGAAAAGGGCCATTCCAGAGATTTTTTGATTTCTTGTCAGGGCAGACTCGGAGACTTGTAGCGGAAAAATCTTTTTTTACACAATTTTTCGGCAATTAGTGATTTTGGCGACATTTTTTCAATAATTCTGTTAATTAATTTTAAATCTAGGGAAATAGAAGAAAGTTCTATAACAATTAGTGATGCCCTCATGACTGTTGCCCTAAGCATTCCGAAAATTTGGGAACTTCTTAATCGGTTTAAGGAGTGTTGCCAGTTAAAGGGCTGGAAAACTTCTGAGCATGAAGACTGGGTTAAGACGGGTAAAAAATATCATAACTTCCTCTGGATTCGATCAGTTCATCCCTCAACATTCGAAAAGGTTGCGTTAAATCCGAAGTGTGCCATTCGAGAGGGCATCTCCTACCACGTAGTAGACATCTCTTATACGGCTTGGCTTTTTTCGCAGAGTCCACCTGAAAGCCTCATAGAGGCGGTTGTGAATGATGCTGAGCTCTGTAAGAAAACCGCCATATACGACCTCAGTTGCGCGTATGCGGGTAAGCCCCTCTGCCTAAAATGGAACGAGACCGACAGCGAGGTTTTTAAAGAGTTTGAAAAATTCCTGGAAGAGAGATGGGGAGTTAAATTTAGACCATCCACTCGTCAAGGTTAGTGAGTTCTCACTTTAAGGTGGACTTTTCGCTACGGAGAAAACCTCATCTGGCGTTAGAACAGAGATGCCCGCAAACTTGCCTATTATGTCAATGCGCAAAATCTTGTCTGGGTTTTCCAAGTCAACCTTTTCATCTATGAGCTCGGCAATTTCCTCTATTATTTCGATTCTGTGATGTTTGGTATATCGGCGTTTTTCCACAGTCATACGCCATTTTTCGCCAGTACGGATTTTGCTTTTTAATTCGATAACGCCTTTTTTCATGGACTCCATGTCGGAATACACCCAGAGATCGATGGGCACCCATTTTAAAGTGTACTGAAAAACAAGGGGGTCTTCGTTGAAGAGTTTTAGTAATTCGTGGATTACTTCCCGTGAGTCTAGGCGAGTCTTTACGCCGATAATTCCTTCGGCGAATGTTGGCTTTACGATAGGCTCTTCATCGCCAAGTGTTTTTAAGGTGCGGATGATTTCTTCTTTCGCGTCTCCGTACATGCCCCACGAGCAAGAAACGAGAAGATTAAAGTCGTACACTTTCGGAAGCCCTTTCCAAAAATCGGCACAACTGGTTTATAAGGCTTTTAAGAAGCGTATATGAGGGGAGATGGATGGTTAAAGAGGAGAGAGAAGAAGAGAAACTAAAGAAGATGGCCGAACTTAAAGCGCGACTTCAAAAACGTGTGGAGGAAATGGAGACCGAACTCGAAGGACTACGAGTTTTGCTTGAATCTATTGATACTTTGCTGTTAGAGAAAGGGTTTAGGCGAGCAGAAATCGTGAAGCCTGCCCCAGTTTCAGTTCCGCCAGAAGTTGCTCCTCCGCCCCCTGTTGTGGAATGTGAAAAGGCTATTCCGCTGAAGACGGTGACTGGCGATTTACTTGCCAATATATATGTTACAGAAGACTCGATGCGAGTAGTGCTCGCCGAAGACAAAGAGTTCAGCATCAACACTCCGCCGTTCACGCCCTTCCTCGTAGAGCGGGTGCTCACAAAAATGCAAGAAAGAGACCGCGAAGCCGCGAGCACTGGAGAAATCACCCCAGACAAAATCCTATCCTACAGCATTGTCCGCGATGGAGACATAGTCCGCGAGATGACCATCCGAAACATTGGGCCAGACAGGTTGCAGGAACTGAAGTCAACCATCCGCTGGACGTTGGAAAAAATGTATGAGAAAATGTCTCAGTCAGGCTAAAATATTATCCATTTGAAGGTTTCTTTCTTATCTGTGAAAAAAAATAATGCATCGAATAAAAGGAAACAAGACCTTTCCAAGACTAGAGACACAAGAGTGCATCAAAAGCTCATATTTGGGGCCTAGTTGGATCCTAATTGGATCATGTATGGGATGGTCTAGGAGCGTGTGCGCGTGTCTAA
>CAZUFG010000047.1:0-8208 GCA_964618655.1 uncultured Candidatus Bathyarchaeia archaeon | reverse complement strand
TTCGTTGCTAATCTTTATCTTGTCTATTGAATAACCTTTACTGCAACCAGAGGCGTGTATCCAATGTCAAGTCGACTTGCCGTAGAAATTGCAGGACTAAAACTTGCCAACCCAACAATGCTCGCCGCTGGAATTCTCGGAATGTCTGGACTATCCCTAAGAAGCGTAGTTGATGCTGGCGCGGGCGCCGTAGTAATAAAGTCGCTTGGACCAAAATCACGTGAAGGATATCCCAACCCAACCGTGGTTCAGGTTGAATGTGGACTGCTGAACGCCGTGGGTCTTCCTAACCCAGGCATTCGCTATTTCGCTGAAGAAATAGCCGAGGCAAAGGAAACAGCAGTCCCAATAATCGTGAGCCTATACGGTTTCTCATCCGAAGAATTCGTGGACGTGGCAAAAGTTGCTGTTGAGGCTGGCGCAGACGCACTAGAACTGAACGTTTCGTGTCCTCATGTTGAGAAGACTGGGGCAGAAATTGGGCAGAGTCCAGACTTAGTAGCAGAAGTCGTTGAAAGCGTGAAGAATAAGGTAGGCAAGCCAGTCTTCGTGAAGCTGACACCAAACGTCGCCTCAATAGCAGAAGTAGCCAAAACAGCGGCAGAAGCAGGAGCCGACGCCATCACTGCCATAAACACGGTTAGAGCCATGGCAATCAACGTTGAAACAGGTCGGCCAATACTGTCGAACAAGATTGGAGGACTCTCTGGACCTGCGATAAAGCCCATCGCTGTCCGATGTGTATACGAAATCTACCGTGAGGTCAAGGTTCCAGTAATCGGTTGTGGCGGAATAGCCACGTGGCGCGACGCCGTAGAATTCATGTTGGCTGGAGCCTCAGCAATTCAGATTGGGACGGCAGTTGCCTTCAAAGGTCTAAGCGTGTTCCGTTCTGTTACGAGAGGAATCGACAAGTATCTGAAGGAGAAAGGCTTTAGGAGTGTAAAAGAAATTGTCGGTCTTGCCCACAGCTACTAACAGCCTAAGAATCATAAAAATTCAAGACATCAAACAAGAAAGCCCAACAGTCAAGACGTTTGCCTTCCACGACAAACTCTGCGCCAAAGCTAAGTCAGGACAGTTCGTCATGGTCTGGATTCCGGGCGTTGACGAGGTTCCTATGAGTTTGTCAGCCATGCGCCCAGACGGATACTCTTCAATAACCGTAGCTGAAGTTGGCGAGGCTACTAAAGCTCTTCATCGAAAGAAGATTGGCGACGTTCTGGGAATACGAGGACCATACGGCAACAGCTTCACTCCAGTAGGCGACAACGTCATGATTGTTGGGGGAGGAACTGGACTGGCTCCTCTGGAATCATTAATGGAAAATCTTGTGGGGCTCCACCACAAGATTACTTTTGTGTTGGGAGCCAAAACAAGAGATGAACTCCTTTTCTTGAGAAGAATTGAAACGACTTTGTCAAGGGCTGATGGAAAAGTTGTTGCCACAACTGAGGACGGAAGCTATGGGGTTAAGGGAATTGCCACAGACCCAGCAGAAAAAATACTGGCTAAGGAGAGGCCCAACATGATATACACATGTGGGCCAGAAAAGATGATGCAAAAAATGTTCTTATTAGCAGAGCAGCACCATACGCCTCTTCAAGTCAGTTTAGAGCGGTTCATGCGCTGTGCCATGGGCCTGTGCGGAAGCTGTGTGATAGGCAAATTCAGAGTATGCAAAGACGGCCCCGTTTTCTCCAGTGAACAGTTGAGGGAAGTCAGAGAAGAGTTTGCACGCTTCACAAGAAGCCCGGACGGAAGAAGAATCAGTCTCTAACCTTAAAGATTTTAGATTCAACGATTAAGCCTTTTATATACGACTCGTAACAAACATCAGAAAAGAGGTGCCTCCCAATTGAGTTTCAAGACTACCCATTTCTCAGAAGTAGAGGCAAAGGACGCAGAAGAAACGGGCGCTGAACGCGTCAAAGTTAGGTGGCTAATAACCAAAGAAGACGGCGCAAACAACTTCGCCATGCGTTACTTCGAAATTTCCCCAAACGGTCACTCGCCCCATCACAGTCACGGCTGGGAACACGAAGTCTTCATCCTAAACGGAAAATGCCAAGTCACATGCGGAAACGAGAAAAAGAATGTTGGCGCAGGATACGCCGTGTTTATTCCACCGAACATGTTACATCAATTCAAAAACGTTGGCAAAACAACACTAAAATTTCTCTGCCTTGTACCGCATCACAAATAGCGAATTCTAACAGAAAAAGAAGATGGGAAGTCTAAAAAGGATAGGGCGCGCACATAATTCTTTGAAAAGGTATTTATTCCTAGACTCTTTCTATATGGCGAACCCGCTTAGTACTCTAAGTGAAAAACATTGCAGATGATCTTAGAAGTCAAGCAATATGTCTTGCGTATCCGCTCGTTCAGCCGCAACGCTCGGCTTTACCTAGTGGCAACCATGCTAACGGGCTTAAGCTTCGGCATCTGGGGAACAATATTCTATTTATACCTTAACTTACATGAAACAGGCTTCCAGCCAGACTTCGTCGGCAACATGTTCACAGCAAGCGGCATAGCCACAGGAGTAATAGCGTTACCAGCGGGCCTATTGTGCGAACGCATAGGCCCCAAAAGAGCAATACTTATCAGCCTAACATCAAACCTTATCAGCCTTGTACAAATAGTCACTCTACAACCTTCTATCTTACTTTTCGCCAGCCTCACCTCAGGCCTAATAGGCACCATAGGCTGGGTAGCCTCAGCGCCATTCTTGACAGAAAACAGCCGACAAGAAGAGCGCACATACTTGTTCAGCATCGATTGGGTTATCATGACAATAATGGGCGTCATAGGCAGTTACGTGGGCGGCGCCATACCAGACATATTCAACGCAGCCTTAAGATTGCCCATCGGAGAAGAAGGATCGGCTACTGGTTACCGCATTACACTTATAATTGCTATCGCCTTAGGTCTAGCTGCCACAGGTCCAATGCTACTGATAAAAGAAAAGACCATGCAAAGACAAAAGGTAGACACGCTCTTAAGCTTAAAGAACATCAAGAGCTCATCTACAATAGTTAAATTTATGATACCTACAGGCATTATAGGCTTCGGCGCTGGGTTTATAGTTCCGCTCTTCAGCCTATTCTTCAAACTCAAGTTTGCCGCCACTTCTGAGCAAGTGGGCGCTATATTCGCGCTGGGTAATGTTACACTGGGCATATTCACGTTTGTCGCGCCAATACTGTCAAATAGGCTAGGCAAAGTTAAAGCCGTAGTGGCCTGTCAATTTCTTTCTATGCCTTTTATTATGTTTGTAACACTTGCGCCGAACTTAACTTTGGCAACAAGCGCCTACCTCATCCGTGGAGCCTTAATGAACATGGCAGCGCCTATAAGCTCAGCGCTTCAGATGGAGATGGTAGCGGAAAGCGAACGCGCCACCACTAGCGGCTTAATGGTTATGGCAGACAATATCCCTCGGGCCATAACGGCTTCAATCTCAGGCGAAATGATGACTATCAGTGACTTTTACACACCTTTTCTGTTTACAACAGCTACTTATTTTGTGGCAAGTTCCCTGTATTTTGTGTTCTTCAGAAAAGTAGAAAGGGGCAACAACTAAAACTTACTTTGCTTTCTCTGTGACTATTTAAGAATTACCGAAAGATCTTCAACGTTTAAGGCCCATGCGCTCTCCAGTAACTCTTATATTATGGCACGGATATTTCGTGTTAGGTTGGTGTCACAGATGAGAGGTGGCCACCAAATTCAAGGCTGATTCTAGACGTTGGCTAACGTTAGACTACCACCCACTCAAGCTTGAAAAAGAAATCCGCAAATTCTGGGAAAAAAATAAGATTGCCCAAAAACTGATGAATTCCAGAGAAAAAACTAACATAGGCTTTTTGGGCTATGTAGAAGGCCCTCCTACCCTAAACGGCTTTCCTCATGTTGGACATGCTCGAGGTCGAGTGATGAAAGACCTACGCTACCGTTTCAAGACCATGCAGGGTTTTTATATTCCATTTTGGGCTGGTTGGGACTGTCAAGGCTTGCCCGTTGAATTAGAAGTGGAGCGAGAACTTGGCGTCAAAAACAAAAAAGAATTAGTAGAGAGGGTGGGCGAAGAACGCTTTGTTGAGGAATGTAAGAAGACTGTTATGAAGTACTACCGTGCTTGGCTCAGCGCCGACCGACTCCTAGGCTTGTTCATGAACTATGACAGGGCTTACTGGACCTACAAAGACGAGTATATTGAGCGGGAGTGGCAATACCTCAAGCGGGCTTGGGAACAAGGCCTACTCGGCGAAGGCTACTACGTGGTTGCCTATTGCCCCCACTGTCAAACTTCTCTCAGCAACGCTGAAGTCGGCTTAGGCTACGAAGAGGTAGAAGACCCCTCACTCTACTTCAAACTAGAGGCAAGCGAGACTAAAGGCGAATATTTTCTGGTTTGGACAACCATGCCCTTCACTATAATCACCGATATGATGCTTGCAGTTCATCCGGAGGCAGAATACGCTAAGGTCCAAGTGAACGAGGAGATATGGATTCTTGCCAGACAACGTGTTGAGCCAGTCATGCAGGAACTTGAGATAAAGAATTTCAAGATCGTTGAAATTTTGTTGGGCAAGAGTTTGGAAGGCAAGAAGTACGAGTACCCGTTTAAGGACATAGTTCCAAAACAGCAAGAAATGGACAAACTTCCACTCGTCCACACCGTGATATGCGAAGAGTTTGTAGACACTGGCACCGCCACTGGCTTAGTACACCTGTCTCCTGGAAACGGAGAAGACGACTTTCTAGCGGCTCAGAGTCGCCGCCTGCCCGTTTATGTCCCCTTTGATGAAGAGTGCCGATTCACTGCTGACGCTGGCGAGTTTGCTGGCTTGTTTGCTCGAAATGCTGACTCTAGAGTGATGGAGGAACTTCGCAAGAAAGGTTTGTTGGCGTCAGTTAAGATGATTCGCCACGAGTATCCAACCTGCTGGAGGTCTCACCACAAGCTCGTGTGGTTAGCCCGCAGAGAATATTTTCTTTGGACAAACAAGATAAACCAAAAAGTCGTTGAGGCTGCGGAAAAGGTAGAATACTTTTACGAAAGCCCGAAAAATCGTTTCCTCGCCTTCTTACGTGAAGGCAAGCCGTGGTGCGTTTCAAGAGAACGTGTTTGGGGCGCACCTCTACCTGTTTGGGCATGTGAAAAATGCGGCTACAAGACGTTAATAACAAGCAAGGAAGAACTGTTTGGAAGAGCTGTAGAAAAACCGCGTGGACATTTTGAGTTGCATAAGCCTTGGGTAGATAGAGTTGTGTTGGAATGTGAAAAATGTGGGGGCAAAATGAAACGTGAACCCTTTGTCCTTGATACGTGGCATAATAGTGGTGCCTCGCCATACGCACGATTCACAGACGAAGAATTCAGAAAATATGTTCCAGCCGACTTTCTAACAGAAGGGATAGATCAGACTAGAGGTTGGGCGAACACGCTACTGCTTGAACACATCGTATTAACGGGTAAGGCTGAAGCCCCCTACAAAGCTTTTCTTTACCAAGGTTTAGCTCAGGACGCTAAAGGAAGAAAAATGAGTAAGAGCCTCGGTAACGTGATTGAGGCAAACTCGTTACTTAGAAAATCTTCGGCAGATGTCTTTAGATTTTATGTTCTTTGGAAGTGTTCCCCAGTTGACTCCATGAACTTTGACGTGGGGGAGATGAGCAGACGACCCTACCAAGTGCTCGGGACACTCTACCATTTGCACAGGTTTTTCATGCAAAACGCCGAATACGACAACTTCAACCCACAAACGCATACGTTAGAATGGGCGAAAGAAAACAAAGTTCTAAAACCGCCTGATCATTGGTTACTCTCAAAACTACAAGCCACTGTGAAGAATGTCGCAGACAAAATTGAAACGTGTGAGTTCCAGTTTGCCCTCTCTGAATTAGAAGAGTTCGTGGTCGAGAATGTTAGCAGACAGTATGTTCCGATGGTTCGCAGAGACCTATGGAGCGACGACCCAAAAACTCTTAACCGTCGATTAGCCGTTTATGCTACCCTCTGGCAAACATTGAGGACTCTTGTTCTTCTCTTTAACCCTGCTACGCCATATCTAAGCGAGTTTTTGCACCAGAAGGTTTACAGAGAAATGGACAACTCTCTACCTGAGTCAGTGAACCTTGAAAGCTGGCCTAAACCAGAGGAGAAGCTCCAAGATACGGCTTTAGAACAAGAATTTGACGCATTATTGCGGTGCGTTTCGCTGGTATATTCTGCTCGACAGTCGGCTCAGTTAAAGCGTAGATGGCCTCTAAGAAAGGCAGTTGTAGTAGCGCCTAAGCATCTACAGAAAGCATTCAAAAAGCTGGAAGAGGTGTTTCTCGAACTCGCCAACGTGAAGGAGGTTGAATATCTCGAGGAACTTCCGGAAGTCAACTTGAAAAAGTGGGCGTCAGCCTCCGGGGAAGGCTTACATGTTTTGCTTGATAAGAGTCGAGACAGGACATTGCTTGGTGAAGGCGTCATGCGAGATTTGGCACGTCGTGTTCAGGCTCTTCGCAAGGAGTTGGGATTCATGCCTACCGATATACTTGAGGCTGTTCATGTTGCGGAACTAGACCCTGAAAGTGTAGGGTTGCTCGAACCGTACTTGGCTGAGATGGCTGAGCTTGTTAGAGCCAAGAAAGTTCATGTTTATAGGGAACGGTCTGAACTCAGAGTGCAGTGGCATGAGATCACGTTAGACGATAGAAGAATGTACGTTGCCATATCTGACGCTGGATAGTTGGTTGGACATAAAACAGGGCAGCCGAGCTTAAACCTTTAAGTTAACAAAAGTCATACAGTTAGTGGGAGGGATTTTAAATGCTGTTTATAACGCTTCTAGTGCCGAAGGGAAAGGGTGAGGAAGCCGTTAAATATCTTAAAGAGTTGAAGGCTCCGAAGGGCATTACCATACGTGACGTGTACTTCACGTTTGGACGATACGACGGCATCATCGTGTTCGAGGCACCTACCACGAAGGCGGCTATGGACTTTGCCATGCGAGTTGGTTTTGCAACAAACTACACTATGGAAACCCTGACAGCAGTTTCTGCTAAAGAAGTCTAAGATCCCTTTTTTCTGTTTTAAGTAGCTTCCATGAATTTTTGAATCAACCGTTTTCTTCGCTGCGGCGTTGTGTCTAGTAGTGTTCTCCATCGTGTGACCTGCAGAGTTTTCTTCACTAGTTTTCCGGCTGGACAACGGTTGTAGCAGTATCCGCAAGCCTTAACCTTTCCTTTGGTTTCTTTTTCGATCCAACTTACAAATTGGAAGCATTTGTTTCTGTCAAAGCCTGTTGGGGGAGGCATATCAGCCTTTATGGCTTCTACTGGACAGATTTTGACACAGACGTCGCAGTGTTGGCAGGGATTAAAGCCTATCATTCGCCCGTCAGCTTCAAGTGGAGCTTCAGTGAGTACTACGCCGAGATTTACTCTCGGTCCGTATTCGGGTGTTATCAGGATGCTGGGTCTTCCGAGGACTCCGATTCCTGCCTCGTAGGCTGCTAATTTGAAGGAGAGGTAGGCGATTTTTCTGTTTTCATCTAGCCAGCCTACTGGCGCTTCCATGGCGTCGTAGCCTTTCTTTCTTAAGAAGCTGACTATTTTTGAGTTGACTGAGTCTCGGTAGAGGTGGAGGATTCTGACGAATATGTTTTGCTCGTATTGGATTGAGGTGTAGTAGTCGAGGCCAACGTTGAAGGTTGAAACAATTACGGAGCGGCTGTTTTTCATGAGGTCTCGTGGGTGACAGCCTTCCAATGTCTTGTCAAACCCTTTACTGGCGTCTGCCACTCCGACCTTGAATGCGCCCTGCTTCGTCACAAATTCTTTTATTTCATGTTTTAGGCTTAGGGGCTGGGTTAAACTCATTTTGTGCTGTCTCCTGAAGATTCTTCTTGTATGAAGAAAGCAGAGTTTATTTGTTGCGTTTTCTTTCTGTGTAGGCTCTTAGATTGGAGCTATACAAACAATGAAGATAGCAACCAGTGCCAGTGTGGCGAGTTTTCTGCTGGTTGTGAGTTTTGAAACGTCGTCTAGTGGACCCGGATGCCGATAGAAGGAAAAGAGTAGGGCTATCATGGCCATGGGCCAATAGCCGAGGAAGAGCAGCATCCCAATTGAAAATAGTGCCAGAATGCTGAGTACTCTTTCGTTTAGGAAGCTTCTCGCGGCGTGGCCTCCGTCTAGCATGCCTGC
>CAZUFG010000046.1:2661-8257 GCA_964618655.1 uncultured Candidatus Bathyarchaeia archaeon | reverse complement strand
TATATGGGACACGCAATTCTCGGACTGCTAAGAAGGGAGCCCGATTAACCTTTGCAAGCTGAAGTCAAGGTCAGCGGCATCGTTCAAGGCGTCGGCTTTCGACCTTTCATCTACCGAACCGCCGTAGAGAACAAACTGGTTGGCTACGTGCGAAACCGAGGAGACGCAGTCGTAGAAATCGTCGTCGAAGGAAAAGAAAACAACGTCCAAAATTTCCTTGAAGACCTAAAGAAGAAAAAGCCTCCTCTTGCCAGAATCTATGAAATAACCACAAATTATGGAGAAGACAAAAAAGAGTTTAACAGGTTCGTAATTCTCAAGAGTTCTGAGAAAGTTGAACTTTCTGGGTCCGTTATCCCGCCAGACATCTCTGTTTGTGACGAATGCTTGACCGAGCTTCGAGACCCGAGAAACGAGCGCCATGATTATTTTTTCATCACTTGCACGAATTGCGGACCAAGATACACCATAATTGAGAGGCTTCCCTATGATAGGGTGAACACTACGATGCAGAGTTTTCCCATGTGTGACTTCTGCTCCAGAGAATTCCATGATCCTTCTAACCGCAGATTCCACGCTCAGACAGTAGCTTGCCCCAAATGCGGTCCAAAAGTGTATCTCACAACCAACACTGGTCAACTCCTTGCCCATGGGGACCCGATTCGTGAGGCAGGCAGACTTTTAGAAGAGGGCTATATCGTTGCTATCAAGGGGAACGGAGGCTTTCATGTCGCAACCGCAACCACCCAGTCTGAGCCAATAGCCAGACTGAGAAGAGTTAAGCACAGGGCTGAGAAGCCGTTTGCCATAATGGCTCGTGACCTCCAAGCCGTAAAGTCTTTTGCAGAAGTCAACCCAAAAGAGGCTGAACTACTAACCTCATACATTAAGCCAATCATTCTGCTAAAGAAAAGGGATGACTGTTACCTTTCAGAGCTGATTTCTCCGGGCTTACACAACATCGGAGTGATGCTCCCATACACCGGCTTACACGCCATGCTATTCGACGGAGTGCGTGAACCAGCCTTCGTGGTGACGAGCGCAAATCCTCCAAATGAGCCAATAGTTACAGAGAACGACGAGGCAATAGAAAAACTGGAGTCAGTAGTTGATTTCTTTCTGTTTCACAACAGAACCATTGCCCACCGATGTGACGACTCTGTTGTCCGTGTCCACGGTAAAAACCTAAGCGTTGTTCGAAGGTCAAGAGGATATGTCCCAGAGCCCATCCACCTAAAACGTTCAACGAACCGTTGCGTTTTAGGTGTTGGCGCAGAGCTTAACGCAACCGCTTGCATTCTATTGGGGAACAGGGCGTTCGTCTCACAACACATCGGCGACGTAGAAAACTTGGAGACTCTAAACTTTCTCAAGAATGCCGTAAAACATCTAACCCGCCTAACCAACAGCAAAGTTGAAGCCATAGCATGCGACCTACACCCAAAGTTTACAACTACAAAACTGGCACACGATTTAGGAAACGAGCTTGAATGCCCCGTGGTTCCAGTTCAGCACCACCACGCCCATATTGCGAGTCTCATGGGCGAACACGACATTGACGAAATGGTGGGCATAGCCTGCGACGGGTTTGGCTACGGCTCAGACGGAAACGCTTGGGGCGGAGAAATTCTCCACTGCGGGCGCGACAGCTTTTATCGAGTTGGGCATCTTCAGGAACAGCTCGTGATTGGAGGTGATCTGGCGACACGATATCCGCTGCGAATGGTTGCTGGAATACTCCGCAAAACAGCGGGCTTAGAAGACTGGTTGCTGTCGCATAGCGACTGCTTTCCACATGGAAAGACGGAAGTTGAAACAATTCTCAACCAACTAAAGAGAGGTTCAGTTCTCAAAACAACAAGTTGTGGCAGAGTGCTGGACGCGGTCTCAGCCATTCTGGGTCTCTGCTACGAGCGCACTTATGAAGGCGAACCCGCGATGAAGTTAGAGTCAACCGCCACACATGGAAAGGATGTCTTAACCTTAACGCCTAATCTCAGTGGAAACGTTCTCGATACCACATCACTGATTCAAGAAATATTCAGCCAACGAAACAAGCATTCAGCCGCAGACTTGGTGTATTCTGCCCAGTCTTACATTGCGAAGGGGTTAGCTCAACTTGCCATGCAAGAGGCAGAACGATTAGGCGTAAAAATAATCGGATTCTCTGGAGGCGTAGCATACAATGAACATATCACGCAGACAATCCGAGAGGCAGTTGAGAAAAACGGTTTCAAATTTGCTGTTCATGAACAGGTTCCGCCAGGCGATGGAGGAATCTCTTTTGGGCAGGCAGTCGCCGTTAGCCTTTCCGCCTAACAAACCAGAACGGATTTATCTTGGGCAAACGCCTTTAAAGTGATACAAATGTGTTTAGCAATCCCAGCTAAAGTGATTGAGGTTCAGAGGAACACTGCGAAAGTGGACTTTGGAGAGGGCATCGTCCGAGAAGTGAACGTCATGCTTGTAGAGGCAAAGGTTGGAGAGTATGTTCTGGTTCACGCAGGTTATGCAATTCAAGTAATCGATAGGAAGGCGGCTGAAGAAACGCTTCAGTTGTGGGAAGAAATCCTCAAGTATGAATAAAGGCTGATAAACGCCCGGTTTGGTGAAGCCCATGAAAGAACCAGTCAAGGCTGAAGAAGGAGAAATCTACGACATAGAACTCGAAACCGACCTCCTCAAGGCTAATGAAAAACTGGCAGCCCAGAATAGAGAGTTCTTGCGGAAACACGGCGTAACAGCCATCGATGTTATGGGCGCGATAGGCTCGGGGAAAACCTCCCTCATTGAAAAGCTGGTCAAGGAGTTAAAGGGAAAATACCGAATCGCCGCGTTTAAGGGCGACTTAGCAACAACCATCGATGCTGAACTGATTGGCAGGCATGGCGTAGAGGTGGTTGCGATAAACACTGGAAAAGAGTGCCACTTAGACGCTAATCTGGTGAGAAAAGCACTTCAAAGAATTGACTTAAAAAACCTTGACTTGCTGTTTATAGAGAACGTGGGCAACCTCATCTGCCCCGCTGATTTTCCGTTGGGCTCAGAAAAGCGCATTGTAGTGATTAGTGTTACCGAAGGCCCATATATGGTGATAAAGCATCCGTTCATCTTCATGGACGCGGACGTTGTAGTCATAAACAAGGTGGACCTCGCCAAGCCGATGCAAGTAGACGTCGAGAAATTAAGAATGGACGTTAAGAAAGTTAATCCAAACGCGAAGGTTGCCATAACCAACTGTCGAAATGGAGAAGGCATAACGGAAGTGGTTAGGGCGCTGGGACTCTGACAGGCTGGTCATAAATAATTGCACGAGTTTTCTGTAACTTCACAGATCGTGGAAAACGTTCTTCGAGAGGCTGAGAAACATAAGGCAGAGAAAGTCGTGGCGGTTCATCTCATCATAGGAAAACTCACGTTTCTAGGCCTTGAGCAGGTTCGTTTTTCGTATCGGCTGTTGGTGAAAGGCACTATAATGGAGGACTCGAGGCTTTACATTCAGGAGAAGGACGGCGTTGTCAAATGCCGCAACTGCGGCTACGAGGGAGACTTCAAGTATGAAGACGACCCCATGTATCATGTGCCAGTTCCGACGCTTCACTGCCCAAAATGCGGAGGCGTAGTCGAAATCGTTGGGGGCAAAGAATGCGTTATCAAGAGCGTAAGGTTAGTCACGTAGAACGGGGGTAATGCTGGCAATGGAACAGTTAAACTTCAGAGACCCAAAACTAGTGAAGAAGGTTGCGGCTCACATCAGAAGTATAGCCCCCTCATACAGCGTCAAGATTTGTCACGTCTGCGGAACCCACGAATGGACCATAACTCACTACGGGTTGAGGGCGCTCCTTCCTGAAACCGTCGATGTCATCGCTGGGCCAGGCTGCCCCGTCTGTGTGCTCCCAGCGGCTGAAATCGATGAGACCATAAAGTTGGCGCATGATGGAGTAACAGTTGCGACGTTTGGCGACGTGATTCGTGTGCCTGGCTCAGAATTGTCGCTTCAGGAGGCGAAGGCTTCTGGCGCGGATGTTCGGGTTGTTTATGGTGTTGGCGACGCAGTGAAGATGGCGGAGAAAGAACCAGACAAAGAGTTTGTTTTTTTAGCCATTGGCTTTGAAACTACTGCACCCTCTACCGCAATAGAAGTCGTTAGTGAACCGCCCCACAATCTTAGTTTTCTTGTTTCGCATAGGCTGATTCCTCCAGCCATGGAGTTACTCTTAGGCGTTGGCGACCTACACATCGATGGTTTCATCGCGCCTGGTCACGTTTCAACTGTGATTGGGTTGAAGCCCTACGAAATGTTTCCGAGGGCTTATCGGATGCCAACCGTCGTTGCTGGTTTTGAGCCACTAGACGTTCTGTTCGCGGTTTCGATGCTTTTAAAGCAGATAAGCGAAGGCGAGGCAAGGCTGGAGAACGAGTATACACGGTCGGTTACGTGGGAAGGAAACGTGAAGGCTCAGCGACTGGTCGAAAAAGTGTTTGGTGTAGTTGACGGCCAATGGAGAGGCTTGGGAAAACTGCCATCATCAGCGTTAGCGTTGAAGGAAGAGTATGTGCAGTTTGATGCACGTAAAAAATATAACGTAAAAGTTGAGCGTGGCAGAGACTTGTTGCCCGGTTGCCAATGCCATCTCGTGATGATTGGGAAGATTAAGCCAGATGAATGCCCATTGTTTATGGAGGCTTGTACGCCGCAGAAGCCAAAAGGTGCATGCATGGTTTCGATTGAGGGCACTTGCAGAATCTGGGCGAAGCAAAGATAGGCTGTGGAACAGGAGCCGAACATTTTTTTCTGTTTTGCGACGTACATTATTGTCTAGTTTAGTGTCTCTTATGAATGTACTCCGCCATGGCGACGTATAGCCTAACAGTCAAGTTTTCTGCAGCGAAAATTTTTCTTTGAGGCTTTCTATAGACCTTCCCAAAACCTCGATTTTCTTAACGTCCCCTTCACCGAGACCTCTGTTCATGGCTTCCTGTATCACTGGCAATTTTTCAGGGTCTAAGCCGACGAGGGTGGTTCCGACTGCCTCGACAGCGATGGCGTCTCTGCCAACCAAGAGGATGTTTGTTCTTATTCCTTTGTCTGAGTTTGGGTCTAAATAGGTGTATGTGCCATCCAGGACAGCGAGGTCTATTCCACCTACGGCTTCATAGATGTCGAGGAGGGTTGTTTCTAGCTTCTTGTGGAACCTCACTTTCTTTCTGTCTGGAATCAAGCCTAGAAGATTCTTCAAAATAGTTCCTTTCTCATATTTGCGTAAGGTATGGGTGCTCACAAGGACGTTGGGCTTGAAGAGTACGTGGGATAAACCAATTTTTTCATCGGCAATCTTGACTTCCCTAGTGGTACTGTCCTCTGAGAGATTGAAAGGCACAACTCGTGTAGTAAATAACTCCTTCCAGATTTGCAGCCGTTCCATACCCTTGCCAATGTAGTTGTCCGACTCAGCCAAGAAAATCTGTGGAGCCCTATCAAAGCTGTTAGTGATCGCATTAACTACGCTGACTGTTGGATGAGTCTTCTTTTTATGGTCGTAGACTCCCACCTTGACGACGACAGACCTGTCCACCGTGTTTAAGTCATCTA
>CAZUFG010000046.1:0-2561 GCA_964618655.1 uncultured Candidatus Bathyarchaeia archaeon | reverse complement strand
GTGTTTAAGTCATCTATTTTCCCGATAAGTTTGAGCGCTTGCCTGAAAGACTCTTGAACGTCTTCATCGAACTCAACTATCGCAACCTTTGATACCACATTGTCACCTCGTCCCTATCAAAAGTTCATTTCATAATACGTCGTCTAATAAAGAGTGAAACATGGTGCTCGGTGAAGATAACCCTTTCTAAGGCTTGCAACGAGAATTTTTCCATACGGCAAATTTTGCCGCTTTCTATTGATTCTTCATCTTTAACCTTCGAAGCAAGACGATTCCTTCAATCATAAACAATGCAGAAGAAGCACTTGTTACAAAAGTCAAAAATAGAAGTTCTGGTTCAAGCGGTTCGTTTCCAACGATGCGGAGTGCAACAACAATAAGTTCAATTATGAACAAACCAAGAAAAAAGAAAGAATAAAAAACCAGTCTAGGCATAAGGCTACGCCCAACCCAAACATAACCCTTAAACGTCGTCTTCTCCTTCACAACATAGTCGCCATAAACATCTTTCTGAACCAAATCAAGGCTTTCAAGCTTCTGAAGATGTCTATAAGCCACACTTGGACTGCTAAGGCCGGCGCCTCGCATCACATCTCTTGGGCCTACGGGCTTTGCTTCTTTCACCAAGTATAGGTAAACCTTGAAAGTAGTGCCTTCAATCTCCTCCTTGGGCGGCAAGATTAACTCTCCGACACAATGTACACGCTAGTTCCATCGTTATCAATGTGTAACCATTGATTCGCACCCAACAACACATTGTAAACAAACTCTCGACTCTCAATAATTTCTAACTCTATCCCCTTTATTACGTAAGCACCAGAAATTGAGAGACGCCCTTCATAGACTTTTCCTCCAACATGTGAGAACACGAATATCTTCCCAACTCTTAACGCATGAAGAGCCAAGTCGGAGATTTCAACCACCCCCGTAAGAGCCACCAGCTTAGAAGCATTCGAAGACCAGTAATACGCATTGCCTTCTAAGAAGTTTTCAGATCGACTTACGACGCCATTTCTGGATCCCCAACCTATTCCGCCCTTACCTATGTAGCGCACTTGAGTTGTATTACTCCACACAATGTCGTTAGGTTCGGTAGCATTGACGTAGCCGTCGGTTGCGTTGAAAAACCTCATTGACTCAGCTGCTGATACCTCGAAGCTATTTGCTATTACAGGCTGATTTGAAAGATTAGTCACATTCAAAATAAATATGTATGAAATCGTCTGCCTACCATATAATCCGGAAACATTTTCGCCAAAAGGCTGAAGCCCAAAATAGGCGTAGACAACCTCAGCATAAACTTTAGGCGGTTCTCCCAAGACTAGATTTTGAACCAAGATGGGCATTCCAATGACAACTCCGACTATCAAAGCCAAGAGGCTTCCTCCAACAAGTTTAATGGTCAACACATGTTCCTCCTTAAGATTTGTTGAAGTGCATTCATCTAAATAGCTCTGCTTGAAGAACAAAATGTTCTCCAATGAGAACAGATAAGAGAATCTAACATATTCTCGGTATTGGGTCTCCTATAGGCGGTGCCAAGATTCTTTTTCCGCCTACGCTCGTTTGCATCGCAACTGCCTTGAACTCTTCAGTTGCCTCTCCTATTATTTCTGCTTCTTTGCCCTCCTTCGTCACTCTAAGCGCTGCTAATACTTCTTCTGCTTTTTGGGGCACTACGCCTATTACGACTTTGCCCTCGTTTCCCACTTCTAGAGGGTCTATGCCTAACATTTCACACGCCGCCCTAACATCTCCGCGAACTGGTATCCTATCCTCCCTCACGAGTATGCCAACCTTCGACTTTTCACTCCACTCGTTTAGGGCGTTGGACAAGCCGCCTCGTGTAGGGTCCTTCATCGCCACAATCCCACCCACGTTTAAGAGGCGCAGTATCAGCTTGTTCAAAGGCGACACGTCAGACCTGATTCGGCTGCTAAAACTGTAGCCTTCCTGGGCTGACAGAACGGCTAAGCCATGATCGCCAACCGTGCCAGAAACGATGATTTTGTCTCCTTCGCGTAGGTTTGAGTCGAGAACCCAACGGGCGTTGAACGTGCGGTGCTTCTTCACCTCTCTAATGTTTTTCTCTAACGCCTCGTTTCGTCTGCCAATCCCTGACGTGTTGACGACGCATCCTCCGAGGCTTCCTTTTTCGACGACCTTCGTGTCGCCAGTGATGACGTAGACTTCAGCCTCTCTGCATGTTTCTTTCATGCTCTCCAGAATTCTCTCCAAATCCGCTATTGCCAAACCCTCTTCCAGTACAAAGCCGCAAGTGAGTGCAGTTGGCTCTGCTCCAAGAACCGCAATGTCGTTAACGGTGCCTGAAACCGCCAACCTGCCAATGTCTCCGCCTGGGAAGAAAATGGGCTTTACTGCATGTGAATCAGACTTCAAAACTATGTCGTTGATAACTGCCGCGTCATCTAGGGCTTCTAGCGGAACCTCAGCATTACTTCCACCTAAATATTTTACCACGTAATTTTTGATTAAGTCGTGCATTATGGTTCCGCCAGCGCCATGAACCATGGTAATTCGTTCCATGGGCAAGTTCTCCT
>CAZUFG010000045.1:0-8318 GCA_964618655.1 uncultured Candidatus Bathyarchaeia archaeon | reverse complement strand
TTGGAGATAGAATGTCTGAGTCAACGTAGGCGATTTCTGTCAGTTTAAGCTCGGACACTATATGTGCTGTTGCTATTAGACCGACGAGTCCCACGTCTGGAAGCCCATAGAGCATTATGGCATCCGATGGTACGGGCTTTCTTTCCACGATTTTAACGGGTTGAGACAAACAGCATCACTCCTCACCGCCTAAGACTCTTAAAGACAAAGAGAAAAGAGTTGTGGTGAAGTTACTTTTCTACGTTCTTACGGCGAACTTCGTCGATAAGTAACACTATTGTTAAAAATAAACCCAAAAGAACCAAGGGAAGGAGGGGCGAAAAGGGATTTGGAGGAAGACCATAATCGATAATGCCCCCGTGGGTCTCCTCGTACAACTCCTTGTAACGCCACAGGGATTGCCCCAGCGTTTCAGACATTTGCTGAGAAGCAATAAATCCGCCAACAATCGTTGACACCTGTACTATGGCTATTAGACAAAGTAACCCAACTTTCATAATCTTCTTCATGGCTCGCTTACCTGCCCTCTCCATGTCTCAACCGTCAACCTGATTTCCTATCAACCAAGAATGCCACCCTTGATATAAATACAGTGTTTAGAACAGCCACAAACTTGGAGAAACTAGTGAAACAGCAAAGACCTCTAAAGAACCATACAAAAGAAAGGAAATGGCTTTAACTTTAGGAACTGCAAGCAACCAGAAATGTAAGGGCAATCTTAGCTAAGATACGTATTTAAAGGCGAAACGAGCTTAAAGCTGGAGATGAAGCATGGCACTAGAACGTCTCGGCTCTTCAATTTACGGAGCACTAAGAAAGATTTTTCGAGCCCCAGTCGTAGACGAAGAGGCTGTTAAGGAGCTGGTTCGCGACCTTCAGCGGGCGTTGCTCCAAGCCGACGTTAATGTGAAGCTGGTCCTCGGAATCTCCAAGCGCATAGAGGACAGAGCCCTAAAAGAAAAAATTCCCCCCGGTGTCTCCAGACGAGAACACGTGATAAAAGTAGTCTACGAAGAAATAACAAGGTTTCTCGGCGAAAAGCCAGCCCCACTCAAAATAGAAGCTGGAAAAAGAAAAGTCCTCATGCTCGTGGGGATTCAAGGCTCAGGCAAGACGACAGGCGCCGCAAAACTAGCCAGATACTTCCAAAAAAGAGGTCTCAAAACAGCGTTGGTCTGCACAGATACCTACAGACCCGGAGCCTACGACCAACTCCAACAACTCGCAAAAAGAGCAAACGTCTCCATATATGGAGAGCCCCAGAACAAAGACTCCATAAAAATCGCCTCAAATGGGCTGAAACAATTTCTCAACTACGATATTGTCATAATCGACACGGCTGGACGACACAAAGAAGAAAAAGGCTTAATTCAGGAAATGAAGACGCTGGAGAGAGCGATTCAACCCGACGAAGTGATCTTGCTAATCGACGGAACCATAGGCCAGCAGGCAGCAACACAAGCCCAAGCCTTTCACGAAGCCACGCCTATTGGGTCAATTTTTGTCGCAAAACTTGATGGCTCTGCGAGAGGTGGAGGCGCACTCTCTGCAGTTGCCGCTATTGGGGCACCAATACGGTTCATCAGCACGGGCGAAAAAATTGACGACATAGAACCCTTCGTCCCGTCAAGATTTGTTGGCAGGCTATTAGGCATGGGCGACCTCCAGAGCCTCATCGATAAAGTCCGCGAGGCAGAGGTGAAAGTTCCTGAAAAGAAGATGCGAGCATTCCTAAGCGGCAGGTTCACCCTAACAGACATGTACGAACAGTTTGAATCCATGAAGAGTATGGGTCCTTTTAAGCGTCTCCTAAAAATGATTCCTGGGCTGAGTTATGATGTGCCCGAAGAAATGATGGAAATGGCTGAAGACCGCCTAGAAAAATGGCGAGTAATCATCAGCTCGATGACGCCGAAGGAGAGGGAAAACCCAAAGGTGTTCAGCTCTTCAAGGATAAGGCGTGTTGCACGAGGCTCAGGCACCAGCGAAAAAGAAGTGAAAGAACTTCTACAACAGTACTCGATGATGAGAAAGATGATGAAAACCATAAGAAGGAAGGGGCTTCCATTTTTAGGAAAGAAACTCCAAATGCCGAAATAATAACCGAGAAAAATGATATTATAGCGGAAGAAAGGCTTCATGGAAATCCTCGAAAAAGCACAAAAAATGCTTGAAAAATATCCGCTCTGCAACCACTGCCTAGGTAGACAGTTTGCCCTTTTAGGCTACGGCTTGGAAAATGAAAAACGAGGCGAAGCCCTCAAACTCCTCCTAACCATGAAGGGCCATCAACTTGCGCTGTCAGAAGAGAAAACAGGATTCTCAATACTCAAAACTTTAGCGTCCAATGGGGCCTTTGACATGGCCGCTGAAATCCTTAGAAGAATGAAAAAGAAAGCAGGCGAGAAGCATGTTTGTCACCTTTGTGAAGGCAGTTTTGAGCTCATAGACAAGCTTGTGAACCGCTCTCGTAGAAAACTGAAAGACTATGAATACACTACTTTTTTGGTGGGTGTGGAACTGCCAATCGAAATAGAGGAACGAGAAGACGAATTTAGAGCCGAGTTTGAAATTGCGCACGGAGAGAGCATGCGGAACGAGTTCAGTCGTAGTATGGGGAAGAAACTGTCTGAAGCCACGGGGAAGATGGCAGAGTATAAGAGGCCAGATTTAGTTGTCCTCGTCAACCCCTTTACTGAACAAGTCACACTTCAAGTCAACCCCCTATACATTGCGGGAAGATACCGAAAACTAACTCGTAGGATTCCTCAATCGAAATGGGTTTGCGTAAAATGCAGGGGTAAAGGCTGTCCACGATGTAACTGGACAGGAAAAATGTACCCAGAATCGGTTGAGGAGATAGTTGCAGGACCGACTTTAGAGAAAACTTCGGGAGAAGACGTGTCATTTCATGCGGCTGGGAGAGAAGACATCGACGCCCGCATGCTAGGGCGTGGAAGACCCTTCGTAATAGAGGTTAAAAAGCCTAAAAAACGGTTCATAAACCTGCGAGAACTTGCAAAGACAATTAACAATCAGGCGCAGGGAAAAGTTAAGGTTTTAGGCTTGCGTTTTGGAGACAAAGACTTGGTGAGGAGACTAAAAAAGACTGAGGCAGCTGAGAAACTTTACAAGGCAGTTGTCGAGTTTGGCAGAGAAGTTTCTGATAAAGAATTAGAGACCGTTGAGAAGACCCTCACTAACGCGGTAGTTCATCAGAAAACGCCTAGACGAGTGCTACATCGGAGAGCAGACATGGTTCGGGAAAAATACATATATGAGGCGAAAATAAAGAGGTTGGCACCAAACGGAGCAGAATTAAGAATACGCTGTCAAGGAGGCCTCTACATAAAAGAGCTGATAACTGGCGACGAAGGACGAACCGACCCGAGCCTAGCCAAAATTCTTAGCACTAAGGCTGAGCCTATTACGTTAGACGTCTTAAACGTTATTCTGAAGGGACCAGAAAAATGAGAAAAGCGAAAGGCTATCGTGCGAAAACTCGTGAACTATTGAGGAGGGAGCCCCGAGAACGAGGAAAAACTGGACTGAGCAAACTGCTCTACGAGTATAAGCCTGGAGAAAAAGTTGTGGTCAAGATAAATCCCAGTGTTCATAAGGGGATGCCGCACCGAAGGTTTCACGGAAAGACTGGCGTGATAGTGAATAGGAAAGGCAGGGCGTACATCGTCAATGTTCCACAAGGAAAGGCTGTTAAAGAGATAATCGTTCGCCCAGAACATCTCGGTCATGTCCGGGGGGAGCAAAATGCCTAGAAAAGCTTTGAAAGAACAATCTCTCACGGTTCCACAAGTAAAAAAGATGCTAGAAACGATAGGGGAGGAACACCTCGACCAATTTCAACGAAGGTCACTAGACTACGCAACTAAATTTTCTAAAATCGAATCACAGGCAGCGGAAGAACTTGTAGCCAAACTCACCAAAGAATTTGGACTGGAAGAGGAGGAGGCTGTTCAAATGGTTAATTGCATGCCCGAAAGCATAGAAGAAATTCGAGTCTTTCTGACTGGTGGACGCAGAATAATGGACGCCTCCAAGCTAGAACAGATACTGGCTTCTCTGGATGAGTATAGAAAGAAAAATGTTTAACAGATTCTCGTGACGTAGGTAATACAAAATTTAAATAACCCAAATCTTCGAGAGAAGGATTGTGAAAAACACGTTGATTTATAATGAAGAATATTTCTCTGGCAAAACCAACAAAGGATATAGAAGAGGTTACAGCAGGTTTCCTCAACTGATTTACAATAAAATCAAGTTCAGAAGAGCGCTTTCTATTATAAACAAATATCGTAAACGTGGAACATTCCTTGATGTAGGGTGCGCTTTCGGTCTCTTAGTTAAAATGGCAAGCCGAAAGGGATATTCTGCAACGGGATGTGACATTTCAAAGTATGCCGTCAAACAGGCTCAAGCATTATTTCCAGAACTTAACTTCTTTGAGGCTAACATAGAAAAAAGAACCCCCTTTGAGGATGGCTCGTTTGACATAGTTACGGCTTTAGACACGTTAGAGCACTGCAGCGACGTACATGATGCGTTGCGAGAGATAAAGCGCATCTTAAAACCTCGAGGGTTGTTTCTAACGTCCATTCCAGTTAACCCGCTCGCAAGAATCTACGACGGCACTCACAAACACAAGTCAAATCTTTCTGAATGGTTATGTTTATTGTCAGAATATTTTATTTCCATCCGAACCTTTGATTCCTTCAAAAACAAGTTTACACGGATAAACCCTGATTGGTGGGAGTCACTTTTTATATTGTGTAAAAATTCTAATCGAAACCAAAACCTAACCAATACGGACACTTCTTTCGGATTCGTAAAAACTAAATAAAGGGTCGTTGTATAAATTTCATGGAATTTAATAAGGGAAATCAGCCGTGCCCAAGACAACCGTCGAAACGATGAATTCTTTTCTAATTTTTTAGCGGAAGCAGGGCGGAAAACAACATGCGTGGTAACTTGTCACAAGGAGAGAGAAACGAGGAAGTTTACGAAAGGAAACCGCTTTATGAAGAATACGCATACATTCTGGACTATCTCCCCCACGGAAGGCCTGGAGCCAGGCCGGGATATCGGGCAGGCGCCCTAGTTCAGGTTGTTGGAGAAGTGTATTTTACCCTCTTAGAGGCGATTGTGAAGGAAGGAGTCATTCTCAAATCTCATGACAGGGTTTATGTCGGAAAAGACGCCCGTGACCAAATCACATACATAATCGGGCGGATTGGCTATGATGAACTGACTAGCAACGCCAAATTGGAATTGGTCGCATTGCTGGAGAAGGTCGTACTGAATCGTGAGCGCTGGTTTATTAACTTCTTTAACACGGCTCAAGCCATAACGCCTAGAATGCACGCGCTAGAGCTGATTCCGGGAATTGGGAAAAAGTACATGTGGCAGATCATCAACGAGCGAGAAAGAAAGCCTTTCCAAAACTTTGAAGACCTTCAGCAGCGGGCTAACATACCGAACCCCACCAAACTCATTGTGAAGAGGATTTTAGAGGAGTTGGCGGGCGAAAGCAAGTATAGGCTGTTTACAAGAGCACCTTAGTGGCAAGACTATGAGTCTTCTTCAAAAAACGAAGTATGTACTTCGCCACTACAGAGTTTTTCCTAAGAAACGTTTAGGACAGAACTTTGTCGTTGACAACGCCTTGTTGGAGAGAATGATCTCCTACGCGTCCGTAGGTGAAGAGGACACGGTTTTAGAAGTGGGCGCTGGCTTAGGCTTCCTCACAGAATTACTCTCTAAAAAGTGTAAACGCGTTGTTACGGTTGAAATTGACTCTAGATTAGTAAGCGTACTGAGGAATCAGTTTCGCGGCTTACAGAACGTAGACCTAATCGAGGGAGACGTGCTGAAAGTTTCTGTTCCACCTTTTAATAAGGTGGTCTCCACCCCTCCATATTCTATTTCCTCTCCGTTGTTGTTCTGGCTTTTGGATAGAAAGTTTGACTGCGCCGTGTTGGCCTTCCAGAAGGAGCTTGCCGAGCGTCTAGTTGCTCCTGTTGGCAGCAAAGATTATGGGAGGCTGACGGTCAACACTTACTATCGGGCTGAGGTGGAACAGTTAGACTACGTGCCTAGAAACATGTTTTTTCCACCGCCCGAAGTGGACTCCATGATTGTGCGTTTAAGACCGAAGCCACCGCCCTTTCAAGTGAAGAATAAGAAAGCCTTCTCCGAACTCGTTCGAGTGCTGTTTACTCAGCGGAACAGGAAGGTGAGAAACGCGGTCATTCCCTTTCTGCAAAAACGTGGAATAACTGGACCAGACGCAACAAGAATAGCTGACTCGCTACTCTTTCATGACAAGCGTGTGCGGGAGTTGGCGCCAGAAGACTTTGGAGCCCTAACCAATGAAATCATCGAGAAAAGCTAGGAAAACCATCTTCTTCGGCGACCGTTCTTTTTATGTTTTAGAGAATGTTTACGAGTCTGCAGAAGACACGTTTCTTCTTGCCGAAAATCTAGTCGTCAACAAGGATGACGTCGTGCTTGATATGGGAACAGGGTGCGGAGTCCTAGGGATTTTGGCGGCGGAAAAGGCGAGGAAGGTTGTTGCCATAGACTCTAATCCCCATGCGGTTCGTTGTGCTAGGATGAATGCAAAACTTCACGGCGTCATTAGGAAGATGGACATAAGGCAAGGTGACCTCTTCAAGCCCTTAAACAAAAATGAGAAGTTCGACTTGATCATTTTTAACGCTCCGTATCTGCCTTCAGAGGCGTGGGAACAGAGAACATGGTTGGGAAGAGCTTGGGCTGGCGGACCAACTGGAAGACAACTCATTGACAGGTTTTTGGCAGAAGCGCCAAAGTATTTGGAAAGGGACGGTAGAATCTTGTTGGTTCAGTCAACCCTTTCTAACGTGAGGGAGACTGTGCGAAAACTGGAGGAGAAGAGGCTAGATGTGACGGTTGTTGCGGAGAAGAAGGTTGCGTTTGAAACAATAGTTTTGATACAAGCCAAGCGTCGTTAAACTGGCGTCAGAAAAGTTTAGAGAGGGGTTCATGGGTAAATTAAGGCTCATGAGCAGTTTGGTCATTCGAGAAGCCTCAAGCAAAGACGCCGACAGCATGATCGGAGTTTTGAAGACGATTTATCTGCAAGACGAAGAGTGGGCTAGAAAAGCGTTAAAAAAGCTTCTGGCAACCGAAAACTACGTGATACTCGTAGCTGAACTAGACGGCGCGGTTGTCGGCTTCATAGACTATTACATTCTGCCTTCGCTTTGGGAAAAATGGTATGAGGCTACTATCCCCAACCTCTTTGTCCACAAAGACTATCAAGGCATGGGTATCGGCTCAAAACTATTAGAAGAAGTGATTAAGCGGGCTGATGATGCGGGAATCGTGGAGCTTTTTGTGGGAACCGAGAAAAAGAACAGGCGAGCCATACGCTTATACAAGAAACATGGATTTACTAAGGAATACTTGTTATTGGAACGAGAAAAAGCAAAACAATGAACCGAACCAGACTAGCCTTTTTCTGGTCCTCCTATGCCAAAGACCCCTTCGGGGTTTCCGGAGTATTCGTGTTTGCCCCAAATCATCCGAACGCTTTTTGAGGTTTGTCTAAATCCTAAGTCTGCCAGCAATCGTGTTCCAGAAGAGTTTACGGCTGGGGTCCCTACTCTCAACTCACCCTTTCTGTCTAGCGCTTCGACGCAGGAGAGGAACAGCCTCTTTGCCACGTCTGGCCTTGTTGGATTGCAGACCCACGGACCAACCCAGTAACCCTTTAACGTCTTTCTTCCCACAATGTATCCAGTAATCCTTCTTCCTTCCCGAGCGGCAAGAAAGTTTTTGGGATAATCTCGGTGAAGGCGTTCCAGCACCTTTAAGCGGTTAGCCCCAAAATATTTAGAGTCAAAATCTGCTAAATTCTCTAAGTCTTTCTTTTGGGCAATGAAAACTTCTTTTCTTAAGCTCTCTGCATAGACTCCTTCTCGTTTTAGTTCTTTGCAGAACCTGAGTGAGTCGAACTCTTCCACAAATCCCAGGCGCTGATATAGCCTAACCGCTTCTGGAACCGCTTCTAGCCTAATCGTTTCGACGCCGATTCTCTTCAAATAGTTGATAGCCGTTATCATCAGCATTGTGCCAACACCGCGTCCTCGATGGTCAGGATGAACAATTAGTAGGCCGATCCAGCCAGCCTTTTCATAGCTTATTGAAAAAACGTGTCCTATCGGCTTCCTTCGGTCTTCTGCCACAAAACAGCCGTTTGGCTCGCATTCTAGACATCGTATAATATCGAGTGGTGTGTATTCAATCCAGTCTTCTTG
>CAZUFG010000044.1:0-8408 GCA_964618655.1 uncultured Candidatus Bathyarchaeia archaeon | reverse complement strand
CTCTCGACCTTTCGGTTATCAGCCGAACGCTCTAACCATGCTGAGCTACCGGCCCGCTCTGAAAGACTGACAAACTAGGAAAAATACGTTTGGCTGTTAAAAGCGTTCCGTTAAACAGCCATAAGAAACTATTAATCCATTCACCACAGTATTTCGTTAGAAGAGGGCCCGTTGCCCAGTCAGGATTAAGGCGCCGGCCTTCGGAGCCGGAGAACCAGGGTTCAAATCCCTGCGGGCCCGCCAACACGAAAGCCTGAAAACCCCAGTATCAACTCAAGTTAAGTGAGTACTCTCTGCGACGTACATGGGAAGGCATGTGTACGTCGCCATACCCTCCACGCCCAAGAAGTTTGATTTTGCCTCCCCGAACAGAGCCCACTGCAGGGCCCATCAACAAAACAAAACCAGCCTAACGTCTAGATTTCATCTCTTCCCCTAGACCCCCAGGCTAGTCCGATTTTTATTTTTTAATGACATCAACTACGGAGTTCAACAGAAACTCGCATTAAACGTTTTAAGCCTCTTCGCCTTTATTGTTTAGTTGGACGATGAAGAATCGAGGTACGATGATCCCCCGAAAAGGGGATGATTGCTTTTTCCACTACTGAGTCCCTTCAACCTAACCGTGATCAGGGCTTCACGATAACTTTAATCACAGAAAGCCTTCCATCCGCCAACAACTCCATGGTTTGAGGAAGCTTCTCCAGCGGGATCTCGCGAGTAATTAACTTTTTGACGTTGACCTTTCCTTGTGAAACTAAACTCAGAGCGATAGGGTATTTGCGTGTTCCGCCGTCCGATACCGCATAACACGCCATGTCCTCATGCCTTACAGGTGGGCCGCGAAGTCCTTTGCTGGAGCCAACTATGATGACTTTTCCTCCTTTCCTAGTTATTTCCATGGCTTGGTCCACTGTCTTTTGCAGACCCACAGCCTCTACAGAACAGTCCACGCCCAAGCCGCCAGTTACCTTTGAAACGGCGTCTTTTACATTTTCTTTGTTAGGATTAACAAGGTAGTCTGCCCCAAACTCTTTCGCTAACTTTAGTCTCTCCTCTGTTGGCTCTATAGCCACAACTCTCATTCCAGACAGCTTGGCAACTTGCGTCTGAACCAAGCCCACGGGTCCTTGGCCTAGAACCGCCATGGTCTCTCCGATTTTTGGCTGAACAAAATCCATAACATGTAAGGCGAGGGCTACTGGCTCCATTATGGCGGCTTCCTCAAACGAAACGTTGTCTGGAATCTCGAGCACGTTTTTTGCTGGTGCAGCAACGTATTCGGCGAATGCGCCGTCAACTTCGAAACCCATGTAAACTGCGTTTACGCAAAGCTGATAGTTTCCGATTTTGCAGAAGTGGCAGTCTCCACAGTACCTCACGATTTCGGCAGTGCCCTTGTCGCCCTTTGAAAAACCTTTTACGTCTTTCCCAGTTTCTTCAATAATGCCTGAAAAGTCGTGCCCCAAAATTCTGGGAGTGTTCGTTTCCATCTCCCCTTTGTAAAAGTGGACGTCTGTTCCGCATATGCTTGCAGCCTTAACTCTTATGAGGACCTCGTCATCTTTCATCTGTGGCGTGTCGACATTTTTGATTTTCATGTCTCCTTTGCCGTAAAGAACCGCTGCCTTCATTTTCACACCTTCATTTGTTCGTTAAAGAAATTAATAGAGGTCTTATTCTTAATAAGAGAAGGGGTAAGTTACGAAAGGTGAGATTGTTGGAGCTTAAATTAGTAAAGATCGAGGTGCCCAAAGAATGCAATGTAGTGTTAGGCACGGCACACTTCATCAAAACTGTAGAGGACTTATACGAGGCCTTAGTGAGCTCCGTTCCCAACATCAAGTTTGGCATAGGCTTTTGCGAGAGCTCTGGGCCATGTCTAGTAAGATGCGAAGGCAACGACGAAGAGCTTAGGGGTTTGGCTTCACGTTATGCGATGGACTTGGGGTGCGGCCACTCCTTTATTATCTTCATTAAGAATGCCTTTCCCATCAATGTTTTGGACAAAATCAAGCAGGTGCCCGAAGTCTGCAGCATCCATGCAGCGACCGCTAATCCTCTAGAAGTCATTGTTGCTGAAACGAAACAAGGCAGAGGAATTCTTGGTGTTGTAGACGGCCTGAAAAGCAAAGGAATTGAAACAGAGAAGGACATTAAGGCGCGGAAGGATTTCTTAAGGAAACTTGGCTACAAACTATGACGACTTCCCACAGTAATCGTCAAAACTCTTTAATAACGTTATGATAAGCTAATTTTGAGGGCCATGTAGATGAGCGCTCGCGAAATGAAGGGTAAACATAGAGCGTTTGTTCTCATCGACGTTGTTCCTGGCAAAGAGAAAGAAGTTCTGGAAAAACTTCTAAAGTATGAAGAAGTTGTAGAAGCTCCCATAATTCCGGTCAGTATGATGTGCTCGCTGTTCTGGAGTTTGAATTGTACGGATGAGAGCTTTTTGTTCCCGCTTCAGAGAGTGTCACAAAATTCGTGATCAATAAAATCAGAAAGACCCTAGTGTTCTAGACACTAGCACGATTTTGCCAAGTTTCTCGAAAACAAAAATATCATGACGATAGTAGAGTCAAAGATCCACTCCACGATACACAAAATGATTGAAATAAGTATAAAATACAGAGTGTGTGATAAATAGAAACCATGACAATTTCAGAAACCTGTGCGGCTGTCATCAGTTGTGCAGTTTTCGAGGATTTTGCGCGCCTCTCCAAACAATCTGAGATGGCAGTGTTCGAGTTGAAAGCTTCGGAGCAAATCTTTCGCATATGCTCCCTTAAAGGCAATGTTTTTGTTTACGAGGAGAGGCTTCCACTTCCACAGAGAATTAGTGTCACAAAGATTAAGGATAAACTTCAGCTTAAAGCTCTTGCAGTTGATGTTCAAAACTCAGAAGATGTGAGTGAGTTTGCAATAATAAGTCGAGAAGTCATTCGCAAAACTCTTAGATGTGGCTTACCGTACTCTATAGTTCCAAGACTCATAAAAGAAAGAGGCAGATGGACAGTTGAATTTGAATATCAAATGGATCTTAAGGAAACCAAAAAATTCCTATCCCACATACTTGATGTCCCTCAAGAAAGCATCATCCAAGGAGAGGTTTTAAGGATATTTTGAGGAGAAAACATACGGATGCACGACAAAAAAATAATTGGGGCCAGTCTCGAGGGGGGTCTGGTAGGAAGAGTGGAATCGGGACGTGAAGTTTGATATAGTTTTGTCTCTTTAGTTAGACTCAGATATTTGGAAAAACATTGGATTCAGCTATGCGCGTGAGCTTTAATGTCTCAGTTGTCAGATAGTTTCTACAGAGATAATCGTTTAATGTATCCTGCATAAATGTTAAATGTTATCACTCCGTTCACTGAACGCTTCCTAATTCCCGTTAACTCGCTTATTTCGTTAACTGTTAACGGTCTTTTAGAATTATGCAACACACGAAATATTTTTTCCGTATAACCCCTATACCTGGAAGTTTCCTGTAGGTAGAACTCGTCATGTTTGCATCGGCTTTTTCCGTCTCTTGTTAAAGTATACTTATACCTTAACATACGGAACGTTCCTCCTAGAGGTTTCTACTATAACATAGGTGCAAACAATTTATTTAAAAATTATGAAAGATAGTTCGAGTAAAATCATCAAGTCACGAATTTCTTCTCTTCACTTTACAACCTTAATATTTTTGAACCTACACTAAGAAACTATCAGCGAAGGCATTACCATTGGCAAGGGGCAATATACTCGATGAAAGCATCAGCAAGATGGTGAAACGTTACTCATCCCTATTCCCTCTTCCATCTCACAAAAAAGTTATCGTCTTGCTTTTCTTAGCATGTATGTTTGGCGGAGTTTTGGCGATTTTGCCATTATTCCCTTCCGTTTTTGGACTTGCATTGGGCTTAGCTTTTGGTAGCAGTCTCTTCTGCCTCACTTTACTGGCTGACTATCTAGCCAGTGAGTGTATGAAAAGGGACCCAATTTTTAACTTGAGGCGGTGTTCCGCACTTTCTGTCTACTCTATTTTCCTATGGTTTGGGTTCATTTTTCTTGGTAGCGCTGTCAGTGTTTTTCTTAGAAGCGTTGATGTTTGGGTTAAGCTTTTTCTGTTGGGGTTTTGTGCGGTGTTAATTCTCCGTTCTGTTGTATTCTTCACTATGTCTTTTGTTGACCGGGGAAGAGTTTTTGTCTCTTCATTGTTGCAACCAATTTTATGTATTATTTCTGTCTTTTTTATGAGACCTCTAATAGAGTATAGCTTAGGCGTCTCTTTCTTCTTCTTGCTCTTATTTTCTGTCTTCCTCGCCTTGCTTGCAGTTCTTTTATTTACGTCCTCTTTAGACCACGTTGGCAAAAAAACGTTGGGCATATCCTCTTTTTCTCTTTTTAAGGCGTTTATGGCAAACTGGACTGAGAATCTGAACGAGCCACTCGAAAGCTTCTTTGAGAAACTTGGGAGCGAACAAGACATAAGGCTTTCTCTGTTAGCGTTAAGAGCCAAAAAAAAGATGAAGGCAATGATGGTTGTTTCGGGCTTTCATCCAGGGCCCTTCAAAAATGTGGGAAGCAGTCTTCTCCCATACATAATTCAAAACACGCTAGAAAGCAAACTGCAATGCACAGTGTCCGTTCCACACGGATTATTCGGACATGATTTTGACCTTTCCTCACAACTTCAAAACCAGAAAATCATTGAAGGGGTTCTTAACTCAGTCAATTTTCCATCTTTCCACGATGGGGCTACACCATTCGTGCGAGTCAAAAAGGATGGGGCAAGTGCAAGTTGCCAAATTTTTGGAGATTGCGCCTTCTTTACGCTTACTGTGGCGCCTAAAACCACGGAAGACTTGCCCAAAGAATTGGATTCTATCATTGCTAAAGAGGCTGGAAAACATGGAATGTCCTCTTCAGTGGTGATTAATGCCCACAACAGCATTGACGATTCGTGTAATCCACATGAAATGGTAGGGGTTCTTAAAGAAGCTGCGATAACAAGTCTAGAAGAAGCATTGACTCGTCAGTGTTCTCCTTTCCAGGTAGGAGCTGCGAGTGTCGTCCCAAAGGAATTTAGCATAAAAGATGGCATGGGACCTGGAGGAATAAGCGTAATCGTAACCAAGGTTGGCACTCAGAAAGCAGCTTACATAACCATTGACGGAAATAACATGATTTCTGGCTTACGGGAAAAGATTCTATCCACGCTCCGAGAAATGGGCATCGTTGAGGGTGAGGTTCTCACAACCGACACGCATGTTGTAAACGGCGTTATTATGACTGGACGTGGCTATCATCCCATAGGTGAAGCAATAGACCAAACGAAACTGATAGACTATATACGAGAGACTGTGGTAAGGGCGTTAGACGGTCTGGAGCCCGCAGAGGTATCGTGGCGAACACAGACAATTCCAAACGTCAAAGTTATTGGAGAAAAGGCTATAAACTCCATGTGCCTTCTCACGGAAAAAATGGTTAGTCAAGGCAAGACACTGGCCGTCTCTATTTTTTCTGCAGTAGGCGCCATTCTAGTCGCCTTACTTGTGCTCCTCTGATTGTTCTAGAGTTCGCTGAAGGGCTAAGCTAATATTACTGAACTCATATTCTCATCTCTAAATCCAGAGGAAGAATCAGATGATTAAGGAAATTCGAATTCATGGTCGAGGCGGTCAAGGAGGCGTAACCGCCGCTGAAATGTTGGCTCGCGCAGCATTCAAGGAGGGCAAATGGGTCCAAGCTTTCCCGTTTTTCGGAGCGGAAAGGCGTGGAGCTCCAGTCAAGGCTTTTGCTCGCCTCTCCGAAGAACCAATTTTGATACGAAGCCAAGTCTACAATCCCGACTACGTGATGGTGCTCGACTCAACATTGCTTGACGTTGTGGATGTTGCGGAAGGACTGAAGAAAGACGGAATCCTAATCATAAACACCACGAAAAAGCCAGAAGAACTCAAAAAACTCGAGGGATACCGTGTAGCAACGGTAGACGCAACAGGAATAGCCCTCGAACTAAAACTGCTCGTTGCAGGATTACCCGTTCTGAACACGCCCATGTTAGGCGCCTTTGCCAAGGCAACAGAAGAGGTAAAACTTGAAAGCGTGATGGCTACCATCCAGGAAGAATGGCCTGGCGCCGTCGGAGAAAGAAACGCGAAGGCTGCAGCTTTGGCATACGAAAAACTCTTGAAGAGCTGGTAAAAAGCATGGCATCCAAAGAGAAGTTGGGGTCAAGCAAGGAAATCACGCCTGGGCCAATAGTTCCCGAGCCTGCGACTACCCTTCGAAACAAGACTGGCGGTTGGAGGTCTTTACGGCCAGCCTTAGACCAGAAGAAGTGCACGGGCTGCCTCATCTGCTGGGTTTTCTGCCCAGACGCCAGCATAAAAAGGGAGAAGGTTGACAAGCGTTTTCAAGTTCGCATCAACTACGATTACTGTAAGGGTTGTGGAATATGCGCCTCCGAATGTCCAGTAGGCGCGATCGTGATGGAGCGGGAGGGCTGGTGAAGATGGGCAAAAGAATGATTATGAGTGGAAACATTGCCGCGGCGTACGCCGCGAAGCTCTGCAAGCCCGCAGTTGTTTCTGCGTATCCCATAACGCCCCAAACAACGATTGTTGAGAAAATAGCTGAATACGTTAACAACGGAGAAATGAGCTGCGAATACATCCGAGTTGAGTCTGAACATTCAGCGTTGTCCGCGTGTTATGGGGCTGAAGCCACGGGAGTGAGAACCTTCACGGCTACGAGCAGCCAGGGCTTAGCCCTCATGCATGAAGTTCTTTTTGTTTGTGCGGGTGCACGCCTGCCCGTTGGCATGGTGATAGTCAACCGCACTTTGTCAGCGCCTATCGACATCATGGCGGAATGGAACGACGCCATGCCGGAAAGAGACTCTGGCTGGATTATACTCTGGTGTGAGTCTGGGCAAGAGGTTCTGGACACGGTCATAATGGACTATAAGGTTGGCGAAAACCGTAATGTTTTGTTGCCTCAGTTCTGCTGCCTAGACGCTTTTATTCTCAGTCACACATACGAACCCGTGGATGCTCCTTTGCAGAAGGAAGTTGACGACTTTCTGCCTCCGTTAAAGATGGACTACATCCTAGACGTGAAAAACCCCATCTGCATTGGCCCATTAACCGACGACCGAATCACGCCTGAGCTTCGATGGAACCAGGAGAAGGCTATGCAAAACGCACGAGACATGATAATGAAGGTTTCTGAAGAGTTCGGTGAAAAATTTGGAAGAAGGTATGGCAACGGGCTGGTTGAGGAATACAGGACGGATGACGCCGACGTCGTGTTAGTCACTATGGGAACGAACGTGAGCACGGCGAGGACGGTGGTAGACCAGATGAGGAAAGAAGGCAAGTCTGTTGGACTGGTAAAAGTGAGGTCTTTCAGACCGTTTCCAACAAAAGAATTGCGTGACATGGCGAAGAACGTTAGTGTTATGGGCGTTCTGGACCGCTGTGCCTCTTTCGGCTTCGGCAGTCCTCTGTATACGGACACTAAAAGCGCGGTTTACGGCGTGAAGAATCAGCCCACTGTCATGGGCTTTATCGCTGGGCTTGGAGGAAGAGACATTACAGCATCAACTGTTGGCTACTGCTATGACGTGATGTTGAAAACTGCAAAAACTGGCAAGATACCGCCGAGCTTCGTCAAGCCTGGAGAATTGTATTATGATCACATTGACGTGAGGAAGGAGTGAAAAAGAAAATGACAGAAAAAGCGCCGATAACGTTACCTACCCTACCTGAAACCGAGTACTTTGAAAGTGGACACACGGCCTGTGCGGGGTGTGGAGGAGCCCTCGCCGTTCGGCAAGCGATGAAAATCTTAGGCGAGAAGACAGTCGTGTACACCCCTGCTTGTTGCCTCCTCGTGTTCGGGTCCACTTATCCGCTGAACGCTTGGCGAACACCTTTCGTTCAGTGTGCCTTTGAAAACAGTGCCGCAGTTGCTGCTGGTGTGGCTGCGGGTCTTAAACAAAAGGGTTCGAAGGATGTTAAAGTGGTTGTTTTTGCTGGGGACGGTGGCACGGTTGACATTGGTGTACAGGCTATATCTGGCGCGGCGGAAAGAAATGACGATGTGCTCTACATATGCTACGATAATGAGGCTTATGGAAACACGGGGATGCAGAGGAGTGGGGCGACGCCGTTTGGGGCGTGGACGACGACGACTCCGGTGGGGAAGGTGGTTCAGGGCAAGACTGAGCATAAGAAGGATTTTCCGAAGATTATGGTGGCGCATAGCATTCCTTATGTGGCTACGGCTACGGTTGCGTTCTGGCGTGACTACATGGAAAAAGTGGCAAAGGCTAAGGACATTGTAGGCTTTAGGTACATTCATGTTTTGGCGTCGTGTCCAACGGGCTGGCGCTCCGCCACAGGCGACAC
>CAZUFG010000043.1:0-8651 GCA_964618655.1 uncultured Candidatus Bathyarchaeia archaeon | reverse complement strand
ATCCCATACATGATCCAATTAGGATCCAAATATGCTACTAATAGAAGACTTTGTCAGCAGATTAACGAACAACTATACGAATACACTAAACTGGGACAGTTGCGGTTTTGGCATCAAGCGGGCAGTCATGACGACCAATTATGGGCTTTAACACTGGCGGTTTTTGCAACTAAGGGAAAAGAGCCAGAAGGGGTAATGCTAAAGGCTTGGTAAGGCGTTCAATCATTCCCTTCTTGAAGTGAACCATTTTAGAGATTATAGGTCATCTAGAATTCAATCGCGGATTCTGCCATAAGTCTTAAAAACTGAAGCAGAAGAAATAAGGAATGATGTGATATGTGGAGGAATTTCGTTTTAAAGGCAAGTCTACTCGTAGTGATGGTTATGCTGTGCGTAGGTGTGCCAATTGTAAATGCAGAAGGCGTGGCATTGAACTGGACGAGCCCAACAACAGCAAATCTCTATTCGGTGTGCATGCTGAGCGCTAATAACGGTTGGGCAGTAGGCGAATATGGAACGATAATCCACTGGGACGGAACCGACTGGAGCAACGTGACAAGCCCAACAGAGTATGACCTCAATTCGGTGTTCATGCTTAGCGCTGGTGACGGTTGGGCGGTAGGAGTCGATATACTCCATTGGGATGGAACAAGCTGGAGCACCGTGACAAGCCCGACAACATCATGGCTCTATTCGGTGTTTATGCTTAGCGCCAGTGACGGTTGGGCAGTAGGCGAATATGGAACGATAATCCACTGGGACGGAACCGACTGGAGCACCGTGTCAAGCCCGACAACAGAGAGTATCTCCTCAGTGCACATGATCAGTGCTAATAATGTTTGGGCTGTAGGCTATTTTGGAACTATAATCCACTGGGACGGAACCGACTGGAGCACGGTGACAAGCCCGACAGTAGCTAATCTCTATTCGGTAGATATGATGAGCGCTAGTAACGGCTGGGCAGTAGGTTCTGTTGGAACGATAATTCATTGGGATGGAACCGACTGGAGCATCGTGTCAAGCCCGACAGAGATGGAGCTTTATTCAGTGAACATGGCCACCTCTAGTGATGGATGGATAGTGGGCTTTCTTGGAACGATTATTCGTTGGAACGGAGTCTCATGGAGTAACGTGACAAGTCCGACAATGTGGGATCTCTACTCAGTAGATATGATTAGTGCTATTGACGGTTGGGCAGTGGGCGCTTATGGAACGATAATCCGGTGGACTGGAACTGTATGGGTACCGGAATTTCCCACAGTCATACTCGTGCCACTCTTGATAAGCCTCACTTTGGTCGTGGTCATCCTAGCAAAAACAGCGTCAAAGAAGCGCAGAAGCCCATTGTTACCAAGCAGAACCCAACCATAACTCTACAGCAGTTCCCATCTTCTCTTTCACTTCCATTTTTTTATTTCGAGTTCGTAAATTGTAAGGCTTAGTTCTCTGCCCCACGGCGCTTTAATGGTAGTTCCTGCTGGAAAGCCTTAGCCTTTCATTGTTTAGCGGCAGAGAGGTTGTTTCCTTCAATCTCTCAGCTACATAAGAGGCGAGTTGTTAATTTTGTATACGTTTATATGAACGTTTGGTATACTCTCTACTGTGAGACCCATCATGAAAACCGTTACTCTACCCCTACGCATGCCGACAAAGCTCCTACAAGAAATAGACCTCCTAGTCAAGGCTGGCCTCTACCAGAGCCGAAGCGAGGCAATAAGAGACGCCGCCAGAAGACTAATAGAGTCAAAGACCCTTCTTCTCGAGCCTCACCGCTACTACAGGCTCAGAGTCGAAGAAGCCATAAAATCCTCAGCAACCCCGCCCAAAGACCCAGACAAGCTCATCGAAGAACTAAGAACCATCAGAGAGGAGCTCTGGCGTAGAGGAAAGGAGTACTTTGAAGAATCCTAAAAGGCTAAAGGCATACCTAGACTCAAACGTCTTCATCTTCGGCAAAGAAAGACCAGAATCCAACTCCCGCACAATCCTCGACCTAGCAGAAGAAGGAAAAATCATCCCAGTGGTCTCATACCTAACCGTCGAGGAACTGAGAGAATACTTCTCCCGAACATACAACAGAGAAACAGCCATCAACGAAGTCTACTACCTGATAAGCCTGCCAAGACTCGAAATCATCCCCCGCGACAAGGTGAAACAAAAAATAGCCCAATACAAAGGAGTCGTCCCAGACAAAGACCTACCACACCTAATATCAGCCATAATAGCAGAAGTCGACTACCTCATAACATACAACAGACACTTCATCCACTCAAGGGCAAGGGACCACATCAAAATCGTCACCCAAGCCGACTTCGTAAAACTCCTCGGCATAAAACCACAAAAAACCAGCTACTAACCATGTCAGAAGCCTAACCAAGAGGCTTATTCAAAAAATAATGCTTGAGGAAAACACCGAACTAAGTGCTAACTCGAAAATCTTAACGAACGTTCTCGCTTGAAAGCCTCAGCTTTTCATTGTTTAACGGCAGAGAAGTTGTTTCCTTCAACCTTTCAGCCACGTAAGAGGCGAATTCTTTAAACTGCTCCGTAGTAAGTATCAGCTTTGCCTTGGCAAGAAGCTCGACACAAACATCTTTGAAAACCATGTCCACACACCCAATTTTAGCGTCGTCAACCAACTCCTTACAAGCAGAAAGGATAACCTCATTCATAATTCTTCACCATTTGTTCTCTACCTACGAATGGCTAAAGCCATTATAGTTTACGACTCAAAAATCCATATTCTAACACAAGCTTATTCGTAGGATTTAGCCCACTTTTAAGTTAGTAAGGCACCCAAAGTCTGTTTTTCCTATTTACATGATGTCTAATGGCTCGAAAGTGTGAAGTTCGAGCCCCTCTTTTTCGCATATTTCCATGATTTTGGATACCGCCTTCAAATCTAGGGCTCTTATCTTCTTCTCTTCTGGTCCAGTAATCTCGATGATTAAGCCCGTGCCTGATACTCCGCAGCATGCGTAGACGTTTTTGTAAACATTGACGTCATATTGGGGTGGAATGCCTAGTTTCTTTACGGACGATTTGACCTTCTCTATCACTTCATCAATGTGCGGTCCCTTTATCTTAATGAAGTAGCATTCTCTGCAACTGACCTTCGACATTAACTACCCTCGTCTGTTCCAATTAATTTATGAAATTGTTCACTTATAAAATTGACTCAACCCTTATCCGGGTGTTCTTAAGTTAAATAGAGTCTTAAAAGAAGGTTTATAAAGAAAGCTTTTTTAATTAGACTTCATTGGCAAGTCCTAATCTCAAAAAATCTCCTAAAAGTAATGGTAAACTGGGGCTTAATCATGGCTGAAACCCAAAAAAACGTTATTCGCCTCGACGAATTGGACCTAGGATTCGCAGAGGCTGTTGCCAAGGCTGGCGGCGAAAAGATAAACCTCTGCATTCAGTGCGGCACCTGCACCGCAAGCTGTCCGTCTGGACGTAGAACAGCCTTTCGAACACGACAGTTGATTAGAAGAGCTTTGCTGGGTTTTCGGGATTCTGTTCTCTCCGACAAGGACCTTTGGCTATGCACAACCTGCTACACTTGCTTGGAGCGATGTCCAAGAGGCGTAGACCCCACAGACGTCATACTAGCCATAAGAACCATGGCAGTTGAAGCGGGACACATGCTTGACAGACACAAGACGGTTGCGAGCCTAGCCCTAACTCACGGACACGCTGTTCCAATCGACGACGCAAATCGAAAACTGCGAGCAAGTCTAGGCCTAAGCGAAGTCCCGCCAACAACACACATGTTTAAGGAAGCCCTGGCTGAGATGCAGAAAATCATCAAAAAAACAGGCTTCGACAGACTGGTCGGTCATCAATGGAAATAGGACTGTGGACAACGTGAAGTACGCCTTTTTCCTCGGTTGCATCATGCCAAACCGATATCCTGGGATAGAGTTAGCCATGCGAAACGTAGCCCCCACGCTCGGAATCGAGCTTCTAGACATGAAGGGCGCTTCATGTTGCCCGGCGCCAGGCGTGTTCAAATCCTTCCATCAGCCCACGTGGCTGGCTTTAGCAGCTCGGAACCTGTGCATAGCAGAAGAGATGGGAGCTGACGTCATGACTCTCTGTAATGGCTGCTACGCCACCCTGAAGGAAGCAAACACGATTTTGAAAGAAAACCCCACAAAAAAAGACGAAGTGAACACGATTCTACATGAGATTAACAGGGAATTCCAGGGCAAAATCGAAGTCAAACACTTCGTGGAGATTCCCTACAAGGAGATTGGTGTTGAGAAGTTAGCCAAACTGGTAAAAAAGCCACTAAACTTCAACGTTGCAGTTCATTATGGCTGCCACCTACTAAAGCCTTCAAGATACCGAAACGTACAGAGTACTGAACGCCCGAAGTTCTTAGACGAACTCGTAGAGGTGCTGGGTGCGAAGAGCATTCCATACAGGGACAAGATGATGTGTTGCGGCGCTGGGGGCGGCGTCAAAGCTGGCTCGCCAGACGTTTCCTTAGACATGGCTAAAGAAAAAATTCAGAACATAAGGAATGCGGGCGCCGACCTCATCGTCAACCCATGCGCTTTCTGTCATCTCCAATTTGACAGAGGACAACTCGACATCCGAAACAAGTATGGTGTGGACTTCAACATGCCAACATTACATTACGTGCAATTCCTGGGACTTGCTTTGGGGTTGAAGCCTGAGAAACTAGGACTATTCAGTAACGCCATATCAGTTGAACCCATTATCAAAAAACTGTAGCTATTTCCGCCTCTACTACTCATTGCTTAGAGAGTTTTTCCCAAATTTTTGAGCGGACTTCCTTCGACACAGGGCCCATCTTTGTTATCCGAGCGTTGGTTGTTTCGAATATGTTTAGTATTTTATCGTATTGTGGCAAAGTTGTAGTTATGGACATTAGTCGTAGAGATTCCACACCGAATGGGCTTAATTCCTTTTTCAGTTGGGTGACGTGCTCTCGAATGGCGTCTTCCTTGAACGGGCTGTCGTCCCCCTCAACGCATATTATACCATCAGCTCCAGAGGCAAACGCCTGCAACACGTGTTTTAAGCCCACTCGTCCTACGCTTGGCACACTGATTATGCACACGTTAGGCGTGTAACTCGACCGAGTTTGACCAGCCAAGTCAGCCGACCCGTAGGCCGTGTTCTTCTCGATGAACGCAACGAGTTTAGGATGCGTCTCGCCTTCGCTTACTCCTTGAATCTGCGCCATCAACTGCTCATCGGTGCTGTGAAGCAAGTCTAACGCCTGTCTGGGACAGCGGGGCACACACACGCCACACCCAATGCAAGAGATAGGATTAATAGTCACTCCACCAGCCGCAGACGTGATTGCCCCAACTGGACAGACTTTGATGCATACGCCACAACCATCGCATTTTTCAGCTATGACGTAAGCCACTTCGGGCGAAACAGAGATTTCACCCTTGCCCACAAAGGTTGCCACACGAGAAGCAGTCGCCATGGCCTCTAGGGTTGTTTCGCGCACGTCTTTTGGACTCAGAGCGCAGCCAGCCAAAAAAACGCCCTCACGGTGACTGTCAACGGGTCGAAGCTTAAAATGCCTCTCTGAATAGAAGTTGTCCCCACTCAGCTGAATGCCCAACTTCTTTGACAACTCGGTTGCTGTCGGATGGGGAGTAATAGCCACGCTGAGCACGACCAAGTCGAATAAGCCTTCAACGTCTTCACCCAGCAGCGTGTCTTCCGCCCTAACCATGATTTTGTCCTCGCCCGCAGGGTTGACTTCAGCCACTCTTCCACGCACGAACTTGACGTTGTGTTCCAGTGCCTTGGCGTAAAACTCCTCGTAGCCTTTACCGTCAGCCCTTATGTCCGTGTAAAATATCCACGGTTCAGCTTCTGGAAACGACTTCAGCAACAACAGTGCCTGCTTAATCGCGGCCATGCAGCCAATCTTGCAACAGTACTCTTCACCCTTGCGGTTAGTCGTGATCATTCGGCTGCCAACGCAAAGGACGAAAGCCACTTTTTTGGGCGGTTTCCCGTTCGATGGCTTGTGTAAGCCCTGCAACATCAAACGTTCAAACTGCAGATTGGTCACGACGTCTGGGTGCAGCCCATAACTGTACTCTTCCAGCATCTTGGGGGCGATTTGCTCAAAGCCCGTAGCAGCCACGACGGCGCCTACATCCACTTCAATCGTTTCTTCCTTCTGGTTGAAGTTGACCACGTGTGCCTTACAGAATTTTTCACACACTCGGCAAACGCCCTTGGTGAAGTAGAGGCAATGCTCCGTGTCGATAGTGTATGTGCGTGGAACAGCCTGCTTAAACGGCGTGTAAATCGCCTTTCGCTCTAGTAACCCAGCCTCAAACTCGCTCGGAACCTTGACTGGACACTTCTTTGCACACTCTCCGCAGGCGGTGCAGCCCGCATCCACGTAACGGGGTTTTTTAGTGATCAAGACGCGGTAGTTGCCAGGCGTGCCCTCTATCGCTGTAGCCTCAGCCATCGTGATGATTTCTATGTTGGGGTGCTGTGAGGCATTGACCATCTTGGGCGTGAGAATACACTGCGAACAGTCTAAAGTGGGAAACGTCTTGCTCAACTGCGCCATGTGCCCGCCTATGCTTGGACTCCGCTCAACAAGATAAACCTTGAACCCCTTATCTGCTAACTCTATCGAGGTCATGATGCCTGCTACTCCGCCCCCGATGACTAGAACATCTCTGTTCACGGGCATGTTCTTTGGTTCCAGAGGCTGAAGATGTTTTGAACGTTCCACCGCCCCACGTATGAGGTCTATAGCCTTAGCGGTCGCCGCCTCCTTGTTGTCGTGAACCCAACTGCACTGTTCCCGCACGTTTGCCATCTCGAGAAAGTACGGGCTTAACCCAGCCGACTTCACGTTCTGCCTAAACGTGTCCAAATGCATCTTGGGCGTGCAGGCAGCCACAACAATTCGGTTTAGTCCATGCTCTTTGATGCCCTTAGCTATGAGTTCTTGACCTGGGTCGCTGCAGACGTACTCGTAGGTTTCGGCGATTTTCACTCCGTCAAGCTTGCTGGCTGCTTCCTTAACCTTTGCTACGTCTACTGTGTCGCTTATGTTTCCTCCGCAGTGGCAAATGTACACGCCTATACGGGCTTCTTTTTGGGTCATGTTAGATTCTCCATAAGTATGCGTTTTTATGGGTTTTAGGCAACTTTTAGATTTACTACTAGTGCTTTTTTAAGCTCTTAAACGTCTCGTTTTAGAAGACTAGTCCAGCTTTTCGAGCCTTACGCTTCACCAACCTTATGAAAAGACGGTAGAGCGGATTGACGAACCCACGGTACCATTTTCCCTTCATATTCGTCTGCAGAAGATCGTAGACCCACCGAACGTCATGTCTCATACAGGCGAGAAGAAGCTCCTTTTGCAAGTCGCTCAATCTCTCTGTTCTAAACCAGTCTTCGTCTTTCAGCCTACCAACTGGAACAAAGAACAAGGGCACGATGAGGCTCTTGAAGTCTTTCAAGTCATCCATTAACTCAATAGTCTTTACAACGTCATCGTCTGTTTCTTCGGGCAACCCCACAATAAGCGTACACGCTGGGACAAAATTGTTATCAGTCATGACGCCAGCCGCTGTCTTAACAACCTCTGGCCACTGTTCAGGCTTAAACGGATGCGCCTTCGCACGCATGGCCTTCTTGACCAACTCAGCCGAGCCTGTTTCGATTCCCATCTCGGCGCCGAACGTCTCCTGAGTTTCGTCTATCAAGATTTCTGCAGTTTCCTCCATCAGTTTGGTGTCGGCTGCGACCGCTGCCATGGAGGCGTGAGACCAGTTAACGTACAAGGCGTATTTCTTACCCAACTTGCTTAACTCTAAAATTTTTTCTCGGTTCGGTATGGTGTTCTTCGAGCCGTACAGCAAAACATCTTCGGCGTGGAAAATCATGTGACGTATGCCCGATCGTGTGTTCAGTTTGAGTTCCCTTTCGATTTTTTCGAGAGGATACCACCGTAACGGTCTCAGCGTGACTTGACAGAAATCGCAACCTCGACAACAGCCTCTTCCAATCTCGATTAAGCCGTTTATGGAGGGACGCCTTATGTCAGGAATCTCCTCTAGGCTGGGAACTTCCTTTATGCCTACCTCATAAAAACTCGGCAGCTCGTCCCCCTTCAACGCCCTTCTGAAAAGGTCTCCAATGATTCTCTCGGCTTCGCCTTCGATCACGCAGTCGATTTGATGCTCCTCCAGAAATTTTGGCCTATACTTGAGCTGCCAAGCTCCTGGTCCTCCGATGATAATTTTTAAACCGCGCTTCTGTGCCTCCTTGATCTCGGGTTTTTCAAGCATGGCGCGGAAATATTTTGAGCTGTAAGTTTCTCCAGTTTTCAAAATTCGGGAGAGGGTGGTTGAAGATGGTCCTAATCCAAACGGGTCCATCACGTGAATGGCTAGAACTTTAGCGTCGTCTAAATAGCGTTTTAGGCTGTCTGAGTCAACTGTCAGAACGTCGAACCCTTCATTGAGTAGTTGAGCCTCGATTTTTCTTAATCCGTAGGGCGCAAACGTTGGTATTCCGTCTCTTGTTGGCAGGGGTGGGAAAAACAATGCCTTATAGAGCCATTCAGGGAGGATGTATGGAGGCGCGGTTGTTCCAAAGCCTATAAACTCATTGTCGTG
>CAZUFG010000042.1:0-8735 GCA_964618655.1 uncultured Candidatus Bathyarchaeia archaeon | reverse complement strand
TAGCCGCGCTTGGTGTTGGCAACTTCATGCGTGTGGAATGATGCCATGCAGATAATTAAGGAGACTAGTGGGCAACAGATGCTGTATAGGCTAGTAGACGACGTAGACCACATGCTAGGTCGTGCAGTCATTTCCGAGACTGAAGAGGAAGTGAGGTTGCACGAAATCTTTGTAGAGCGTGAATATCGGGGAAGAGGCTATGGGGACGCTCTTATGGAAGCAGTTCTCGGCGGATGCGCCTTAAAGCCAATAACCTTGTGCACGGGTTTGGGAAATGTACCCTTCTTCGAAAGACACGACTTCGAGGTAACAGGAAACACAGATAGCCTCGTGTTCATGTGTAGAAAACCTTCTGCGTTTGAACTATAACAGTTTGGCCGTTTTAAACGCTCAGATACTATTTTGAAAAAGATTATTTCCTCTTCGCACATAATTATTCTTGTTGTGTTTGGCTTGGGAGTCAACCTTACACCCATCATGGTTAAGCAAGTCCTCCGCCTAGAAGACCTTAGAGGAAAGAGTTTCGCCGTAGATGCTAACAACTTCCTCTATCAGTTTTTATCGCTGATTCGTACACAAGATGGAACTCCACTAAAGGATTCAAGTGGCCGCATTACATCTCACTTGGCTGGGCTCATGTTCCGTGCCACACGCCTAATGCACGACTACGGAATGGACCTAGTCTTTGTTTTCGACGGTAAGCCTCCGAAACTGAAAGAACAAGAGATTTTGAAGAGGCGTGAACTCCGTGAAAAAGCTACGCTGGAATGGGAGAAGGCTCTTAGGATGGGCGACTATGCTACAGCCTTTTCTAAAGCGGTTATGACTAGTCGACTTACAAAACCTCTGATTGACGATGCCAAACAACTGCTCGAATTTCTTGGAATACCTTATATTCAGGCTCCTAGCGAGGCAGAGGCACAAACAGCCTACATGAATGTGAGGGGTGATGTCTGGGCTTCAAGCAGTAAGGATTATGATTCGCTTCTTTTCGGGACTCCAAGGCTCTTACGGTATCTAACCATCTCAGGAACGGAGTTTCTGCCAAGTAAGGGGGTGGCTCGCCCCTTAAAGCCAGAACTCATCGACCTAAAAAGACTACTCTCACATCATGAAATCACGCAGAAACAACTTATCGACTTAGCGATTCTCATTGGGACCGACTTCAACGACGGGATTAGGGGAATTGGTCCGAAAACTGCCCTCCAACTTTTGAAAAAGCATAGTCGGATAGAAGAACTGCCTAGTAACGTCAGGATGAAGGTCTCTGAACGCTATGAGGACGTTCGAAAAATCTTCTTAGAACCTGATGTTACTTCCAACTACGCTCTTCAGTATGGAAACCTACGTGAAGAGGAGCTTTACAGCTTTCTGTGCGACCAACGGGAATTTTCCAAAAAGCGTGTCGAGACGGTCGTTCAGAGAATGAAGAGGTTTTACTTGACGAGAAGGCAGGTAGGCTTAGAAGAATGGTTCGTTAGCGACAGCAAGAGTTGAAGTTGCATTATCAAAAGATGAAAGAAAATGTTTTGCTCTTTTAGTATTCGGTCATCCCTGTAAACCTTAGTTTTTTCAGTTTCATGGCTGGGGCGGCGGTGTATTCTAATGTTTTCAGTTCTTTGCCTATCATTAGGATTTCTTTAAGTGCAGAGAGCATGCTGTCTGTGTAGCGTAGATTCATGACGGGCTTGCTGATTTCGCCTTTCTCTATCAAGAATGTTCCGTCCCTCGTTAGCCCAGTGAGCACAGTCTTAGCGTAGTCCACCGGGTTCGTATAGTGAAATGTTGTGACGAAGATTCCGTGTTTTGTTTCTGCAATCATCTCATCTACGGAGGCGTCACCGGGGCTAACTAGAATGTTGATCGGAATTGGCACATCAGGATAAAAATAGTAGAGTGGTGTGCCTGGTGGCATTGCGTGGCCCGTACTTCGCTTGTTCTCCTTTCCAGCAGTAAGAAAGTTGTAGCAAATGCTTTGCTCAGAGACTACACCTCTGTCAATTAGGCACAAAGCTTTTTTCGAAACTCCCTCGTCATCGATAGGTACAGCGTAGAAGGTTCGAGGGTCGTGAGCATCGTCTTTTATGCTGAGTTTTTCATCAAAAACCTGTTCGTTTAGGTGATATTTTACAAAGGATTCGCCGTCTTGATAGGTCTTTGCTGAAAAGCCGATTTCGCCAAGATCGCGTAAAAAGGTGCCTACTGCTCGTGGAGAAAGAACAACCTCATAGTTTCCAAGCGGAATCTTTTGGGGCTTAACGCTTTTGACTGATTTTTCAGTTGCTTGTTCAGCGATTTTGTCTGGGTCTATATCCTTTACACGCCTTGAATATTCCTCATCGGACCCGAAGCCTTCGCTGCCTCCTGCTTCAGAGATTACTGTTGCCTTCATGGAAGCCAGCGACACCTTTGCCCAAGCTGAGACGCCTAGCGAGTTTGAAACTGCAAAGGTTATGAGGTCGGTTGAAAATGAGCCTGCAACTGCCTTAACGATTGGAGACTTTGAATGGGCGAGGCTTATCAGCTCCTTTACCCTTTCCGCTCGGTATTCGGGGCTGCAGGTAGCCGTGTCTTTGTCGAATGCTCCTTCTATTGGAGACCATCTTTCGGGTTCGGGAAGGCTTTTGAAGTCTTTGTTGGGAGGCGTAACTTCTGCGATTTTCGTCGCCTGTTTTACTGCATCCTGAATTTGTTTTTCTTCGAGGGTGTTGACGCGAAGTGTGCCAACTCTCTTGTTTACCACAACCTTTATTTTCACTCCTCCGATTTTAGAGGCTACATTTTGGTGGATTTGAGAGTTGGCATAACGTGTTAGCGCCTTGCTGCAGAGGAAGGCAGTTGCCTGCGCTTGGTCTACTTTTTCCTTTAGGGCAAGTTTAACGGCTTTTTCCGCAATGCTTAGCAGTGATTGGGGCATCGTCCTTTTCACCTCTTATCCGATTAGTCCTACTCTAACTTTTTTGAATCTGGCTGTGCTACACCCATGACCTACATAAATTATTTGGGGCGGTACTCCTTTTCCGCAGTTTGGTGTGCCCCACATTTTCCAGCCATCTTTGCTTACAGCGTCGCAAGCTCCCCAAAACGTGGGTGTTATTCCCGTGTAAGTGGGGTTTTTAACCATGCTTTCTTTGCTTCCCTTCTCGATTTTCCAAGCGATTTCGGTGCCAAATTGAAAATTCAAGCGTTTGTCGTCGATGCTCCATGACTTGTTTACACACATTAAAATCCCGTTTTTCGTGTCCTCTATGATTTCTTCATCTTTCCAGTCACCTGGCATGAGATTGATGTTGGTCATTCGGATTAATGGCAAGGATAGGAGGGAGTCGGCTCGCATGCCCCCACTACTTTCCTTCAACCCTAACTCAGCAGCGGTTTCACGTGAGGTTTGGTAACCAACGAATATGCCCTCTTTAACCAAGTAAACTCGTTTAGCAGGGGTTCCTTCATCATCGTAGCCAAACGTTCCCAGTCCTTCTGGCACTGTTGCGTCTGCTACAAGGTTTACATGTTCAGATCCATACCTAAACTTTCCAATCTTGTCAGGGGTGAGGAAACTAGTGCCAGCATAGTCAGCTTCAGTGCCTAAGGCTCTGTCAAGCTCGGTTGGATGCCCACAACTTTCATGAATTTGAAGCTCCAACTGTTCACCCGTCAGGATAACATCTGTTTCGGTTGAGAGACATTTTTCTGCGTCCAACAAGTGGACTGCTTCTTGGCTTGTCTCCTTCGCGTGGTCAATCAGCGCCAGCGACTCAAAGAACTCGTAGCCACTTGTGGCGAAGTTGCCTTCAAAGGAGCTCGGATATGACCTTCGTTGTACTTCGCCGTTGCGTACGGCGATCCCCATAATTCCTCCGCCGCACCAAGTTATTTGTTGAGTAATCTCTGCGCCTTCGGTGCTCACGAAAAGCTTGTTTTCTCCTATGGCTCTGAAAAAGGCTGAGGAGGATTTAATGAGAGGAGATTGTTTGGCGATTGTTTGTTCGGCGTCGGTGAGAATTTCTATTTTTTCTTCTAAGGGAATTTTGAACGGGTCTTTCTTTATAGGAGTTGAGTACTTGTCTCTTCTAGCCTTTACGGAGGTCAGAACAACGTCTTTCTTTTTCAGTTTTGAACTCGCTAAGGCTATGCCAACCGCCTTATGAGCGGTTTCTTTTGCTTCCTTTTCTGTTAGCTCTATGGAGCTGGCGAAACCCCAAGCGCCGTTGGCGATTACTCGCACGCCAAAACCGCGGGTCTGTATAAGGCTAACCTTTTCTGGAACGCCTTTCTTCACAGTGAGATGTTCATTGAGAATTTCGCCGATTCTAACGTCGGCATAGGAAGCGCCTTTTTTAGTAGCCTCTTCAAGAATTTTCTTTCCAAACTCCAGCGACATGGCACCACCTTAGAGCGTTTTATTACGAGCCTTTCGCAAATAATCTTTGCCTTTGATAGCCGCAGCTTCACATCCGCCTAGAACTGTCTTTTGGATAGTTAGATATACGAGGTGAAGAGAATAGTTGTACTATGGGGTTTTTACATGTCCCTAAAGGAAGCACAGGAATCTGTGAAAAACATTTCTTACGAGACACATAAAGCGAAGGCGTATACGTCAGCGTTCTTTTTGACCTTAATAGCAGAGCAGGTTGGGCAAATTGCGGAGAAATACCTTAATGAAGGCAGATTGGCGAAAGGCATTGAGGTGGACATCACCGACGTGGTGTTGGTCTGTTTAGCCTACTTGAACTGGCTTGGAAAAGACGCCACTGAGGCATTCAGAAAATCTTTAGCCAAGCACGAGAAAGCCATCGAACTCTTCAAGAAGCAAACCAAGTAAAGTGCGACACTCCACATTCCCTTCCTTTTTCTTTCTATGAACTTTTAGAGGATACACTAGCAGACGAAAGAATGAACAAAAGTTCGGATTTACCTTCAAGAGGCTAAGCTTAAGGATCTGAGGTTACTCTTCAGACTCTTCGGTTTCTTCCTCTTCTTCTGCCGCTTCTTCTACTTCTTCTTCCGCTGGTGCTGCTTCCGCTTTGCCCACCACTTCAGCCTCGGCGAACCGTCGACTTATCCTTATTATTCGAATCCGTACATGCTCGCCGGGCTTGGTGTCCCGAACAAAGCACACGAGTCCTTTGATCCTCGCTATACCTTCGCCTCGACGGCTGGTCTCTTGAATTTCTACGTCGTATTCCTTTCCAATATCAACCGGCTTCGGTGGGAATCTTCGTGGGCCGAAACCTCTTCGTTCTTCGCCTCTTCCTCTTCTTCCATATTGCATCTTTTCACCTCTTTTCATCGTTTAAAACAATTTTTGTTTTGACATAACCTATCGCTTAGACGACGCTGAGTTTTCCGTATCTTCCTACGTTGAGTTGAATTTCTCCTCTGAAGGATGTAATGTACCCGTTGTCAATTCTGACAACGTCGTTAACGTCCACTTGGTCTATTTGCTCATTCCATAAGGTTAGTTTTATAGTGCCAGTGTCGTCGCTGATCATGGCATCCGCCACACGATGCGTCTCGTCACTGTACCGCGAACGGACTTCACGTGGCTCTGATTTTTCAATTATTTTCGCCGTGACATCGACTCTTCTCATGCCATCCCTCAGTTCTTTAATTCTCAAAATCGTTCCTCCGTTTATTTGATTTTTTCCGCGACGGCGAATTTTCTGCCAACTCTTACAACTCTAATTTCCGGACGTTCCCCCATTTTGGTTTGTGGCACAAATATCGGGAGTCCTCGGATTCTTACTATTCCGTCGCCTCTACTGCCTATATCGTCTATGAATACTTCCATTTCTTGGCGTTCACCCACTGGGATTGGTTGAAGAGGCGAGTGAAATTTCAGTCCGCCAAATCTTCTTGGGTTTCTTTCCATTTGTCTTGTTCTTTCTGGAAGCCTTCTCGGCATGTACTTTTTCGTCCCTTATCGCGGAACTAGCCACCAAAACAGAACGGCACCGTCGGTAAAAACGACTTTATGCGTTGTCCATTCTGGTAAGCCAGTGATGATGAGGGATAAATGATGTTGGATATAAGGTTTGTTATGTCAAATTCTATAAAAATACTCTCGAAAAATAGCTCTTTTCACTCATAATGGAGTGCTTCTACTGGATTCAGTTTAGCCGCCTTTCTCGCTGGGTACAAACCAAAAAGAATACAAACGATGACTCCGAAGATTATTGCGCCAACTGCCCACCATAATGAAAAAATGGGATAGACCATTAGGCGCTGTGTCTCTGGAGATTGAAAAACGGTGCCTTGTTGCTGCTGCCCACCCATAAAATTAGACACGCCGTAGCTTAGAAGGTAGGACAGTCCGTAACCAGTTGGCACACCTATTAGACCCCCGAGTATCCCGATTAAAGTGGTTTCTGCCAGAAATATCGTTAGAATAGTTATGTTTTTTGCTCCGATGGCCTTCATTATCCCAATTTCTCGGGTTCTTTCCATGACGGAAACAGTCATTATGTTCATGATACCGATTCCAGCCACCAGAAGAGAGATGGAAGCAATAGAAGTGAGGAAGAGTTGAATGAGATTTATTATGTAGTCAACCTGTCGAATGAATGTTAAGGGCACAAGAATACTAATCTGATATGGTGGAAATAAGGCTTCAATATCCTTTGCGATTTGCTCAGAATAATCAGGGTTTGAAACCTTGACAAATATTAAGTCCGATTCGGTGGTTTCGTAAATCTCTCGAGCAATACTCAAGGGTATGAAAACCCAATAGTCAAAGTTTGTTAGTCCAGGAGTTCCCTTTTTCTGTAATGTTCCGACAACGGCGAAGGTGTGATTCTCTATTATGGAATGCACAAATGGATATGTAGGAATCTTTTCGACCCTAGTCAAGCTCACAATGATATCGTCATCTGCTTTGGCGAAGGCTGGTTCAGTTTCATTGAGATGATTGACCTTGTAGCCTATCACTATGGTGTCATTTCTTCCCTGTTCTGGAGGGCTACCTGTCTCAAATGTGAATCTATTGGGGAAGACGTTGATGAGGTCGGTGAAGTTGACTGCTGTTGCCACGAAGGCGCGGGTCTTCTTGTCTCCGTTGTAAAGTGTTACGTTACCTATTTGCATGACCTGCACGGCTGCTTCAACTCCGTTGATTTTTGTGATGTTTTGGATGTCTTCGTCTTTGAAACGCTCTCTTGACAGCCCGGCGAATAGACTTCCAGGTATGACCGTCAAAACATTGAGTTCGAAACCCTGTTCCATTCTTTGCGTGATGGTCACGCGAAATCCTTCTCCGAGCGAGGATAGGGCTATGACCGCCGTGATGCCGATGACTACACCTAGAGTTGTGAGAGAGGTTCTGAGCCTTCGTAGCTTCATGTTTTCCCAAGCCATGGAAAAGATTCTCTTTCGTCTCATGATCGGACAATCCCCTTCTTCATGCTCTGAATTACGCCGTCTTTCAAGAAGAGGACGCGGTCCGCAACCTCTGCTATAGACGGGTCATGAGTGACGACAACAAACGTTTGTCCTCGCTCCTCATTTAGGCGCTTCATCAACTGAACAATCTCCTCTCCAGTACTTGTATCAAGGTTTCCAGTGGGCTCGTCAGCCAAAACAATTTTAGGATTATTGATTAGCGCCCTTGCTATGGCTACCCTCTGCTGTTCTCCGCCGCTAAGTTCAGAAGGTCGGTGGTTAATTCGTTCTGTGAGTCCTACAAGTTTTAGCATTTCCTCCGCCTTTTCTATGGCCTCTTTTTCAGGCACATCCGCCAGTGTTAGCGGCAACTCCACATTTCTCAATGCGGTTAGTCTGGGAAGCAGATTAAAGAATTGAAAAACAAATCCGATTTTGCGTAGACGGACCTCTGCCAATTCGTTGCTGCTTAGTTTGAAAATGTCTGTGTCGTCGACGAAGACTTTGCCTTCGCTTGGCTTGTCCAGCCCGCCGGCAAGGTGGAGAAGTGTTGATTTTCCGCTTCCTGATGGGCCTAAGATGGCTAGGAACTCGCCTTCTTTAACCGTAAATGTTACTCCTCGTAAGGCTGGAACTAGAACTTCGCCCATTCTGTAGGTTTTCTTAACATCCTTTGCTTCAAGTATGGCTGTCACGTAGATACCAGCGTGATTAGCATAGGAACGCCCGCCGCTATTTAAACCATTTTTTCTGTTTGGAGTCTGACCCTATCCGAAGTTTCTGTTTGAAACAGACTTGACCAATTATCGAGTGGACCTACACAAGCAAGAGTCCCCTCAAGAAGAAGTAGACAACGTATCCAAGTAGAGCGATGGCCACTGCTTTTTTCCACGAAGTTTCTCGTAGGGTGTGTACGGCAATTACGGAGAGAGCTACTGTCCATGCATCCATTGCAAAAATGAGGTAGGATCCAAGCAGGTATATCCAGGAGGGAGTCCAATACTTCTGTATCTGCTGAGTTACTATATCAATAGCCATTATTCTCTCCACCTCAGTAGCGTTTGGGTCCCAAGCTTTCCACGCCTCATATTGTAACCTCAAATCTGGAAGTGCAGAAATCAGCAACGCTCTAACTAAGATATAGACTATTGTGATAGAAAAAACATATCCTATAACGACGAAGAACGTTTTCCACGGGCCCACTTTTTCGCGTAACATTACGGTACAAACCATTAGGACGCCTGCGAAAATGGCCCAGTTAACGAAGAAGACAAAGATGCCGTCGATTACTGATGGGAGAATTGTCGAACCGTATATGTTTGTTGCAAGAAAGGAAATATACTTGCCAAAAAATAAGT
>CAZUFG010000041.1:0-8869 GCA_964618655.1 uncultured Candidatus Bathyarchaeia archaeon | reverse complement strand
ATATGTTATCTGACTTAGACATAACATTAACAATACTATTGCCAACGTGGTCATAGAGCATCTTTTCAACGTTTTATAACCTCCTTTCCAAGCATGTATAATTGGTTTCCTTAAAAACCTTATGCGAAGAATGAAGAAGAAGTTGATTTGACAGTAAAAGTCCCTTTTTAGGATGCCATCTCAGGTAAAATTCTTCTTTTTACCCGAAAATGAATAGAATAAAGGCTAGAAAGAGGCTAGTCACCCGAACAGGGCTCCAAGTCCTTCTATTGCCGCCTCTTCCTTCTTTTTCTCCTCTTCTTCCTTCTTTTTCTTCTCTTCAGCTGGTTTAGCCTCTGCGGTTGTCGCTGGAACAGCCGCAGTTGATGCTGGCGCCACTGCCATAAACGATGCTGGAGCCTTCAGCGCCTCTTCTATGTTGACCTCAGCAAGCGAGGCTACGAGGGCTTTCATTCTAATTGGGTCGGCGTTGATGCCTGCGGCGGTCAGCACTTGGGTTAAGTTCTCCTCGTTGATGGGTTTTTTAGCCTTGTGTAATAGTATTGCTGCGTGTATGTATTCCATATAGTTTCCCCTCCATCCTTTCCTCATTCTGTCTTTTAACCTTTCTCAACCGCACCTGAAGGCGCGGTCTTTTCTTCGACTTTGGGCATTCTATTACTTAAACTTAACATTTCTGCATTCGCCTTTCGTATAAGGTCAACTATCGTGTCAGCGGTTGGTACGTCTGCGTTTAAAGCCAGCCTATACGCCTCTTGATGCGCTGATTGCAGAAGCAAGGGCATGTTTTCTGGCATCGGATACGCAACATTCAGTGAGAGATAAAACGCACTAGCCTGAGCGCTTTCAACGCTTTTCTTAAAGCCTTCCAAGTCAAGTCGCATTTGCTCTCCAACAATAATTAATCCGTCATCATACGCAGCCTTTATGTTAAGCCCAACCTCAACGGGTTTTATGCCAAGCTTCGACAAGACACCGGCAAGTCTAGCCGATATAACCTCACCCTTCTTTGCCACCAACGTATCATGAGAAACCCAAACACTTCCAGACTCTATCCTGGTAGGCAATCCAACACTCCCCAACTGACTAATGATCGGACCAGGAGGCAATCCCGTGTTGCCTGCGGGAACGGTCACATCAAACGCGGCTACATCTCCAGCCTTCGCAGTCGTTTTCACACGGCTCCTTTCAAGAAGCAGAGCAAGTTTGAAGGGGCTAAGGTTCGAGAAAAGAAAAATGTTTGCCCCGGAAAGATGCTCTTCCAACTTTTCAAGTCCAGGCTTGTCTTTACACTCGCCAAACGCTCTCTTTATCAAGGCGTTTTTGGCCACACGGAGATAAGCAGTGTTTTCTAGTTTTTTCCTCAATTCCTGAAGTTGAGCAGCCCTAACCTTCTGAAGACTCGCCACTCCAACAACCTTGTACTGCTGTGCCAGATTCTTTATTTCTTCGACCTCTTCGGCTTTCGCGGAGGCTACTGGACGTGACATGGGTTTTCACTACGCCTGCGGTTTTATTTTTACTGGTGTGCCCATAGTTGTTTTGAGGCAGACCGACCTGATGTTTTGGATTCCTCTTTTAAGTTTTCCCTCAAGTCTCCGTATCACGACTTGAACATTCTCAGCAATTTCCTTTTCAGCCATGCTTTCAGTTCCAACACGGCACTGAAGAACTGGCTGGCCACGCAATCTTACTGACACCATTTTCCGATGCTTTTCTATATACTCAGCTATGTTCACGGTGGGCGGCACGGGTGTCGGCATCTTCCCTTTCGGTCCCAATATGGCACCTAAGGATTTTCCAACAAGCGGCATCATAGAAGCCTCTGCAATAAAATACTCGTAAGCTTCCACCAACTCCTTCTGTTTTTTCTTGTCGCCAGTTAAGGCTTCAAGGCTGTCCCGCTCAATAACCACGTCTGCACCAGCTTTCTTGGACTTTAAAGCCATTTCACCAGAGGCAATTACGCAGATTTTGCCTCCCTTTCCCGTGGAATATGGCAATTCTATAAGTTCCTGAATTTTGCCTTCAGGTTTTTTTGGATCGATGTCTTGTAAATTTATGATAAGCTCTATGGACTGAACAAAATTTCTTTTTTGGGACTTATCTTTTACTTCCTTAATTGCTTCCAAGATATTTTTTGTGTCTAGCGGCATTGGTGAAGCCTCGTGCCAGAACCGTATAGAAGCCCTTTATAAAAACCTTGTTAATCCTTTTTCAACAACTCGTCGTATTTTCCCTGATCGATTTCATGTTGCACTTCCCGTGGATCTTTGTTTTCAACGGTTACGCCCATGCTGACGCAGCTTCCTAAAACTTCTTTAACCGCAGCCTTAAGCTTCTTTGACAAAAGCTCAGCACGTTTAACTTTAGCGATACGCAAAACCTGCTCCATAGAAAGGTTCCCAACCTTCTCAGTTTTCGGAGTTTTCGCCCCCTTTTCAACTCCTAGTTCGCTAACAATCAATGCAGAGGCGGTGGGCGTTCCCACATTTACCTCAAACTCTTTGGTTTCAGTGTCTACGCTGATTTTAACCGGAACCTTCATACCAGCATAAGCCTTGGTAACTTCGTTAATCTTGGTTACAATGGCGAGAACGTTGACGCCAAGCGGTCCTAGAGCAGGTCCCAACGGTGGTCCAGCCGTAGCCTGCCCGCCGTTGACTAGTGCATCAATAACTTTCTTTTCACCCATTCCTATTCCTCCTTCTTCGCCTTCTCCACAAGCTTAACATAATCCGCATGGACCGTGATGGGTAGAGTGAATGTTGCTTCCAGCAACTCAAGTGTCACTTCCTCTTTCGTCTTGTCGATTCTTGTAATTTTCGCCTTCATTCCTTTAAATGGGCCTCCAGCAACCTCGACGAGATCGTCAATGTCCAGCTCTTCGATAACGGGCTTTACAACAATGTACCTCTCAACTTCTGGAAAACTCACAATCCCCGGAACTCTAGACCTCACGTGTTTGATTCCGGCAATAGCTTCCTCAACGTAGTGAGGCCCGCCTGCCTCAATAAACACATAGCCCTTCAACATTTCTGGCACTAGAATAGCCTTTATTGGCAGTTTATTCATTTTAACTCTGGATGCGATGAGGTTTGCAACGTTTTTCTCTTGTCCAGCAGTTGTTCGAACAACGAAGACTGAAGTGGAAGGCTCTGTCTTTCCCATCATTACCCTCTTCTTTTAGACTCCTTGCAACGCAAAAGATATGAGTTTGACGACGAAGCCTACTCCTCCAACTAAGAGGATGCCGAGTAAACAAATTTTTATCGAGAGCCAAAGCTCGCTTTTGCCCGGCTTTGTGGAAAGTTTCAGCAGTCTCGAACATGACTTGAGAAATGACCTCAATCCCAAGGTTGCTCGCACCTTTAAAAATCAATTCTAATATAAAAAGTATTTTGAGTTATCAGCATCGAATTCCTATTTTCTAACTTCAGTTGTAGGATGGTTTACTTGAGGTGCTGCAGTTTCAAGTTGGGTATGCTGGATAACATTGTGACTAGTTTGTCTTTGTCTTCGCCTCGGATTCCTTTCCAGTCAAGTATCACTGAGGTTACATGCTCTACTGTTCTTTCGATGCATTGCTTTATCATCACATTGTTTACTTGTGAAACGACATGTTTGGGGATGATGTGTCCGAAGGCTGTTGGAGTATTCAACGCAACTTTTGTGAACTTGGCGTTGTAGTGTGGTCCCCCGATTCCTACGGCAGTAGGGTATTGTGACTGTTTGGAAATGGCAGCCATGGCAGCGTGAGCCACAGCCTCTGCTGCTTTCAAGTCGTTCCATTGTTTTGGGGAACTGCCTAACTCCACAAACATGGTGGGCACGTCTAAAGACGGACCATGATGTGTGCATTCATAAGAAACCTCGTAGTCTAGTCTAGTTTCTTGCTTCAGTTTCGCCATTTCCAAGAGGGCATCTTTCATGGCGCTTGCTGGGCAGATGGAAATTTTCTTTGGAATTCCGCCAAACTCCGCCGCCTCTGTGAGGTTGCCTGGAGTATGAACCGAGAGCGTTGGGATTCCACTTATGCTGGCGTGTCGAGACACGAATACTAGTAGTTTGGGATGGAAAAAGTCTGTGATGTATTGTGTGTGGATGGGTTCCTCCTTAACGAAAACGAGTTTAACTTCACGTTCTTGAACGGTTTTTGAGTAGATGGGTTTTTGTTGAAAGGTTTCTAAGGTTTTCTCGAATTCATAATGCTCTATAATTTTTTGGGCAATGTTCATGCCTGCCATGTCTTTCATTGAAGCCACGATTAAGATCATGTGAATGTCTTCCCGTGAATCAGTGGGAACATCTTAGAAAATTAACGTTTCCATAAGATTTATTATTGTCATGAGGGTTCAAGCGAGTGCAGAAAGTGGGACTATAAATGCATTTGTTGACTCTTAAAGACTGGACCGCCGAGCAGATTCAAGACGTGATTAACAGGTCAATTGAGATTAAGAAGCATCCGGACAAGTACCGAACTGTCTTGAAGGATAAGTCGTTGGCGATGATTTTTCAGAAAACCTCAACGAGGACTAGAGTTTCTTTCGAGGTGGCTATGACCCAGTTGGGCGGACACGGAATCTACATGGATTGGAGGACAACAAACCTGGTTTTGGCGGATGTTAGAGACGAAACGAAGTATTTGTCCAGGAACGTTGACTGCATCATGGCTCGTCTGCTCAAGCATGCTGACCTTCAAGCCATGGCGGAGGCGTCGAGAGTTCCGGTAATCAACGGATGTGACGAAAAATACCATCCATGCCAAGCAATTGCCGACTTGATGACGATTAAAGAGAAGAGGGGAAGGCTAAAAGGAATAAGACTTGTTTACGTTGGAGTTCATAACAACGTCTGCAACTCGCTCATAGTTGGCTGCACGAAAACAGGAGTAAAAATCACCACAGTAACGCCCATGGACCACGAGCCTGCTTTAGACAAAGAACTGATCGAGACGGCAAAACAGACGGGACTCTACGAAACTACTCTAGACGTGAAGAAGGCTGTAAAAGATGCAGACATCGTCTACACAGACACTTGGGTAGACATGGAATTCTTCCTCGACCCCAAGTTTAAGGAAGAGAAGGAAAAGAGAATCAAACTGATGAAACCCTACCAGATCAATAACGAACTTCTGAAGGGCAGCGACGCCCTAATCATGCACGACATGCCAATCCATCGAGGCTACGAAATAAGCGCCGAGGCGGTAGAAAGCCCAAATTCAATCATCTACGAACAAAGTGAAAACAGGCTTCACTCAGCGAAAGGAATCCTACTAAAGCTTTTGGGCAAGGCATAAATCGATACATTGCCGTACTAATATTGCGCCTTCTCCTTTCAGACCATAGTCTACCTTCATTCCTTCCCGAAAACTTTCTATAAGTCCTGTTTTCTTCAGGCGGTTCATTTGCCAGGTTAGGGCTTGAGAAGAAATATTGAGCTGCAGAGATAGGTCTCTGTGAGAGATTGACTGTTTTTCGAGTAAGATCGAGAGAATTTTTCCTGTGGTTTCTCGTCTAAGAAGGGAAATCACGGTCATCTCGGTTTCGCTAAAGCGTTTAGACTCGAAGTAGCGTGTATATCGTCCGTCTCGAAAGATAGTGAGCAAACCAGCTTGAGTGAGGAGACCAAGGTGGTATTGCACGACCCCTATGGGTAGGTTGAGAGAACAGCATATGCCTCTAAACTGCATTCCGGGGTGGTTTTTGACGAAGTCGTAAATCTCCATTCGTGTCGGCTGGTTAAGATGTGTCAAGTTGTCGTGAAAGACGGCTCCTAGAATCAATGGCGCTGGAATAACGAACCGACTACCATCATCACTTAGAGTTGAAAGTGGAAAAACTGAGCTTCCCAGCGAGGAAGCGAGTGTAAGAAATGAGAAACTAAGAACCACGACCGTAAGAGATACGGATATGACTTGTCTACGCTTCAACCTTGCAGACTCCATTAGAATATTCGTTTTCGAGCTTTTATGAGTATTCGTAAATGAATGTACTAAAGTAAAGAAGCGTACCAGAACACCTATTTTTCAGATGCAACAAGAATTCTTTAGCAAAACATCGTGGAAGCCTCAGCCAATGGAAGAAAAAAAGAAAAAGAAGAAACAAAAACAGGTTCTCGTTCTTAAAGAAGAGAAAATCGAAAGCCAACTTTTCTACGAGTTGATGGACGCCTTAGAAGAACTTGAAAAGAAGGGACAATACGTTGACATACAGATTTGCCCCAAATGCAAAAGCCCCAGAGTTCGAAGAGTCGGCACCCTCAGCGGAGACATGTCAGGTCACATGGGACTAACACCAGTAAAATTTGAGTGCATCGACTGTGGATGGAGAGAACGACTAGTTCTGAAAGCAACCAACAGACGAATGGGCGTGAAGGAAATCTCAATAACGGCTGAGGCACTCAGCTCTGAAAAACAGAGAAGATAAACACTTCACCCAGCGAAAGAAAACTTCCAAAAACTTTTAGACAAGACATGAAACCCCAACATTTTCGTAGCTTTCCACTCATCACCATAACCAACAGAACCCAACAAAAAATGCAACCCTCACCCTCCCCCCTCTATAGAGGTACTCACACACACGCACACACAAACAACACTATTTCAAAATCATCTGCGTAAACTGTTCAGGGTTAAACTCCTGCAAGTCCTCATACCTTTGACCAGTCCCAATAAACATGATAGGCTTACTAGTCACATACGTAACGCTCAAGGCTGAACCACCCTTCACGTCAGCATCCACCTTCGTCAAAATCGTTCCATCAATACCCACGCTCTTATGGAACTCTTCAGCCTGCATGACCGCGTCATTTCCCGTGAGGGCATCAACCGTAAGAACAGTCAAATCAGGACTAATCACCCTCTTAATCTTTTCCAGCTCATTCATGAGGTTTCGGTTCGTTTGAATACGCCCCGCCGTGTCGATGAGCACAGCGTCGATTCCATGAGCCTTCGCATGGCTGATGGCGTCGTAGGCTACGGCTGCTGGGTCAGCCCCATACGTGTGCTTAATCATGCGCACGCCGAGCCGTTTTGCGTGTTCCTCCAACTGCTCGATGGAACCCGCACGATAAGTGTCGCTGCACGCAAGAACAACTGAATAACCCTTTTTCATTAGAAGCTTAGCGACTTTGGCTATGCTAGTCGTTTTTCCCGTCCCATTGATTCCCACAAAAACGATCTTGTAGGGCTCTTTCATCTCACGTTTTCTCTTAATCCCTTCAATGAGGCTGATTTTTTCGTTAGCGGTTAAGATTCCAAGCATGACTTCATGTAGGTTCTTTCTTATGAGCTCTTTACGGTCTTCGAGTCTTTTCACTTGGACTCCGTCGAGTCTTTTTTCCATTTCCTCACAAATGTGGTCAGCCACAGAGACTGCCACATCATTTTCTATTAGGGTCAGCTTGAAGTTTTGCAGAATCGGGCGAAGTTGCTCGGCTTTCAGCTCGGTTGTTACGATTTTGTTGACGAGACCGCTTAGCCCCTGCCTGAGTTTCTCAAACACTCTGAGTTCTCTCTCTTTGGCTTAGTTTAGCTGTTACTTCGTCAAGCTTAGACCTGTCATCTCGGATTCTTTCTACAACCTGAACCAGTTGCTGTTGTAGGGTGGTTCTTGTCTTATCCAGTTCAGTTATGCGAGCTTCAAGGTTTTCTTTGGCTTCTTTTATGGTTTTTTCGATGGCTACGCCTGCACCCACTCCAACAATTACAGTGTCGGCAGTTTCTAACTTCGCCTTCACGTATGACCCTCCTCCGATAGGAACAAACAGAGGCGCGTTTTCCTTCTCTTCTTCTAGTCCTTCCAATGTTGCGCTGGCAACAGTTAGTTCGGTTAGTGCGGCGTTCACCATGCCTATTCGGGTCTGTAATGCTTCGCCTGTTCCTTCCAAAATTCTAAGCTCGACAGCTAGTCTGCGGAAGGTTTCCTCTTCTTCACTCGGCACCTTCTTTTTCTCCTAAAGTTAGTTTTCGTATAGCTAAGCTTTCAATTTCTTCTGGGCGTATCTCTTCAACCTTCACGATTTTAATCTGGAAGCGTTTGGCTCTGTGTTTGCTTCCAAGTTCCATGTAGATTTTCTCCACTGCGTCTTCTGGTTTTAAAGCCCTAACTTCCTTCTTAAAGCCTGTTTTAAGATTTGGTTTTTTGATTTCTCCAGTCACTCGGAAAACTTTGACTTCACTCATTCTCTTTCACCACGTCTAGTGTTTGTCCAATTATGAATAGTTCGGGTCCAGTGGTTATGAATCCTGCTATTGCGCCATGCGTGTTTCCCACGAGACCCGTGGCAACGTATGGTATGCCACAGTTAACAGTTCCTACATCAACCCGAACCTTTAGTACGTCTGTCAAGAGTTTTTGTTCCTCCTCCGTCAACAATGGATGGGCTAACACGCCCTTATTTGTTGCGATGGCGAGAGAACCAACATAGGGTAGTCCCGCTATTTCCCCTGGAACCACCTCAACGCCTAACGCATCCTCTATTACTTCCAACTCGTTTTCCTTTAATCTTGGGTCAACAACAGCCCCATAATCGTTTGCCAAAATCAAATTTCCGAACGCTGTTTTTCTCGTCTCTAAAATCTCAATGTTAAAATTGGAAGCCGGTGAAACGGATTTTATGGCTTCAATTTCTTCTTTACGAACAAAATGTGGGAGGATCATTCCATACGAATTTGCACAGGCTAAGGCGCCTATGAGCACTGAGTCGCCGATCGTAGTGCGAACAACTTTCACCCCCAACCATTCTCCAATTTTTTGTGTCTTGGTCTCTGGAGCCTGCGGAGGAACTATCGCCATCTTATCTGTGGCAAGCGAATATACGCCTATGCTTGCGCTTCCAAAAAGACTAGAAAGGAAGATTGCCACGC
>CAZUFG010000040.1:0-9054 GCA_964618655.1 uncultured Candidatus Bathyarchaeia archaeon | reverse complement strand
TGTTTGACGTTTGCAAGGCAGGAGACATCATGAGGGCCAAAGTTGTCGCAGAAACAAATCGAACGCTCCACTTGTCAACTGCCGACAAAAGTCTCGGAGTCATATATGCTTTCTGCTCTCAGTGCGGGCACATATTGCCGTTAAAACGACAGAAGATGCAGTGCCCACGATGCGGAAAAATTGAAAAGCGAAAAGTCGCCGAAGATTACGGGGAAGGCTTGATCGAGGGAACTGAATGAAGGTCAAAGTCCTGAAGAAGACTCCCAACGAATTAAAGATAGAAATTGAAGGAGAAGGCCATAGTTTCTGCAACGTATTACAAAAGGCCCTCCTAGAAGATGAGGAAATTGATATGGCTGGTTATGACATATCGCATCCGCTTGTTTCCAATCCCACAATCTATGTTCGCACGAAGGGCGGTCAAAGACCGAGAACTGCCATACAAAACGCAGCCAAAAAAGTGCGGAGGCAAAGTAAAGAGTTCAGAGAGGCCTTCGAGAAAGCGTTAAAGGAATGGGAAAAGAAAAGCGGCAAAGCCTAGCTTGTAAAGGTAAGCTTTTCTCTGGCATTTACGAGAATGGAATAGAAGCCTTCCGTTGGATCTTCATGTTCTTTTAGAATGTTAACGTCATCTTCGATTGTTGTCAAGTCTTTTATCCAAGCGTATACGATTAGGGCTTCCACGGCGTCTGCTTGTTTGTGGCGGTCAGTTCTCGACGGCAAAAAATCTCTTAATCCAGCTTTTTTAAGGGCTTTTGCGAGTACGTGGCTGTCAACTCTGGCGCCTGTAGGCTCGCCCCTCTTTTTGGACAGTGCCAGTGAGTGGATGAAGTTGACGTAGGCGTCTCCGAGGGTGGCGAGTTTCTGGTCGGTTAGGATTTCGCGTAGGCTTTTGTATTTTGGTAGGAAATTTAACATGAGTATCCCATCTGACGATTGTTTGCTTTGTTGTTTATTAATGATGAAGTTTCTGAAAAAGATTTAAGCCCAGACGAGATGATGGTAGGTGGTTTTCGAGAGGAATAGGGCTTGACAGTTAAGGGTTTTCGTTCCATAAAGCCGGAGATAAGGGTGCTGGGCGTTGATGATGGGGTTTTTGTTCCTCACGCTAAGGGCATGGTTGACGTCGTGGGCGTTGTTTTTCGTGGCGGATACTGGCTTGACGGAGTCATGCGAACCGAGGTGGAGATTGATGGGATGGATGCAACGGAAAAGATAGCGTCCATGATAACTGATTCGCCTCATTATGATCAGCTTCGGGTTGTCATGCTTTATGGAATAACGTTTGCGGGTTTTAACGTGGTAGATGTAAAGGGTCTTTTTGAACGAGTTGGCTTACCAATTATCGCGGTTACGAGGGACCCACCAGACTTTGAGGAGATAAAGAAGGCTCTTGAAAATCTGTCTGAGGCTGAAAAACGTTGGGAATTAATAGGGAACGCAGGGAAAGTGATTAGGGTGTATACGCGAAACACAGAAGAACCCGTGTACATGCAAATCTCGGGAATTTCTGAGAAGGATGCGGAGAAGATTTTGAAGGAAACCTCTACTCGGAGCAATGTCCCAGAGGCTTTGCGGGTGGCACACATCATTGCCTCTGGCTTGGCGCAGTCGAAAGAAAAGGTTTAAAAGGCTCGGAAGTAAGGAAAGAGGCGGACATGGTGAATGACATGGAGTTTTGCCCAAAGTGTGGAACTCGGCTGACTCCAGCCAAGAAAAAAGAGGGAAGAAGAACCGCGCTGTTTCTTTCATGTCCAAAATGTGGCTATAAGGAGCACGCAACTCGCAAGCCAGCAGCCATTCCGAAAGTGATAGAGCCTCACCCTCAAGAGCCCATAGCAGTCATAAGCAAAGAGGAACAGAAACTGCGGACTCTGCCCACGGTCAGAGTGGAATGTCCAAAATGTGGGAATAACCTAGCCTATGTGTGGCAGGTGCAAACCCGAGGAAGCGACGAGTCCTCAACACAGTTTTTCAGATGCACAAAATGCAGCCACACATTCAGAGAATATTCATAAACACTCAGATTTTGGAAAGGTCTTAACAGTAGCATTAGAATTGAGAAAACTCGGATATTCAGAAGCCTATCTTTCAACGATGGTTAGAGCCTTAAAGAAAATAGGTTCTACATTAGATTTAGAAAATCCTTCAATGGTTTCATTGTATATGTATTGCTAAGAGCAAAGTGATGGATTCATACAAGGCTAATCTCTGTGATTTCTACAAGCATTACTCTAATTTCTATGGGATTCCGTTTGTTAAGCCTAGATATCGAAGAGATCATAAACTTCCTAATGTTCCTTCAGAAGAGAAAATCAACTTAATCATAGGACATGCATCTAAGAAGTATGCGATAATCTACTGCATCATTAAGGAATGTGGATTAAGACCTGTAGAAGTCAGAAGGTTGAAGCTTGAAGATTTGAACCTAGAGAAAGGAACTATTTCAGTGTTAAAATTGATTGAAGATCCTTCCACAAGTCATAAGAACTGGTACACGAATATATTTTGAATGATACATATGAGGAAACTTAAGTCTATTGACTATAAGCTCTTATTCGAGTTGATGAAGGATTCTAAGAGGAGCGACAGGGAATTGGCTAAGGTTCTAAAAGTTTCTCAGCCTACAATCACAAGGAAAAGAACAATGCTTGAGAAAGAAGCATTGGATGGGTATACTGCTGTTCCAAAGTGGGAGAAACTTGGATATGAGCTTGTTGCGTTCACTCTTGTAAAGCATAGGGTTAAGTATGCCAAGCCTGAAGTGCGGAAAGAAGCATTCAGCAGAGTGGAAGAGTGGATGATGAATCAACCGAATGTTATCTTCGCCGTAGAAGGACAAGGAATGGGATGGGATGGCGCCTTCATTTCATTCCACAAGAACTATTCAAACTTTGCAGAATTCATAAGAAAACACGACAGCGATCTTTCAGACCTATTGGTTGACAGAGAAAGCTTTGTCGCAACAACGAAACAAACGAACACTAGAAAACCGTTTCATTTGAAGTATTTGGCAAAAGAGAAATTGGAAAACCCAGAAATCTAACTGTCTGAGATCCCACCACCACTCATTCTACCACTAATCATGATAGCAACACTATTAGACAATCCTTCACTAACTTTCTTCGATAAACGATTCTATGAAGTCCCTAAAAGAACAGTATCGAATCACATGAGCGTCTGACTATTGTTGAAAAGTCTTTTAGTCTTCTAAGCTTAATGTTCTTCTGTCTAGTTCCTATCCATTCAAGGACTGCCCTCTAAATCATGGACAAAGCCAATTAATGTATCGTACAGGATAGAAAAAATAATGAATATGTAGTTGTTATGGGTATGTTTTTCCGAAGTTTCTGGCTATGATGATTATGTCGAATATGTTGATTGTGCTGTCTTTGTTCTGATCTACGCTGTAATTCCATCTGAGATGGCTAGGATAGCTTCCAAAGGCAATTGACGCTCTTATAGCGTCTAATATATTGACTGTTCCGTCGCCGTTTACATCAGGGCAGGGAACAAAACCGTATGGATAAATCAAGGGGTATCGGTCTGTATTGTTCGCATCCATAACGTATGGTGTGTCGCCTATTCCATCACTTCCAGTCTCATTCTGATAAGGACCACTATAAAAGTCAGTACCGTTGTAGTCGCTCCAGTAGTTTCCGCCCGAAGGATAGCCATCATCCCAAACATTTGCGTTCCCAAGCGTGTAGATAAACACCTGTTGGGTGTTGTTTTTGAAGTTATTATGGAAAATAGTATTGCCTGATGAATTTTCTAGATAGATGCCGTACTGGTTGTTTGTTATGTCGTTCTCAATTATTAGGTTATTTGAAGATTCATTTAGGTAGACGCCTTGGGCGAATGATTTGATTTCAATGTTCTTGACTGTTACATTGAGTCTTCCTGACAAGTCTATTCCAGTTCCGTTATCAGCTCCTTGAAGAGTATGGTTTGTCCCGTTGATTATTATGTCGTTTCTCTCAACCACGATGGAATCATTAATGTTGTCTGTGAAGGTGTAGGTTACATTGTCTGCGCTGGTAATATTTGCTGTTGGAGGGTCGATGCTTCCATCTGCCCTAATGTAGATTGTTCCTGGCTCCGCCTTAACTGGTTGAATGTTAAATGCCAATGCTAATATGCATATTAACAGCAGTGTCAGCATTACCCCCGAAACTGCTTTCCTCTCCAATTTGCTCCTTTTCTCCTTTATCAGCAAGCCTACTATTTGCCTTTAGTTTTTGATTTAAGATTTACGGAGAAATCTTCTATAGCATTGTACTGATGTTTGTTATTATGTCAACATGCGAGAGGATGTATATTATTCTAAACTTCGGCAGCATTTTGCTTAGTTAATGGAAAGGGGGTTTATGGCGATTTTTGGCCGAAGTGTCCTGCGAGTATGATGCAGTCTAGGATGTTGACTCTGCTATCGCTGTTTATGTCGCTGTTTAGGCAGTCTTTCCATTCTTTTGTGCCTGGTATGTGTCCGTTTCCGTTGATGTGGCCAAAATGGTTGGCGAGGATTATACAGTCTAGGATGTTAACTTGGTTGTCACCGTTAACGTCGCCTGGTATAATGATCCTTAACTCAACGCTCATGAAAGTGTTGTCTGAGGTGTCCCCTTCATATGCGACTTGTGGAACGAATGCAATTAAGGTGTATGCGCCGATGCCCATTGCAGTAGTGTTAAGCTGGTGAGTTAATGTTGCATTTTCTCCTGGCGATAGTGTGACTGCGTCGTTGTTAAACATTGTAGGTGTAAGGTATGTTGGGGGTTGCCACACATCAGTGTTATTGTATGCACAGATTAAATTGAAGGTTTCTGGTACGTTGCCATGGTTTGTTACGTTAACTTGGGCGTCAATTATCTGTCCAATTTTAACAGTTGTCTGCGACGGTTCAACTCCTCTCACTGCAACATCGTGTACTGGAAATTCAGGTCCAAAGCATAAAAATCTGCCGCCAAGCGAACCTATTAGGACATGCGGTCCATAACCAGCGGGTGATGATTCAATGGGTGATCCTGTGTCAAAATATCCGAGAACATCTCCGGTTCTTTCATTTAAAGAGTATATTCTTGAATCTAATGAGCCGGTGTAAATTATTCTCCACTTTGATATGGCAGGCGAGGACATGTTAACTGGGCCTATAACATTTTCCCAGATGATGCTTCCCGATATTTCGCTGAGAGCTCGGATCGTACCATCTTGACTGCATGCGATTACTGTTCCACGGTCCAGGTCGACAGATGGAGAGGAATAGATGGGTGCAGGGAAGGGAGTATTCCAATATTGGAAGCCGCTTGCAATGTTTAAGGCTAATACACCCGGAGGTGCTGGATTTCCGAGTGTGCCAATGAATAGGAGTCCGTGAGCGGCTGCAGGGGTTGAAAATATTCTGTTAGGTATTAAAGTACTCCATATTTGGTGTCCAGTAAACTGCTCAATTGCGGTTATGTTTCCTTCGTATGTTGCAAAGAAAACTCGTCCTTCAAAGACTGTTGGAGATGCAATAGACCTGTCGAAAAGTGTTAAGTTCCATATTGGTACTCCAGTTGTCACATTTAAGGCCCACGCCGACGAAGTGGCGTCAGTTATGGTAGTAGTGAAAATAAGCATCCCCTCAGAAATTGCAGGCGAGGACATGTGGCCGCCGATGCTGAGGTTCCATATAAGAGTCCCTGCATCCTCGTCAAGGGCATAAAGAGTCCCACGAGTAACGTCGGATGTGTTTTTTGTGCCAAAGAAAATCTTTCCTTCACACAGAGCTAGAGAACTGAACGATTCTCCTTCAGTAGTAAAGGTCCACAATACATTGCCTGTCTTTAACTCTAAGGCGTAGAGGTTGGTTGGTTCTGGCGGGTTTGAAGAAGTGAAGAAGGCAACATTTTCATCGACAACCGGGGAACTTAGTAGGAGTTTAGACAGGGATACGTTCCAAAGAAGCGTGCTTTCATCTGTAATAGTTGGTGCGTATAGTGGCCCATGTAGTATTTGCGGATTAAAATACCCAGTCCTTCCAGCATCGCCTTTGAACATTGAATTAGATGAGGCGCAAGGCTCCCCGCGAGAACCACTACATGGAGGTGGGTTGTGTTTGAACCAGTTAGGCACTACTTCTTCGTGCCATCTTCCTTGCTGCTGCAGTAGGGGGACTACTACAGTCGTAACGTTAGGCCAGTACATAGCAATTGGAACGTCGCCACTAGTAACCCCTCCATAAAATTGAGGAGTCTGGGCTGTATTTATATGGCCTTGGCTGTATTCAACTCCAGTATAAGTAATAGTGGTGGAATTTGCAAAGTCGAATATTTCTTTAGCAGTCAACCAGCCATCCTTGTCAATGTCAAAAGTTGCAAATTTCGAACTGTTCCAAGCTTTAGAGGCTTCATAAACTGCACCACGAATTCCTAGGGCTCCAAACATTGTTCCGCTCCAATAGTATGCAAGTGGGTGTCCAGTGAAGAAACTCCAATCTTTGTCGGTCCACCCGTGAGCGTATTCGTCATTTGAACATGCAGTTAATATGGTTCTTCCAGGCCTAGCTATTCCATAGCATAAATAGCAAAGCGAGTTAGCCGGGGACGTAAAACCACCACTCTCGCAACTATCGAAAATAACTACCGTACAATTATTATTTTGTAGGTCGCCAGAAAGCAACGCTTGATCAAGTTCGGTGGCATTTATTATTTCATCCGGGTTAGTTGAATTATCACCTACAAGGAGATAATTTTCCCACACGGGGAAGGTGGTCTGACCTGTGGGGGCTCTCTTTTTAGCTGAGTGGTCGCAATAATAAAAGATACGCACCGTTAAGTTATTGCTTTCGCCAGAGCCCGTTGCTCCCAAAAAGTTCTGAATTTCATTGAGTATGTTTGTCTTGTTGGCAACACCTCTGTAATATGGGTTTCCCGTTACTGCACCCGGGTCACATGAAAGGAGATGCAAATAAGAAGTGTAACGATAACTACCCCATGTCATATTTTGCCAATTTTTTATTAAAGGCACAAAATGGCCAATTTTAGGATCGTTTGTATTTAGTAACATACCAATAAAATGCTGCGCAGACCTCATAACATAATTTGTTCCATTACTATAACTGAAATATCTCTCGACGGCCAAAAGACGAAAAGTTACGTTTATTGGTTTTAGACTAAGAGGAACACCACCTATTCTCTCTTCTTTCCATGTAGTTTCGCCACCAGAATTTACATTTAAGCCAGTAAGACCTCGGGCTATCCAAATTGATGAAACGATCAAAAGAAGGATCATTCCAGAAAAAGTTCTCTTCAACATTTAGCCTTTCTCTCAATACTAAAATGGTTTAATCATTAAATATAATTTCCGGAGAAATCTTCTATAGCATTGTATCGGTGTAGGTTATTGTGTTACTGTTGTGCGAGTATGTACGCTCTCTGAAAATCACGGTGCAAAGTAATATCTAACAGTTTTTCAGATGCACAAAAACGCAACTACACCTTCAGAGAATATAGCCAAAACTAAGCCTCTCGTTTCGTTTGTGCGGTTCTATTTGCTTTCTCAGACACGCGCACACGCTCCTAGACCATCCCATATATGATCCAAATAGGACCCAATTAGAATCCAAATAGAAAACCGAGTGAAAACTGAAAATTCTTAGTTTGTAGCGGTTACTCGCACGTTTTTATGGGGGTGGTATTCCGAACAGTGCCAGTAGTTTTGGGGATTGCAACTGAATAATTAGTTTGTTTGGCAGTATCCTGCGAAGAATTTGTCCAGCCGATTTAACGGTTTGGTCAAAGTTGGGACCGCCGTATATGATGAATTCTGCTTTTTCCCACCCGAGTTTTTGCTTTCTGGAGAAGGTAAACTCGATTTCTGGAAGTCTCTTTCCCTTCACCACTACGGATGTTATTTCGTCATAGAACACGCCTACACTGTCTTTGGCGTCGGCTATCTCCTGTGGTGTCATTTTGGCATATGCTGCTCTCTTCTCCTTAGCCTTGTGCTTCTCTGCAGCCTCACCGATTGTCGACATAACGGAGGTGATAATCTCAGTTCCTCCAGCGGGATAAATATAATCGGCGATTTTTGCGAAGATTACGCGCCGATTAGTAAAATATATGTCGTAAGTTGGTGGGCTAAACAATTTGTGCAGAGTCACGTCGACTAAACTTTCGAGAACGCGCTCCGTTTCTTGTGTGTTCTCACTGCTACTGCATTCTTTCATATTTTCAACTCCACACAAATTTGTCTTTCTGAACCGATATAATATTAACGTCAGTTTGCGACTCTTTCACAAGTCTATAGGTGAGGTTTATAAGAAAAGAGGCTGGTTAAAGAATAGCGTTAAAGGAGGTTTATTCGTTTGTTCCGTGTCAGAGTAGCAGACGCAAAACTCCTAAGAGACATGACAACCGCCATCTCAATCCTCATCGACGAAGCAACATTCAACCTCACCCAAGAAGGACTGAAACTACGAGCCATGGACCCCTCCCGAGTCGCCATGGTCGACTTCGAGTGGCCAAAAACCGTATTCGACGAATACGCATGCACTGAGCCAATGAAAATGTGTATAAACATAAGCGAAATGCTGAAACTGCTTAGAAGAGCGGGAAAAGACGAGTCAGTTGAGCTTTCGTTAGATGAGAAGACTGGAAGACTGCAGGTAACTATCCGAGGCAAGTATGTACGCACCTTCAACATGCCCACGCTGGAAGCCATGGAAGAAGAGGTTCCTACGCCAAAAGTTAGCTTCAACGTGTCAGCTAAAGCCACGACTGAAGGCTTACGGGAAGCTATCGAAGATGCCTCCCTAGTAAGCGACCACGTCAGAATCGAGGCAGACAACGAGAAACTTGTGTTGCACGCAACCGGCGACCTCATGGGCGCCACAATAGAATTAAAGAAGGGAAGCGATGCGTTACTAAACCTAGAAGCAAAAGAGCCGTCTAAAGCAACGTTCAGCCTAAGCTACCTGTCCGAAATAGTGAAGGCGGCAGTCGCAACATCAGACGTAGCCACTATAGAGTTTTCCACAGACATGCCAATCAGACTCGACTTCCAACAACA
>CAZUFG010000039.1:0-9132 GCA_964618655.1 uncultured Candidatus Bathyarchaeia archaeon | reverse complement strand
GAGACATCGACGAAATCCTCAAAGACATGGAAGAAATGATGGAAAAAGAGTTTAAGGAGTTCACTTCACGCCTCCCAAAAGACCTAAAACGCGAACGAAAACTCCCAGACGGCACAACCATACATGAATGGGGGCCCTTCGTGTACGGTTACTCCATGACAATCGGTCCTGACGGAAAACCGAAGATACGGGAATTCGGCAACGTGAAGCCCTCATTAAAGCCTGAAGCCTTCGGGCTTACGAGACCCAGTCTTGCCGTGAAAGAGGAACGCGAACCGTTAGTAGATGTGATCAGCACTAACAGCGAAGTTCACGTTGTAGTCGAGTTGCCTGGAGTTGAGAAGGAGAATATTAAACTGCATGGAACGGAAGAAACGCTCACCATTTCAGTTGACACGCCTAAACGAAAGTACTTCAAAGAAATCCAGATGCCCTCAAAAATTGACCATAAGAATGCCAAGACCGTCTACAAGAACGGAGTCCTCGAGGTTACGGTCCCAAAAATCAAGGAGAAAACAAAGCCTAAAGGGGAACCGATAAAAATCGAATAGTCGTGAAGGGGTCACCCTCTTTTCTCGACTATCCTCTCCGCTGTTTTTATAATGGAGGCTTCCACTTTAAATGGTTAGAAAATTGTCTCGCACGTAACAGGAAAACACTATGAAAAAGTCTTCAGAGATCGACTTGCTCGAAAATGTTTGCAAAGAAGCTAAAGCCGAAGGAAGACTAACTGGCGTCCATTTAAATCAGCTTTTCGCTGCGTTTGGCTTACGTTTTGCAAAGGCTTGGGAGGCGTTGAAGGAGAAGAGAGTTAAGAAATATGTTTTTGAACCGAGTGGCAGAGTTGTTTGGATTGTGGTTGGCAGACAGCGCGACTATATTATTATGTCTGCTGCTGACTTCTGCTCTTGTGATGACTTTTACTTTCGTGTGATGGACCAGGAGATTCATCTCTGTTATCATCTTATTGCGCAGAAGATAGCAGAAGCCTTAAAATGGTATGCCATGTTTCATGAAGACGATAAGCTGTACGACTCGTTAATTGAGGAGTGGAAAAGGGTCACACCTTAAATACCCTATTTACTAAAATTAGGGGAGACGAGGGAAATCTTATGGAGCCTGGAGTATACTTTGTGCTAATCATTAACGTACTGATGGTGGTAACCTTTATTGCGCTTATTTTAGCGTTTTTGTACATGATTTATGGAAAAGAGAGAGAAGAAAAAACCGAGTAGTCCTAATCTTAAGTTCAGGTTCAAATAAACTTTAATAGCGAAGCCTCTTGTCTTTTCAGCGGTTGCCAGGGAAGCAAGATGAGCCTCAAGGAGATTGTGGAGCAGATTCTTTCGTGTCGAAAAGACATTACGCAAGAAGAAGTTATGAAGAAAATTGAGGAGAAAAAGAGGCTCGCCGAAGGATTCTTCACAGATGAAACCGCAGCGCGAGTCGTTGCCACCGAGTTAGGAGTAAAAATTTTGCGAGAACCCTTTCATCCAGAAGCCCTCCTGATTCGAGACCTTGTTTCGGGCTTAAACGACGTGACAGTGACTGGACGTGTTACGGTTGTTCATCCCTCCAAAGCCTTCGCACGTCCCGATTTGACCGAAGGAAAGTTTGCAAGATTATTCATCGCAGACAAAAGTGGAACTTTGAAAGTAGTTCTCTGGGATGATAAGGCAAGCCTCATAGATGCCGGAAAGATTTGGAAAGGACAGATAGTTAGGGTTTCCCATGGATATGTCCGTGGAGGCTTGGATGGGAAACTCGAATTGCACTCAGGGCTGAGAAGCGGCATTCAAGTTTCTCCATCAAACGCAAGGGAGGAAGATTACCCCTCAGTCGCGCCTTTCATGGAAAAAATTGAAAAAATAACCAGCAAAAGTAAGAAGGCAAGCACCATCGGGGTCATAAAAAGTGTTTATCCCGTGTCCACTTTCAAGAGACGAGATGGAACGGCTGGAAGGGTGATGAGACTGCGGCTGGAAGATGAGACTGGGCAGATAACAGCCGTGGTCTGGAACGAGAAAGTAGAACAGTTGGGCGAAGTGAAAATAGGAGACTCGTTGCAAATCACTGACGCCAGAGTAAAAGAACGCATCGAAGGTCAACTTGAGCTTCATGTGGAAAATGCTACACAAATTAAAATTGTCTCAAGAAAAATTCTGCCGCGGATAGAAGAAAAGACGAAGGTGGTGGCCGAGATTAAAGAAGAGGGCGGGCCAGTTACTGTGGAGGGCACGGTAGTGACGACTCCCACAATGAAGCAGGTGGTTACTTCACGCGGCGAGAGAGTGTCGGTTGCCTCTTTTGACCTGAGGGACAACACGGGAAAAATTGGCGTTTCCGCTTGGAGGAAGCTAGCAGAAACTGCAAAGAATTTGACAGTTGGAACTCGGATCAAGATAAAAGACGCATACGCCAAGAGGGGCTTTGCGGATAGGTTGGAATTAACCTCACGCACCTTCACGTCTATTGAAATCGTTTCTAAACCTGAAAACCCGCCCAAACCAGAAGAAACCTAAAACCATAAGCACTGTGAAAACTTTATCTTGAAACGCCGTCCATATATGCGTCTTCACACCCTGGTGAAAAAATATGCACGAGAATCAGATTCGACTTTCTGTGGATGAACTGCCCAAAAAATGGTACAACATTCTGCCCGACTTGCCAGAAACCTTGCCTCCTCCGAAAGAGCCAGAAGAGGGGCCATCAAGATTTGAGTTCCTCTCGAAAACAATGGTAGGAGAATGCCTAAAACAAGACTCCTCAAATCAGCGGTGGATTCCAATCCCAGAAGAAATACGGGAACTATACATCCAAGCGGGTAGACCGAGACCACTATACCGAGCCAGAAGACTGGAAAAACATCTTGGATTGAAGAAAACAAGAATCTACTATAAGAGGGAAGACCTGTCGCCCACTGGGTCGCACAAGACTAACACAGCCATCGCTCAGGCATATTACGCAGCTAAGGAAGGAAAAGACACACTGGTCACAGAAACTGGCGCAGGCCAGTGGGGAACAGCACTGTCATACGCAGCCAAACTTATGGACCTAAAATGCGTCGTTTTTTGGGTGAGGTCAGTTTACGACTGGAAAGTTGACCGCCGAACCTTCATGACCCTCTTCGGAGCCACAGTATACGCATCACCAAGCGAAGAAACCAAGATTGGAAAAGAAATTCAGGCAAAATATCCTAACCATCAGGGCTCGCTGGGCATCGCAGTCTCAGAAGGTTTGGAGTACACAGAGAAGCGTGAAGGCAGAGCCTACTGCCTCGGCTCAGTCTTAAACCATGTCCTCATGCATCAGAGCGTCATAGGCTTAGAAACCATGAAACAGTTTGAAATGGTCGACGATGAACCCGACCTAATCGTTGGCTGTCTTGGCGGAGGTTCCAACTTCGGAGGAATCGCCTTACCTTTTGCGGGAGAGGTCGTGCAGAAGAAGCGTGAGTGCGAGTTTCTTGCTTCGCAGTCTATGGCTGCACCAAACCTTACGAAGGGAGAGTACAGATACGATTTTGGAGACGTTGGCGAGCACACACCACTACTAAAAATGTACACGCTAGGACATAAGACAGAGATGCCCCCCATCAAAGCAGACGGACTACGATACCACGCAGCCGCCCCAATCATAAGCCTACTCCGACACCACGGTATCGTGAAGGCAGCCGCATACCCAGCCGACGAGAAGGCGGTGTTTGACGCGGCAAAAACCTTCCTACAATGCGAGGGATGGCTCATAGCCCCAGAATCCAGCTACGCAGTGAGGGCGACAATCGACGACGCTCTAAGAAACGAAAAAACTGGTGAAGAAAAAGTCATCTGCATGAACATAAGCGGCCACGGATTCTTGGACATACCGGCCTACAGAGAAAAACTCGGAATATAAACGGCAGTCTAGGGCTTACTTTCTTTTTCTACTTCTTTCATTGCGTCTGTTATGATTTCTAACGCCGAGTCAACGAGGTCTTTGGTTATTATTAATGGTGGTGCTATCCTTATGGTGGATTTGCCGCAAGTTATGACGACAACTCCCCGTTTCCAGCTTCGCATCATTATTTCTTCCGCTTTCTTGGGCGCAGGCGCCTTAGTTTTCTTGTTTTCGACTATCTCAGCGCCGATCATTAGGCCTTTTCCACGCACGTCGCCCAAGATTTCACTCGTTTCTTTGACTTCGTTCAGGCGCTTCATGATGTAGTTGCCCTGTTTAACCGCGTTCTCCATTAAGTGTTCGTTTTTGATTACATCTAGAACAGCCAACGAGGCGGCGCAGGCTACTGGGTTTCCCCCAAATGTCGTGGCATGTGTGCCGCCTTCCCAGTCCATAACCTTTGCTTTCGCCACAATCGCACTCAACGGGAGTCCAGACGCTAAGGACTTTGCCAAGCAGACAACATCGGGTTCAACCTTCCAGTTTTCGACGGCGCACCACCTGCCTGTTCTACCCATGCCTGCCTGAATCTCATCGTCAATGAGCAGTATGTCATACTTGTCAGCGAGCTTCTTCAGTCGCTGAAAATACTCGGGCGGAGGCACGACATAGCCCCCTTCACCTTGAATAGGCTCAAAGACAAAGGCTGCTACATCTTCAGGCGGAATATACTTCTGCAAAACAAGCTCATCAATGAAATCGACACACCAGTAGTCGCAGTCGGGATAAGTCAACTTGAAGGGACAACGATAACAGTAGGGGTAGGGCACATGGGTAACGCCTGGAACCAACGGAAAGAAATGCCGACGCTGAACGGGTTTGCTCGCGGTGAAAGAAACCGCGCCTAGAGTTCGGCCGTGAAAGGCGCTGATGAAGGCGATGAACAACTGTCGCCTAGTGTGCCACCTTGCAAGCTTGGCTGCGCCTTCAATTGATTCGGCGCCGCTGTTGCCAAAGAAAACTTTTTTCTCCCACTTGCCCGGTGTAATCTCGCACAGTTTTTCACCCAAATCCACGACTTCTCTGTACAAGAAGTCTGTAATGGAATAGTGGAGGTAACGGTCACACTGCTTCTTTACGGCTTCGATAACCTTAGGATGATTGTGCCCAACATTTAAGCAGACAAGTCCAGAGTTGAAGTCGATGTATTCGTTGCCGTCAACATCACGCAAAATACATCCCTTCCCCCCGTCAATAACGAGCGGATAAAACCGCACAAACGACTGCGAAATAACCTGCTCATCCCTCTTTATAATCTCGCGGGCTTTGGGTCCCGGAGGGCGAACAACAATTTTTGGATACTCGCTCATATACATCACCGTGAAGAGGTATTCGATTATAATAACGGGTTTTTATATCTATCTCTAGATTACTCAAACACAGAACAAAACTGGGTGTAAGATTTAGGCATAAAAAAAAGAGAAAGCATTAAACATACTGTCGTAACGTGCCAGTTTATGAACGGTAAAGCGTTAAACCTGAACTGTTGCGGACAGAATCTACTTGGATCCAGCTTTAGCCAATGTTATTTCAATAGTTGAAACGTTTGACTTTCTGCCTTCTTCCCGAGTTACTTCTTCAGTGCCAATGTTGATCTTCTTGAGGTCCACATCCTTCACGAAGGCGCGACGAAGCAATTCCACGGTGTCGACTGCTCTGCTGATTGCCCGTCCCCTCGCTTTGACTACGATTTGCTTTTCGCCAGCGTTGAAGAAGGTGATGCAGGCAACCACGTAGTTCATTACTGGTTTTCTGCCAATGAAGACAGCGTTCTCGCCTCTTTCAGCTCTTGGCGCTTCCTTGATTGTTTCCACTCTTTCGGTTTTTACTACTTTTTCAGGTTTTCCAGATTTTTCAGGTGGTTTAGGTTTTACCTGTTTTTCTTGTGGCATTTTCTCCCTCCATATCATCGACTACAGCGTTTTTCATGATTTGTACACTATACATTAAGCTGTTGCTTCTTATACTTTTCCCATGTCGCATCAATCCAACCTTGAATAATGGTGGTATCTTCCTTCGTTAAGCGTCCAAACCGTCCTTGCATTTGCAAATATTCTTCCACGGGTTTCCGCTTTGCCTTGTCAACAAGGCTTGCGCTTGGACCGTTAAGCTGAAACTTTCCATGCTCTATTTCGTAGAGTGCCCACATACCTGTTTGAACCGCTAATCTTCCCATCTCAATGGTTTTTTCCGTGGAATATCTCCATCCTGGCGGACATGGGGCAAGAATATGAATATATTTTGTGCCGTTCATTTCTTTCGCCTTTCTAAGTTTCGAGATTAAGTCGAGTGGGTAGGATGGGCACGCGGTTGCGATGTATGGAACGCCATGAGCCGCCATAATTGCTGGAACATTCTTCTTGTGTTCTTTCTTGCCACTTGGGGTTGTTGTGGTCCAAGACCCGTATGGTGAGGCCCCACTTCTTTGGAACCCTGTATTCCCGTAAGCCTCGTTGTCATAGCATATGTAAATGAAGTTGGTTTCTCGTTCAGCAGCACCCGACAAGGCTTGTATCCCTATGTCTGCCGTGCCGCCGTCTCCAGCCCAACCAATCACGTTTACGTCTTTTATGCCTCGCCTTTTGAAGGCTGCAACTATGCCTGATGCAACCGCGGCTGTGGTTTCAAACGCCACGTTCAGTAGTGGAGAGGCAAAGGCTGTGTAGGGATATGGTCCCTGAATTACGGTTGTGCAGCATGCTGGAACTACAAAGATTGTGCGTGGGCCCAAAGCCTTGTAGACGAGTCGTATTGAGATGGCGGGTCCACATCCAGCGCAAGCAGCGTGGCCCAACAAAATGTATTCTTCTTGAGGAAGTTCCTTCAACGCAACCATGTTATCACTTCCTTAAACCAACCCATTCAACTTGTTTCTCAACCCTTCCAGATTTGAGCTGTTTAAACGCCTTCGTGGCGATGTTTTCGATGTCTTGGAAGGTTACGTCTCGTCCACCTAATCCGATGATAAAGTCTGTGGTTAGAGGTGAGTTAGTCCTCCCGTAGAGTGAAGCCTTAACTTCTGTTAGGAGTGGGCCTTCCATCCCAAAGGATATCTGCCTATCTATGGTTGTTATCATTTGGACGTTTTCAGCGAGTTTTTGTATCTCTTCTGTTGGGAAGGGTCTGAAAACGCGGAGTCTTGCTGCGCCTACTTTTAGTCCTCTTTTTCGCAGGTTGTTTACGGCTAGTTTGGCTTCGCTTCCGATTGTTCCCATGGATAATATTACCATGTCCGCGTCTTCGCATCGGTACCTTTCAATGAAGCCGCTGTGTTCGACGCCAAACCTTTTTCCGTATTCCTTGCCAATTTGGGGAATGAGTCTCTTCGCATTGTTCATAGCCTCTTGAATAAAGTAGCGGAATTCCATGTACCATTCGGGAAACACGATGTTGTGGATAGAAGACGGATTGTCTACGTCTAGCATGTAGGCAGGGCTGTAGGGCGGCAGGAAATCATCTATTTGTTTTTGGTCATGAATTTTGACGGGTGCGGCGGTGTGGGAAAGGATGAAGCCCTCAAAACAAACCATGGCTGGTAAGAGAACACGCCTATCTTCACAAAGCCTGTACGCTTGAATAATCGTGTCGAAAATTTCTTGGTTGCTGGCGCAGTAGAACTGAATCCAACCCGTGTCGCGTTGTGACAGGGAATCGCTGAAATCTGACCATATCGTCCAAGGAGGAGCCATGGCTCTGTTCACCACTGCCATGACTATGGGAAGGCGGGCTCCTGCAGCCCAATGAAGCAGTTCATGCATGAGGGCTAAGCCTTGTGCTGAGGTGGCTGTGAAGGTGCGTACTCCAGCGGTTTGCGCCCCTATGCACGCTGCCATGGCGCTGTGTTCGGACTCGACTCTGATGTATTCTGCTTCCATTTCTCCGCCTTCAACGAATTCTGCGACTTGCTCGACTACTGGCGACTGAGGCGTGATTGGGTATGCGGCGATTACCTGTGCTCTTGCGGCTTTGCATGCGTATCCTGCGATGTGGTTGCCTGTGTCTATGATTGTTTTTGGCATTAGAGGGTTTCACGCTCCATTTTTATGGCTTTGAGTCGGCATTCGTTGGCGCATATTCCGCAGCCCTTGCAGTATTCGTAGTTTATTTCGGGCGTGTCGTCTGGGCTTCGTTTGATGCTTCCGTCTGGACAGAATATCCAGCATAGTAGGCAGTGGTTGCATTTGGTTTGGTCGATGACTGGGCGGAATGTTCTCCATGAGCCTGTTTTTCCCATTGCGGCAACTGTTGGATATGATATGGGCGTGACTGGTAGGTCTTTCATGGTTTTTGGGGTTTTACTCATTGAGAGTCACTACTGTTTAGGGTAGAGATAGTAAAATAACGCTTGGAAGTGAAAAATGTTTCGTATGGTTATTTGTTGTGTGTGAGGCTGTTATTTGGCGGTTTTGGTTTTGTACCTGGTTTTTTCGGAGAAGAAGTCGATTACTCTTGATTTGGCGAGGAATTCTACGTGGTGTTTGGCTTGGGCGGGGATGAGGTATTCGTCTCCTTTTTTGATGGTTTTTGTTTTGTCGTTGATGGTTAGTTTCATTTTTCCTTCGATTAGTATGCCCCATTGGGGGTAGTTGTGGCTGTGCTCTGGTACTATTGCGTCTGGTTGCATTTCGAAGAAGATCAGTTGGTGTTTTTCGCTTTGGAGGATCCATGCTTTGACGCTTTTGAATGGGATGTCTGCTTCTGGCAAGTCTGTTATGACCGTGGGAAAACCACGTGCATGTCTGCTCTTTGGATTGTCCAAGTGTTCTGCCCTCGGAAGCATCGTATAGAGGAAACAAGTATTAATGTTTTTGACGTGGTTTTGGGCTTTGACAAGGAGGGAGAACCAGTAACCTTAGAGGTTTGAGAACGCGCCTTAACAGGAAAAAGAGAGAGTTCATGAAGATGCGGCGAACTTGCTGTACTGTTGCCAGTTGTAGTCGATTCTTTCCTGTATTTTCTGTATGGCGCCTTCAGTTAAGTGGCGGAATCGTCCCTGCAGCGTCAAGTATTCTTTGACTGGTGTTCGGGCTTTCTTCCCTTCGGCTATCAGTTTGCTCGGTCCAGTGAACCGAAACTGTCCGTTTTCACATTCGTAGAGAATCCACAACCCAGTCTCCACAGCCAGCTTAGACAGTTTCACCGTGTCGCCTGTGGCGGAGCGCCAGCCCGTTGGACACGACGCCAAAACATGAATGT
>CAZUFG010000038.1:0-9452 GCA_964618655.1 uncultured Candidatus Bathyarchaeia archaeon | reverse complement strand
ATCACTCAGCCTACCAAGCACACAGCCGCAAAGGCAGAAACCGGAGTGTCGCAGGAGAGTTGGAGCCAAATGAGCCTTCAGCTCGGCGAATTCAAAATGAAGGTTTCACTTCATGAAAGTCCTGCCCGCCCGACCACCAACTTGCAACGAACAGAATGCTTTTGAAATTCGTTCTTCAGAAGCGCTACTCTGGTTTCTTTTAAGAAAAGAACTTTATGAGTAGGTGTGCTTTTGCTATTTGGATGATATATTATGCGTAAACTTACTCGGCCATAAGGTTTGGTGATATCAATGACTTGCTGAACTAGATGAGGATATCGCGCTTGAGTAAAAATCCATTTTTCACCGCTTTTATGTCTTCCAATAAAGCCATCTCCATCGAAAAGCCCAGCAAGATATGCTAAAGGCGAGTGAGGAGAATAGTTTTCCTCTTTACTGGGTAAAGCGGAGAAAAACTGTTTACTGGATGTTTTTATATCAACGGCCTTTTTATTTTTCTTTCTGTAAGTTCCTGCTTTTAACCCCATGGTTGTCAAGATTAAAATTAGTTTATCAATGATAGCTTTTTCATTAGTAGAAAGTGTGAAAACAACTGTGTAGTGATATCTATCCTTAAATTTACATCCATCGGTATAATAGAGCCCAACAAGCCAATCCCATTCCGCTTGGCTGATTTTTTCTTTGTAGAACTGCTTGATTCGTCCTGTTCTGGAACCTTTATAATAGCTCACAAGTCCTTTCGATATATCTCTTCTCCATTGCTTTTGTATTTGCAGGATTATCTGAGAATAACTTGCTTTAGTACGTTTAATGTAATTTATGACAACCGACTGAAGCCTAGGCAAAGGAAAAATCTCCGGTTTTTCACCATTAACATTTGTTTTTCATCTTAATAAAACCTCGAATAACCCAAAAAAACGCTAATTATCTTTGGGACAACCTTAACGCTCGTTTAATAAGTGGCATTAGGTTTGCAAGTTCTTCACGAGACTTTATCATTTTTGTAGTTGCCCATTTTGACCTTGCGGTTTGGCGACGTAAAAGTTTTCCAGGATTAGGAAGCCAAGATTTTCCGTTCTTATAGACACCTACAACTATACCTTTCTTTCTTACAATGATGAGACCAAAATTTTGTGTTGTTCTAAAAACGATGCTGTTTCCGCGGAATTTTTTGAAAATGCCAGTGCCCAACCTTTCTGTATTTTGCACCAATTCGCATACGATGTTTCGAACACTCTCTTCAGCATTCATCTTTACCAAAAATTCTTCGAGTCCTGGCTCACCGGTCACTGGGATGTTTATCGATTTACTCTTACAAATCGAACGATCTCGTTTTTTCCTTTCTGTGGGTATGACATCTTTGCACGTTCCATCTCTGCTTACACTGATTATTCCCACATTTTCCATACTTTCCTTCATTAATCGGAGAAGGGGCGCACTTCTACATGCTTCATCCCTTAAAGCTACGAAAAATCTAAATGGTAATTCCTTCTCGCGGAAGAGAGAGCGAATATCCTTTGGATCAAATTTTGAACCTTGTTCCTGTGCTTTGTCAAGGAATTTGTCGCAAAAATCCTGTCCCTTGTTGCTTATAACACTCTGGTATGCTAGAATCTGCCCAAAAGCATGACCTATGTCTCTTGCTCCTTCCCCTTTTTTGCATTCTACAACATAAAATGTCTTTCCATTCTTGGCGTACCCAACTACATCAAATTGGCATCCTTCCAAAGATAACTCAGAAACAATGATATCGCATCTTGCTAAATCGCCATGTCTATGCTTAAGAAAATCTTTTACAGACTTGGCCATAAAACCTTCAGTAAAACTAGGTAGTCTTGGCATTTAAATCACAAATTGTATAATCTTTAAAATCTATAAATTTTGTGCAGGTTCAAATCCTGCCCGCCCGACCAAAATTTCTAAAACAGAAAATCCGATTTATGAGCTTCGTAATTTAGCTCTCATCGGGCTTTCTTATACGCACTCATCCAAAGTGCGCCCCAAATTATTATGAAAGCTATAGTAACCCAAAACAGTGATATTAACATCCGAGCCGCGTCGGAAATCATTTCGTCAAACATTTTAAGTCTTCTCAATAATTCCTTTCGTTTCATAGCCTAAAAGCAAAGTTTCCATCTCCGAAATAAGCGCGCAACAAGGCATATTTTTGAAGATGATATATGCTAGTGTCGGCAAAAAGCCGTTAGCCGGCAAGATGCTGTAGTGTCGCAGGTTCAAACCCTGCCCGCCAGACCAAAAGTAATCTGGAAATCTCCATTCTCAGATTCTAAATTTCTCAGACTCGAAATCTGAAACCCAAATTCATAAGTCTTATCCCTAAAATTCCCGAAATTTAAGCCGATGACCCTCATGAAAACAAACAGCAACATTTTTATAAAACACATCATATATGAAGATTTAAGATACCCTCTTATCGCACAGCTATTACCAATATTTTGAGTGAGTAGAGGTTTAGGGGGATGGCGAAGTCGGACTTTGAGAAGAAATTGCTCATAGCGGTTGACTATGGACTACTTGCCCTAGGGGAGAATAATAAAACGGCTATATACTATCACCTGAAGAAAAGCTTCCGTCTTGAAAGAGAGAAGATCCCTAACGATCCCGAAAAGTTTTCTCAAGCATTACACAACATTTTTGGTCCCGGAGCAGAAGTCATTGAGAAATTCGTGATTAAGGATTTGTATAGCAGGCTGGGACTAAATCTTGAAGTGGAGACGAGTTCTGAATTTGTTGATTATGTGAGGCGGGCTCAAGAGAGTCTAAGCAGCCAAACTCGGAGCTTTGTAGAAAATGTGAAGATGAAAAGGAGGGGCAAGTTTGAATAGAAGCGAATGTAGGTTTTCGGAAGAGAAGGAAGAGCCAATTAAAAGACAATCCCGTGAACTGACCGCCTTAATGAAGAGCTCTACGGAGATGCTTCACACCACGGATCTACGTCAACGACTCAAAGTGATCTGTGAGGCAGTACGGGAAACCGGCTGGAGAAGATGCGTTATTTCATTAAGAGACGAAGATTTGAATGTGATTGACCTAGTTACAGCAGGCTTAACACCAGAAGAAGTGAAATATCTATGGGACAATAGGCAACCTGGGCATGTTTGGCGTGCTCGCTTAGGCCCCGAGTTTGAGCGCTTCCGAATCGGCGAATTTTACTATCTTCCATGGAGTGACCCCTTTGTTCGTGAAAGGTTTGCGGTCGGTACGGTTTCGAGCAGGATTCCGCGAGAAGAGATGATTGACTGGGACCCGGAAGATTTGCTTTACATGCCTCTTCATTTGCCTGATGGACGCGTCGTTGGAGTAGTTAGCATTGATGATCCAGTTGATGGTCGAAGACCAACTAAGGACTCTCTTGCTCCATTAGAGCTTTTTGGGCATCAGGCTGCTGTTGCCATCGAAAATGCTTTACTGATTCGAGAATTGGAAACGGCAAGAAACCAAGTGAAGGAGTATGCTGACCAGCTGGAGTTGAAGGTGGAGGAAAGAACCCGTGAGCTCAGAGAGTCGGAGAGAAAGTACCAGAGTGTTGTGGAGAATGCCACTGACGGCATATGCATAGTTCAAGACGGCGTCTTTGTCTTTGTGAACAAGAGACTAGCAGAGATGTCAGGCTACCAGATAGAAGAACACATGGGAAAATCGATGTTGTCACATATTCCAGAAAGATATCACAGCAACATAATCAAGACGTTTCGTGGAGTGATGGCTGGGCGGCGTCCTCCCCTTACGCCACTCAACATTCACATTAAGACTAGGCAAGGAAAAGAGTTGTTGGTCGAAACGAGTAACGCGGTCATCGAATACGGCGGAAAGCCAGCTATCTTGACAATCGCACGTGACATCACAGAAAGGGAGCGAATGCAAAAAGAACTCGAGAGCGCACATCGGATGGCAGCCATCGGTGAGCTTGCCGCAAGTGTCGGACATGACTTACGGAATCCATTGACGGGCATTAGTGGAGCCGTCTACTACCTAAAGATGAAGTTAGCTCAAAAGCTAGATAAAAAATCGAGAGAAATGTTAGACCTCATGGAAAGCGATGTGCAGTATTCTAACAAAATCGTGAATGACCTCCTGGACTTCTCTAAAGAAATACGTCTACAACCAACTAAGACCAATGTTAAGGTTCTCCTAGCAGATGTCTTGTCAAAAGACAAGGTTCCAAAAAACGTGAAGGTCGTAGACTTAACTAAAAAAACGCCGATTATAATGGTTGACACGGATCAAATGAAGCGAGTATTCGAAAACCTAATCACGAATGCGGTTCAGGCAATGCCGAAAGGCGGCACACTGGAGGTCAAATCAGAAGAGGTGAATGGCTCGCTGAAAATCACTTTCCGCGACACTGGAGTAGGAATATCCAAACAGAACTTTGGCAAATTGTTCGCACCTCTGTTTACAACAAAGGCAAAAGGCGTTGGATTGGGGCTATCTATCTGTAAACGCGTAATTGATGCTCACAAAGGCTCTATCAGCGCGGAGAGTGAGGAAGGAGAGGGCACTTGCTTCACTGTTGTTATCCCGATTGAGGAGAAAAGGAAGCGGGTTAGGCAAAAAAGGAAAGAAGGAGGTGAAGAAGAATGGCAGGAAGACCAAGCATACTTGTTGTCGACGATGACCCCAGCATACGAAAAGTTCTCTCAGCCATCCTAGAAGAAAAAGGATACCGAGTGGACACCGTAGATACAGGAGCGAAGGCGATACGAAAGACAAAAAGCAGATACTATAACCTAGCCTTAATCGACATACGCTTGCCCGACATGGAAGGCACAAGGCTTCTATCCCAAATGAAAGAAACCACACCAAAAATGGTGAAAATAATCATTACAGGCTATCCGTCCTTACAAAACGCGGTAGAAGCCCTAAACAAAGGAGCCGACGCCTACGTCATCAAACCATTAAACATGGACAAAGTCCTAGCCACCATCGAAGACCACCTTGAAAGACAGCGTTCTGCACAGAAATTCACACAAGAAAAGGTCACAGAGTTCATTGAAACCAGGGTCAAACAACTCGAACATGAAACCAAAGCCAAATAGGCGCAGAAAACTACGTAAACCCCTTCTTTATTTTGATAGTTTTACATTTCTATACGTCAGCCCCAAGTGTTGTTGAAACATTTTCGTCTATGAGTGCATGGCTCAGCCCAACATCCTTAAGGCGTTGCGAAGATGTTTCCAAGAGTTTGCTTTCTCAGACACGCGCACACGCCCCTAGACCATCCCATACATGATCCAAATAGGATCCAAATATGCCGGTTTTTGATGCGCTCTTTTGGCTCTGGGTTTTGGAGTGTGAGTTAAAATTATTTTTTTGTTCTTCTTTAACCGGGAATGTTGTAGCATCGAGGCATGTGTATAAGAAATCTTCATTCGGTAGTGAGAGTCTATTTAAAAACTTGAAGAAATTCTTTTGGGGATTTTGCTTCTATCTCTTCTATTTTCTTGAAGTGCTTTTCACCGGAGATTAGAATCGCCTTTTCTTCGGATGCTGTTGCGGCGATTATTGCGTCCGCCAGTGGCATGCCTTTGTTTCCTTTGTGCTTGAACTTGTATTCTCCTCCTTTTTCTGCGATCTTGTCGGTGACTGGGGTTCTTTTCAGGTTGGTTTTTATGTATTTGAGGACGGTGGTTGCGAATTCTGTGTTCATGTATTTGGCTAGGATGTAGAAGGTTTCTGAGAGGGTTAGGGTGCTTATGGAGGCTTCGATTTCTCCTTTTTCTATTTTGTAGAGGATTTTTTGTATGTCTTCGGCGCCTGGTTCGTTTTTGAAGAAGATGATTAGTGGATAGGTGTCTAGAACTATTTTCAGGTTAGTTCACCGAGTTTGGTTTCCCATTCTTCTCTAAGTTCTTTGAGGATTTCTTTGGCGGGTTTTTCGATTTGGCTTAGGATTCCTCTTAGTTCGGATAGTTTTTTTAGGGGTTTCATTATGACCACTCCTTCCCTCACAACTAGGACCATTTTGGTTCCCTTCTCGAGGGACAGTTCTTTTCTAACGTCTGATGGTAGGACGATTTGTCCCTTGGCGCTTATTGTCACGATTTCTTCTTCCATTGTGATTTACCTTACTTTTTGTTTTGTCTTACATACTTAAATATCTTACTGAAGGCTTTCTAATTACGTAGAGCTTGAGATGGGGTTACAATAGTTTAACAATGTATGGAGAAGGAAAGGCGTAGCTGATTAAGAGGAAAGTTTCTGAAGAGTTAAGTGTTTGAATTGTATATTTTTTACGGATAGAGAAAGGAAAAATGAAGAAGAAAATGGCGGGTTTGGCGATTCTGGTAGTGTCGTTGCTTCTAGTGATGTCAACGTTGACGTTAAACATTCAACCAGTTGAAGGAGAACCAGATAATTATCTAGTGACTGTTCAATACAAGGACGGTACTCCTAGACTTGGCGCTGCTGTTTTTGTTAAAACTCCGCAAACATTTCTTGGTATAACAAATGACACTGGTCAAATAAGCGGTACATTACCCGATGGAGGTTATACAATTTGGGCCAAATATCCCCCAGGTGGTCCACAGTTTGGAACTGATGTATTTTTAGGTATTCCCGAATATTCGAATGCCACAATAACTGCTGACTATGAAATTACAGCCCCAACCATAGAAATCCTATCCCCTCAAAACAGGACCTACACAACTAGCTCTGTTCCTTTGACTTTCACTGTCAACGATTATTCGCCTATATCTTGGATGGGCTACAGCCTAGACAACCAACCAAACGCAACAATCACTGGAAACACAACCTTATCTGGTTTGGCTCTCGGAACACACGACATAACAGTTTATGCGAACGACACCTACGGCAACATGGGTTCTTCCAACAAAGTCTACTTCACAAGAACATACGGATGTGTAACCATAAGAGTTCAATACGCAGACGATTATCCTAGATCTAATGCTCGGGTTCTTTGGAGAAACACTACAGAATGGGAATGGTTTGGGATTACAAATGAAAATGGTGTAGCGACACTAAATGATACTCTTGCTCCAGGTCCATATGAGGCTTCAGCATGGTACCCCGACTTAGGTACCCAATTTGGAGAGGATACATTTTTCCGGGTTGATGCAAATGGTGATGGAAGTCAAACTATAACTGTTGATTATGAAATTACTCTTCCAGATGTTAGAGTGCTTTCTCCTGAGAACGTGACTTACATCAATACTTCTCTTCCATTGAACTTCACCATCTATGATTTCTCTTCCATTTCCTGGATAGGTCACAGTTTAGATAACGAAGCCAATATCACAATTTCTGGAAACACAACCTTAACTGATCTAGCGTTAGGCTCACACAGCGTAATAGTTTACGCTAACGATACCTTTGGTAACATGGGCTCTTCTGACAAAGTATACTTTACAATAGCAGATGACATCGCTGTAACAAGCGTTGTTCCTTCCAAAACCATAGTTGGACAAGGATACTCCATCTCCATCAACGTCACCGTTGAAAACCAAGGAGCCTTCACCGCAACCCTCAACGTAACAGCCCACGCCAACACAACAACCATACAAACAAAAGAGACAACCCTAACAAGCGGCAACTCTACAACTCTAATCTTCACCTGGAACACCATGGGCGTGGCTAAGGGCAACTACACCATAACAGCCGAAGCCACCCAACTCCCATACGAAACAGACACAACAGACAACACTTTAACTGATGGCTGGATTTTCGTTTCCATTCCGGGTGATATAGACAGCGACAAAACAGTCAACATACTAGACTGTATACGCCTCGCAAACCACTTTGGCCATGTCAACGGAAACGGTCACACGCCATACACAAAAGAATGGAAAAACTGCATGAACTGTGACATCAACAGCGACGGTAGAGTTAACATCCTAGACTGCATCATACTAGCAGGCTACTTCGGCCAAAAATGGCAATAAACCCTTCAAAGCCCCTGTTTTGTACGTTATTTTGTTTCGCTGCGACCCAGCAGCTCTTTAAGAGACTTCACCTCGCCCCTAAGCTTAGACACTTCGCTTTCCAGTTTGCCAGCCTTAGCCTCAGCAGCCTTCTTCAACTCTTCTATCTCCGCTAAAAGGCTGGCTTTTTCAGTTTCTAACTTCTTGATTTTTTCGCGTAGATTTCTTAAAACCTGCGTAAACTCTCCTTGAATTCCCTTAATCTTCGTAACCATCCCCTTGATGCTTATCTTCTCCTTGTCAACAACGTCTCGGAATGTTGCTCCACAACCGGCGCATCTGAACATTCCAACCGTAAGTCTAAATCGCTCACCCACTTTGCTTGGTCTGCCAGTAAGCGACCATGTCTTGATCGGGCTCCATGTTTCAGTTCCGCACTTTGGGCACTTTGCCAACTTACACCCTCAAAAATATACGGTGAGAACGATTCCTAAATGTATTTTCACTGGCGTCGTCTACTATCATGGAATTTTAGAAGAGCAAACTTAGAATACTGCCGTGAAGACCTCTTAATAAAACCGTTACAGAGGATGACTTCATGGTCGTCGTCTTATTCGATTTGGAGGGCACACTGATTCAAACAATTTTGGAAGAACCCAGCTTTACTCTCGAATTCAGACAGCAAACAAGGAAGAAGCTAATAGAGTTAGGGATTCCTTCTCAAGTGCTGGGGAAAGAAAAAAGGTACACGTTAATGTGCAACAAAGCCTTCGAGTACGTGGAAAAGAATTTTAGCGAAAAAGAGGCGAAACTTTTCCATCACCAACTGGGCGAGGTCATAAAGGGTTTTGAAATGCGTTCCGCAGAAAGCTCAAAACTTTTCCCCGAAACTCTCACAACCCTCCGTAAACTAAAAAGGCTTGGCTACAAAATGGGAATCATAACCAACACTTCGAAGAAAGCGGTAGATTTCGTTTTCTCCAAGTATGAGTTAGGAGAATTCTTCAAGGTGGTAGCCACGAGAGAGGATGTGAAAAGGCTTAAGCCAGATCCTGAAGGGATTTTGCTTGCCCTAAAAAAACTGGGCGAAACTGAATTTTTTCTAGTTGGAGACTTAATTTACGACGCCCAAGCAGCAGAGAAGGCTGGCGGGCTCTCAATCATAGTGAATAGGAATCCTTCAAAGGATTTGGAATTCCCTGCAGATTATGTTGTGCAGTCTCTTGCGGAGATTCCTGCTCTAATCCGAGTTAGGAAAGAAAGAAAAACGTGTTAGGTGTGGAACCGAACAAATGCGAATATGCGCATTAATCATGAAGGGAGATGTTTACGGGCGTCGCATAGTTGAAAACATCTGTCAGCGGGGATTTGCCCACTGGATTCGGTGGCTACACGAGTTCGAGCCAACAATACCCGCAGACCTCTTAGACAGTTCCGAAAAATATCTGCCAGAAAGTATGCCAGAATGCGACCTAATCCTCTCGCTTGGCTTGCCATCCGACCTGCAGTACACTTTGCCCATCATAGCCAAGAAAACGAAGACTAAGGCTG
>CAZUFG010000037.1:0-9732 GCA_964618655.1 uncultured Candidatus Bathyarchaeia archaeon | reverse complement strand
ACGCTGTTTCCGGGGAAAGGTCGCCGGTTCAATTCCGGCCGACCCCACCAATAGATAGACGTTTCCTTGCTTGCCAGCATTAAATTTGAGGATTAGACACACGCACGCGTGCACACGCCCCTAGACCATCCCATACATGATCCAATTAGGATCCAACTAGGCTCCAAATATGCTACTGACTAGCCAAGCTATGCTTCAACTATCGTTTCTGTTTCTTCTACGCCTTCGATTGCGTTGATGGTTAGTGACAATTCGCGTACTGCCTCGTAGTCTTGTGCCTCAATGAAGGCAACGATGTCAAACCTTCCAAACACCGTGAAGGCTTTCCTGACGCCACTGACCTTCTTAACACGGTCTAGTACAGTTTCGGCTTTTCCAGGCGATGCTTCAATCAACATACAGGCTGAAATCATGTTGGATTTCTCCTAAACCCTTGCTTCCACTAGTGTTTCAGTGTCTCGGACGCCAGACAATTTGTTAATCTTCAGAACTGTGGCGGTTAGGGTTTCGATGTTTGAGGCTTCGAGTTCTATGACCACGTCCCATCTTCCCAAGACGGGGAACGCTGTTTTGACGCCCTCGAATCCCTTTATTTTTTGGGCTACTGCCAGTAGGGAGGAGACGTCTGGAATTTTGCCAGCTTCGCAGCGAATCAGAACGCAGGCAGAAACCATAGTTTTTCCTCACTCTTCTCTCTTCGGTCTTCGTCTTCTCAGTCGAAGTTTCATCGTTAAGATTTTTTCGGTTGTGAAGATTTTGGCTGCAATGTACAGGACTACGACCGTGAAAATGGAAACGTAGGCTATTCCAAACACGGCGGTCGTGTAGTCTTCGGTGAAGGCGGCTCTAGCTGCCAACATGGGATGCGTGTAGGGTATTGCAAGGAGAATTATTCTGAGAGACATGGGTAGCGAGCCAATGTCTGAGTACATCGTGAAAAACATTGGGATAAATAACAGGAAGTAGAGGTAGCCTACGGTTGTCTGTGCGCTCCTAACGTCTTCAGCGAAGGATGAGATAACTATAGCCAGCGCCAAGGCGGAGACCAGCGTGACGAAGAGTGAGGCGCCCAAAACAATAAAAGACAACATAGTTGGTGCAAGCCCTAACGTTGCGAGGTCTACGCCAGCTTGAGTCGGAAAAGCGGCTGTGAAAGAACCCATGTAATAGTTGAAGCCTATTACATAAGCCAATGCGCCGACTGCTGCAACAATCACGGAGCCAGCCAACTTTCCAACAAGTATGTTGAACCGACTGGTTGGCATGGTCAGTAGAGTTTCAAGTGTTTTCTCCTCCTTCTCAGACGCAACCGAAGTGGCTGCAATCTGCATTGCGAAAACTGTGAGCATCATTATGCCGATGGGCATGCCTACGTATTGTGACATGACCAGCCCAAAAAGTACGCTTGGAGTTACAGCGACCACGCGTCCTTTAACTATTGACTGTTGCAAAGGAGAAATCGGATTAAGCCTATTGGGGTTCTGTCCCACTTTCTCAAGTGCAATGATTTTGCCAAAAGCATCAACTAACGTGGTTATCGTCGTTGAGCCCGCTGATTCTGCAAATCCCGTCCCTCTAAACACTACGTAGACCTTCAATTTGGCTCCAAGGTCGTTCGTGATGTTGTAGCTGAAATCGGCTGGTATGATTATGAAAGCAGTCATGTTTGACTCTTGAACAAGCTTGACGGCTTCGGTCTCGTTTGTAGTTTCGATGTTTACCACGGTAATGCTACTCATTCTGAGAAAATCAATGAGGTCAAGAGAAAAGTTGCCCCTAACGTCTTGGTTCATTACGCCCACCGAAATTTTCTTTGCACTCTCAACCGCCGACTCCGTGGAGATTCGTACTGCAAGTCCCATCAATGGAAACAGTAGAAGGGGAATAATTATCATTCCGATGAGTATCTTTGGGTCGCGAACGAGTTCTTTAACCTCTTTGACCACAACGTTTCCTAATCCCTTAAGCAAGACCAGCCACCTCCGCGAACACTTCCTCCAGATTCGTTGCCTTATACTTGGTTTTGAGTTCCGTTGGCGAGCCTTCAGCCACAATCTTGCCCCTGTTTATTAGCGCCACTCGCTCGCAAAGGTATTCCACCTCGAGCATGTTGTGGCTGGATAGAAGAACAGTCACGTCGTGTTTCTGCACATATTCTTTTATGATATTCCTGACATGGTAGGAATGGAGCACGTCCAGACCGCTGGTCGGCTCGTCCAGAACACAAAGTTTAGGCTTGGTCATGAGCGCCCGAGCCACTAGAAGACGGCGTTTCATCCCTTTGCTGTAAGTTTTCACCTTGTCCTTGAGTCGGTCACCTAGTCCCGAAATCTCTACTGCATCTGCCACTTTTTCATTTAGGTCCTCCTTGTTTTCACTGCTAAATCTGCCCATAAACTGCAGGTATTCGAAGCCCGACAGGTTTTTGTATGCCCCAGCCTCTTCTGGGAGATAACTTATGAGTTTGCGAATTTCAGAGGCTTCACGGACAACGTCTCGACCGAAAATCACAACAGAACCCGAAGTGGGCAATATCAGTGCTGACACAATTCGGAGAGCCGTTGTCTTTCCGGCGCCATTAGGACCTATGAGCCCGAAGATTTCGCCCTCTTCAACCTTGAAGCTCATGCCGTCTAACGCTCTAATATCGCCAAAGAGTTTGGTTAAGTTGTTGGCTTCGACAGCCCATTCCATGTTTTTGTCACCGCGAAATCCTCGAAGAGTCAGACGCTACTTAAGAGTTGTGCCTTCTCTACAGGATTCTTCTTATTTTCCTCACGTTGTCTTTTTTCTGAAGATAAGAACCCCTATCATGAACAAGATTGCGGCGTACGCTGCTAAGCCAGCTAGATAGTTGGAAACGCTTGCCAGAGGAGCCCCACGCACAAGAATAGCCCGTATCGCTTTGTTACAGTATGTTGTTGGAAATGCCCACGAAACTTGGCTCATTGCTGGGTCCTGAACTTCATACCACGTCCCGCCTAAGAACATCATGGGGATGATGACAAACCACGAAATCCCAACAGCATGGTCCTCATTCTTGGCGAAAGCCGCAACGATGAGTCCCATACCCACGGATGCAACTGCTAACAGCATGGCTACAAAGAAGGCACTTAGCATGTTCACAAACTTGTCCATGTCAGTGGCGCCTACTGGTCTGAACCCCACAGCATATGATACTGCAAAAACAGAGACGGCTTGTATTAGGGACACGATTAGGCCACTGAGTAGTCCTCCAGCCAAAAAATCCGTGGGACTCATGGGAGTGGTTCGTAGCCTCGAGAAGGTTCCTTTGTCCCGTTCTTTCGCAATCCATCCAGCCGTGCTGAAGAGGATGATGCTCACCGCGTAGGAGAGGGTGCCGACCACCATGAAATTCATCATGTTAAACTCCACCGAAATCGGTTCAGCTAAACTTTTCCAGTACTCTTTCGAAGTTTCTCCCGCAAACGCTTGAGAAATCGCCTTCACCGTAGACTGGATGGTCAAGGAAGCGGAAAAATCAGTTTCATCCACAAACAACGTGACGGTTTCGTTTGCTTTCGCTGGATTGTAGCCAGCCTCTATAATTAATCCGCCTTTAATGTTGCCTTGGCGGAAAGCCTCTTTTAATGAATCAGTATTATTGTAGGGGACCATGGCTAAGCCTGAAGAGTTTTCGAGGGCGTCGATAAAAAACACGGAAAGTTGACCGCCATCATAGTTCACGTACCCAACACTGTAGGTGGTAGTTCCTCCTCGAAAGGCTAGACCGACGAGAATCATCATGAAAATAGGCATGGCTAGAAGGAAAAACAAGTAGACCTTGTCACGCATTATTGTCTTCAAGTTTTTAACGGTAAGAGTGATTATCGTACCCATCATCGCAGCCTCCTTCCCGTGAGATGAAGGAACACATCTTCCAGCGTATTCTCGTGGAAACGTGTTCTGCCTACCGTAATTCCTGCCTGAGTGGAAACTCTAATTATTTCCCCGAGCCGAGCAATTCCCGCCTCAGCAACGATTACCAAATGATCTTCTAGTTTGCTCACTGTCTTAACGAACTTCAGTTTTTTCAACTTCTCCATCGCTGCTTCGGCTGAACCTGTGAACTCCATTTCGATTACGTCGCCCTTGCCAGCCTTCTCCTTTAAAGTCTCTGGAGTGTCTTCTGCGATGATTTTTCCATAGTCTATAACAGCGACACGGTCACAGAGCTCGTCTGCCTCCTCCATGTAATGCGTTGTCATGATGACGGTTTTCTTTCTCTCTTTGAGTTCAATGACGAAGTCCCATACGGCCCGCCTCACGGCTGGGTCTAGTCCCAACGTGGGTTCGTCTAAGAATATGATTTGCGGATCATGCACCAGCGCCATGATTAGGTCTAGACGACGTTTCATCCCACCACTGTACGTGATGACTTGATCGTTTGCTCGGTCGGCTAAGCCAACTTTTTCAAGAAGCTCTTGTGTTTTCTTTTCTAGCTCTGCTTTTGGCATCCTGTACATTTGGCCCATCAGCTTTACGTTCTCTCTTCCTGTCAGCCTGTCGTAGACGGTGGGTTCTTGGGGGCAAAAGCCAATGAGCTTCCTTATTTCTCCCGCCTCTTTTCGAATGTCGCAGCCTCCAACCTTCGCTGTTCCATCGGTTGGGGCAAGCAGACAACACAGCATGCGCACGGTGGTGGTTTTGCCAGCTCCGTTGGGGCCTAGAAGCCCCCATAGCTCGCCCTGATTAACCCGAAAGTTTACGTGGTCTACTGCTGTTAGGTTTCCGAATCGTTTGGTTAAGTCTGCTGCCTCAATCGCGTATTGTTGTTCCTTCACTTTTTGCCTGCCTTCCCGGCGTTTTAATCGGTTGTTTTATTTTTCCAACTAAATATATTATTCTGTCGAAGGGCGGTAAGTATGGGCATCCAATCCATAGAGGCTTACTCCGTTGTCCTTCGCTACCATGAGCCATTTAGGATAGCGCCGAGCACATCTGTTGAAAGCCACAACGTGGTTGTTAAGGTGTTCACCGATTTTGGAATAGTTGGCATGGGAGAGGCTTCCCCTTCTGAAAGGGTAACCAACGAAACTCCGAACACCATCTTAGAAGTGTTAGACAAGATCGCTCCACGCATAATTGGGATGTGCCCACTGAGAATCGAGCAGATCGTAGACACTATGGACCAAATCGTTCCAGATAACCCAAGCGCCAAGGCAGCAGTGGACATGGCATTACATGATATTCTTGGGAAGACCACACGTAAACCTCTCTTTAGATTGCTCGGAGGCTTTCGAGAGCAAGTCCTCACAGATATTACGCTCAGCATTAAGGAGCCGAAGGAAATGGCTGAGGACGCTGTGAAGGCAGTTCGAAGAGGCTTCGAGGCGTTGAAGGTGAAGGTTGGACTTAACCCAAAAGAAGATTTCGAAAGAGTGCAGAAGATACGGGAGGCTGCTGGCTCCGAAGTGGCTGTTCGAATAGACGCTAATCAAGGCTGGACTGTAAGGCAGGCAGTTAAGGTTTTGAAAAAGCTTGAGCCGTTCAACATAGAGTTTGTAGAACAGCCCGTAAATGCGGACGATATTGAAGGCTTAGCCAAAGTGAGGAAAAACTCGCCTATTCCAGTTATGGCGGACGAGTCTGTTCATTCACCATCCGACGCTTTACGTGTCATAACAGATGAAGCGGTTGACTTAATCAACATTAAACTCATGAAAAGTGGCGGAATCCTAAACGCCAAGAAGATTGCAGCCGTCGCCGAGGCGGCTCACGTGCCATGCATGATCGGCTGTATGGGAGAATCCTCGATAGGCATATCGGCGGCAGTGCATTTAGCAGCAGCAACCAAGAACATATGTTACGCTGACCTCGACTGCGACATTCTTCTCAAAGACAAATTAGTCCGAAAGGGTGGCGCTCAACTGAAAAACTCCAGACGAATTCCTCCTAGAGGATACGGATTAGGCGCCCTTCAACTTGACGAAAAACTTCTCGGGAGCCCATTGAAAATCTATAGATAGCCAGCTAAGTTAGAGTTTCTTTCCGTTGGCTTCTCTATGAGGAAAAACTATTGAACTAAGAAATTTATTTGTTAAGTCTTATATCAAAGAAGCCATGGTAATGTTTTGAGGGAGACCCGTGAGAAAAATATTGATTATGGTTGACGAGGGAGTAGAGGACGCTGAATTCATCTATCCTTATTATCGTTTTCAGGAAGAAGGCTACAAAGTGGATATTGTGGGTTCAAAAGCTAAAGAAACATACACTGGAAAACATGGAGTACCCATAAAATCTGACCTTTCACCAAACGAAGTGAACGTTGACGAGTATGACGCTTTAATGATACCAGGTGGAAGGGCACCGGACAAGATGCGCATAAACGAAAGCTTAGTCAATATCGTTAAAGTAACCTACAAGAGGGGAAAGGTCATAGCCGCGATATGTCATGGGCCTCAAATGTTGATAGAAGCAGACATAATACGCGGTAAGAAAGCTACATGCTGGAAATCAGTAGCAACAGACCTTAAGAATGCCGGAGCAACCTTCATAGACGCATCAGCCGTGGTTGACGGAAAAATGGTGACTTCGCGCTTTCCAGCCGACTTACCTAAATTCTGCCAAGAAACGATAAAACTCCTCAAAAAATGAGGTTGCGTTATGCCTGGTGGGGCTGCCCGGATTTGAACCGGGGTCAAGAGAGCCCAAGTCTCCTAGCCTAGACCAAGCTAGCCGACAGCCCCGCTCTTCAAGTCATTCATCCGCTTTTCGTTAATAAAGCTTGAATTAAGGCTTTTCGTTAGCCTAGCATACTAAAAGTTTTCCGAATGACTTAATTTGAAGAACCCTAATGTCTAAATATTGTTGTGCGTTGCCCCCGTGGCCTAGTCGGTAAGGCGTTAGCCTTGTAAGCTGAAGATCCCGGGTTCAAATCCCGGCGGGGGCTCCAATATTATCAGCCCCATAGACCAGTCTAGAGGCGTGTGTGCCTCTCTACAAACTCACTTTTGTAGCTGCATTTTCCCTCTTTGCGAAGGTCGCAACAACCAAAGTTATTAGCATGAAGATTAGCGATATCATGTAAGGCGGAAACTCCGGAACAAGCGCGTAATTAAAGCTTTCTGCTGAGAGTTCATACCTGACATAAAGTGATTCTCTGTCAGTAATTTCTTCCAATATGGTGAAATTTGCAACTTGGCCGGGTTCCACATTCCAGGGATCTGCCGAAACGCTAGAAGCGTCTCCAACCTTTCCAGATCCATTATAGTGTGTCGCCGTCACAGTTACAAGTCCTGCTGTTTGACTGCCAACATTCTTTACTTCACCTTGAATGAGAATGAAATTAGGCGCGAAAGAAGAACTATTCGATATTATTTGAAGCCCTAGAGGCTTTCCAATAGGATCTTCAGTGTAATGGACTCCTATGGTGTAGTGGTGAATTCTGTCAGCATCTTCGTAGCCGAAATTATGCTTGAACGGCGCCTTTCTGCCACTCAGAACAACGTCTAAGTAAACATCTTGATCAGCACTTTTTATAACCGCACCGTATTCGTCGTAGCAAGTTATTGAAACATAAACATCCTTGGCAGCTACGTCCCCAAGGTTTTGAACTTCTCCCACGACAAAGTACTCCAAGTGGTACATGTACCCAGTATGACTCACAATGACGACGTTCGCAGTAGCTTGGACTGGCGAAACAAAAAGAGATGCCAGCAAACTAACAACGAGGAACACACCTAGAATAGTGAACAACAAAAAATTCTTGTGCCTCAATTTTTGTCTCCTCTATCTATCCCTTTATCCATTACGTTATGCTATTTTTATATTTAGTTTTTGTTGTATCAAAATTTAGCCAAACGCGAGTGCCTATTTGGGCACATAAACACTTGCAAATCTTCAACCATCCCCATTCTCTCTCAATTGTAAAGAAAAAATGTTCCTTAAATCTCCGCACGTGAATCAATCAAAGGAAAGGAGAGAGCGCTCTAAAATGAAATTGAGTTTGGTCTAGGGCTTATGCTCGTACTCTATATCGCAAAATGATGATTACAGTGTTTTACATGCCTTCATTAGAGGGCAACTCCAACATTTTACGAGTTCCAAAGACTGTCCCACAACGCAAGAGGCTGTAGATGCGGAATCCATATGCTTTCATGCTGATTTTGCTGATGTTTTTTCATGACAGTGTAAGCCTACTGAATTGGCGACTTTGCTTCTATCATCTTTCTTATTTTCCTTCTTCTTCAGAGGCTGGGACTCAAATCCCTTGGTCTATTTAATTTCCGGTTTTTGAGACGTTTCCAGACTTTTTATTTTCACATTTATTACTAGTTCAGCCTTGAATAATAAGCTGAAACTGTAGAAAAACCAAAATGAAATTGGACCTTAGAAGTAAGTTGTATCCTACATTGAAGGAGAGAATCTTGACCTTAAAAATGATCCTATTAAACTTATTAGCAAAGAGAAAAATAGAACAACAGGAAAATACATCCAAAAAACATTAACCATTACATAGAATAAAACCCAGGAAACCATTATGTTCGCAACACCTAAGCTAGCAAAGTGTGCACCAGCTCCGAGTGAAAACCATACGAAAAGAAACATATAAAGAGTAGACGAAATGAGAATCAGAAAGATAGAAGCAATCCAAGAAAACAAGACATCCTTTAAATCAACTAGCACCGCTCCAGCCACTAAACTTGCTATAATGATGATTATATAATCTGTCCAGAAGAGACGAGGAACCCATTTACCCACGTGCGTAAAAACCATAACATGCTCGATCAAGACGGGATTTTGTATATACAAGAGCCAATAAGACTTGACTATGAGAGATGCGCCCGTAAAACTCCATAGGAAAACCACTAATAATTTGGTCTTCATCATCCTTAACCATTGCGAGGCTCTTGTAAAAATGGTTGTTGCGGTCATACTTAACCCAATTGCGTTTTTTCCATTCATGATGTCCTATTTGCGATAGGTATTTTCACTGTATGTATGTTACATATACGAAAATTAAGTTTTTGCAAGAAATGGTTGGCGTTTGTGGGGAAATGGGAAAAATAGACTTAAGTGAGAGTTATTATTTGGAAGATTGGTGGAATGGGGCAGGGGTTGCCAAGCATGGCTAAAGGCGCAGAGCCATATGAGAATGGCGCTTAGGCTTCAGGAGCCTGTCTCGTAGGAGTTCGTGGGTTCAAATCCCACCCCCTGCACCATCGCCAAACGTCAGTCAATTTTTAGCGAATTACATCAACTATCCACGTACCATGCAAGAGAAGTAAACAGAGAAAAATGAGAGAGAAGACGCCTAAAGCTAAAATATGTTTCTTGTTAACTCTAATCAATCGCTAAAAAAGGATATGGGAGATTGGAGTATGATCAGTTTCGGCGTTCAGATACCACAAGAAGGTTATGATTACGGCACAATCATTAAAATCGCTTCGGAATGTGAGAGGCTCGGATTCGACTCAATTTGGTTGACGGACCACTTTTTCTTTTCAGAGAAACCCTACCTTGAATGTTGGACAACTCTTGCCTCCCTAGCATCAAATACATCGAGACTAAGACTTGGCACATTAGTTCTATGCAACAATTTTCGGCACCCCTCGCTCCTTGCAAAGATGGCTGCAACTCTTGACGTAATTAGTAAAGGCAGATTGGAGTTTGGAATAGGCGCAGGCTGGCATGAGCTTGAGCATACCGCTTATGGCATAACTTTTCCCAAGGCTAGGATTCGAATCCAAATGCTCGAAGAAGGGGTTC
>CAZUFG010000036.1:0-9733 GCA_964618655.1 uncultured Candidatus Bathyarchaeia archaeon | reverse complement strand
TGAAATTGAAGGTCTTCATACTGAAACATTCCAGGCACGGGCTCACGAGTTGTGAATGGATAGCTTGAAACCTCAACCTTTGCGTTTGTAACCGAAGCCAGTAGGCTACTTCGACCCGCCTTCGTTAAGCCTAAAACTACAATCTGGGCGGCACCCTCCTTTTCGATGAAGAATTTCGGTCCGCCCTTTCCAGTTTTCTTCCGCTTTTTTTCTTCAATTTCCCTTTTTAGAATTGCGATCTGCCGTTTCACTTGACCACAGAGTTTTTCTGTGCCTTTATGCTTTGGAACTAGACCTAAGAATTCTTGCATTAACTCAATCTTTTGTTGCGGGTTCTTAGTAGCAGAAACTTCTGCCCATTTACGTTTTGCCTGTGGCGGAAGGTTTGCTGGCATGACACAACTCGCTTCCAAAAAGATACTCAGCGTAACTAACGCTAATATCTGTTTTTGAAAGGGTCGAAAGGGTTGCCGCTCTACTTCATTCCTTGCAGTAGGGATTTTACATTTTTGCCCAAAACTGCGTGGTTGTATCCGCCTTCGAGGACTGCGTAACGTTTTCCGTCGCAGACCCGTTCCGCAAACTGTTTTATTTTTTTCCCAATTGTGAAGTAGTCTCGGGTTGTTAGCATTTGGCCCCAGTCTAGTTCGTGTCGGTCGAATCCAGCAGAGACGGCAACTATGTCGCAGTCTTTTTTGGCTTTGAGGGTTGCGGAAATGTTGTTTACGTATTTCTCTCTGTTTCCGCCTTCAGGATGAAAATACGTGACATCTGGTGTGTTGGCGAAGATGTTGGCAGTTCCGTCTCCAAAGTGTAAGTCAATGTCCACTATGAACGCCTTCTTGATCCTGCCTTCTCGCCTAAGCTTTTCGACTGATATGGCGATGTTGTTGAAGTAGCAGAATCCCCAGCAAGAGCCACTGCTCGCATGATGCCCCGGCGGACGTATCAGCCCGAAGGCTGTTTCGCCTTCTGTGGCAAGTTGCGCTGCCTTGACGGCTCCTCCAACCGCGAGTTTAGCAATCTTGAAAACCACGTCCTGCCTCTTCACAGAATCTATGTGGGTCTTCCAGTGTACTAGCGCTAGGTCCTCTTCGGTGGCTGGCTTAGGCGTGACAAATTCAAAATGACCGTGTAGTTCGTTGTAGATGCTTTCTATTCTGCCTGGCGCTGACGCTGGGTCTGATGAGTAGACGGTTTGGTATTGTTCGTGATAAACTACTTTCATGCCCTATCCCCTAAATCATGAACAGATTTTCAATAGTCATTCAAGAAAGGCAGAATATAAGATGAGATCTTCATCTAGGAACTCCCTTCTTAAGCACGCCTCGGGAATGAACCCTAATTCCACGCAGACTTTACGCATGGATATGTTCCACGGTCGCGTGAAAAGCTTCACCTTTTTCCTTCCAACCGCCTTGGCATGTTCTAACGCCCTTCTCACTAATGCCTTGCCAATGCCTTCTCCCCTCTTCTCCTTTTGGACGGCTACCATGTGGATTTGGGCAGGAGCTTCCACGCTTCCTTCAGTCAGGCTAAGAAAACCCACAACTGAGCCACGGCTGCTTTCTGCAACAAAGATTTTTACTCCCTGTCGTTTTGAATATTCAATGAAATCTTCAGGCTTAAGTCTCGACATCCCTTTTGCTATCTCATCGCTGAATGCTTCTTGGGAAATGTTGGCGAGTGTTTCAGCGTCTTTTTCGCGAAATTCTCTAATCATATTGGCATCCCAAGCCAGTTACAAATTATTCAATCTCTAAAATCAAAAGCTTTACTCAAACACGATACTGTTAAGTTATTTGTGATGACTCTTTTTAGCGTGTATGCGGTATAATTGGTTTTTTCCCTGAAATTAGTTCTGGAATTGTGATTATCTGGATTTTTGGATATTTATGTCCCCATGTTGGAGACTTGTAATATTCTGCTTCCATTGCTGCTTGCTTCATCTGTTCTGTCGGTTCGTAAAGAGTAATCAATATTCCCATAGCTGACTTTGTGGTGTTTACCGTTCCCAATAAGTCTCTAACATGCTGTGCTCCGACATGCATCCCACCTTTTACTTGAACCACTATCCTCTGCAAATTAAGATTGTCACTTTCACGAAAAGTTAACCATCCATCAATACCTTTATCTGCTCCTCTCTTTCCTTGCAGGTCTTCGCTTGATTGCCCTGTCGGTCTAGCATCTATTAGTGAAAGAGCCCACCATTGAAACTGATATGGATTAGAAGTTGCTAACTCAGTAGCACTAGCAAGATCGGCAGGCTCGCCAATTATTTTGTACTCTTTGTTAGCTAAAACATGGATTTCCTTAAGACGTGATCTAATAAGCGAAATTGCTAGATGCGTGATGTCAATTCCTATCCACTTTCTCTTTAGTTTGTGCGCAGCCATTATAGTGGTTCCACAACCACAGAAAGGGTCAAGAACCCAATCTCCTACGTCACTGCTGGCAGTTATGATGCGTTCAAGTAAGTTTGTTGGTTTTTGTGTTTGAAAGCCTGTTCTTTCCTTTGCTTGTGAGTTTATTGCAGGGACATCATCCCATATTTCATGAACCGCAGCACCGCCTCTAGCTTCCAACTCATCCAAATACCGTATAAGCTGTGGCACTTTTGATTTAGTGTAAATTCTACCTTCTTTTTCTAGTTGTAGCATTTTTTCCTTGGTGAATCTCCACGCTCTAGTTACACCGTGAAATTCGTAGATGGGACCACGATCCGCTGGTGGATTTAAATCACTTAATCTGAATCGGCGTCCATTCTCATCTACATGTGTGAACTTCGATTTAATATATGCCTCTTTATATGGTGCCATTTGTCTTTTGAATTTGTATTCACTCGTCTTCGAGTAAAACAATAGCCTATCGGAAACCCTACCGAATCTTTTTGCATCAGCATGAAAAGTGAACCTTTTCCAAACTATTTCATTGCGGAAGTTTTGCGGACCAAATATTGAATCAAGTATTAATTTGAGGTAATGACTAGCATTTGTGTCGCAGTGAAGATACAATGAGCCCGAAGGTTTAAGAACTCTATGAAGTTCTCTCATCCTTATTGTCATCATTACAAGATACGCCATCATGTCATTTCTGCCTAGATGTGCATGGAGAAACTGAATCATGTCTGTTAGGTTCGGGTTCTCTTGTATCTCTAGATACGTTTTCTCTGCTGTTTTGTCCCAATGCCAAAAATCGCTAAATGCTTGAATCTGAGCTGCTGATTCTTCACCTGTAGCTTCCTTGAACAGTATGTTATAATCTGCTTTGCTATTGAAAGGTGGGTCTAGATAAATTAGGTCAACGCACTCATTGGGAAAATACTTACGGAGAATATCCAAATTATCTCCGTAAAACAAAGTATTTACGGAGAATGCTTGTGTTGTCATGTTGAATAGTCATCATTTTTTCTTTAGCATCTTGCCCTATTTAACTTTCACTTTTTCTTTAATTCGTTTTTCATAACTCCTCTTGTGTTACAATGCCCTCAAACACCCAATATTCCTGATTTTCTTCCCCAGCAACTAAGCTTTACGAGCCTCAGAAAATTTAGGCGTTAACTTAAAATAATGGAACAAACTGTCTTCTGTAACGGTTTCACTACAATTTGAGGAAAAATGAAGTAATGGAGGAGAAGAGATGAGCAAAACAGAAAAACCCCACTTGAACGTTATCATCATCGGACACGTAGACCACGGAAAATCAACGACAACAGGTCACTTGTTCTATCTCACAGGAACCATCGACGAAAGAACCGCCAAGGCATATGAAGAAGAAGCCAAAAAAATGGGTAAAGAAACCTTCAAGTTCGCATGGGTTCTCGACAAACTCAAAGAAGAACGAGAACGAGGCCTAACCATCGACCTAGCCTTCCTAAAATTTGAAACACCAAAATACTTCTTCACAATCATCGACGCCCCTGGCCACCGAGACTTCGTGAAAAACATGGTTACTGGAGCCAGCCAAGCAGACGCCGCAGTCCTCTTCGTCTCCGCAAAACGAGGCGAATTCGAGGCAGGCATAGGCCCAGGCGGACAAACAAGGGAACACGCCTTCCTCGCCTTTACGCTGGGAATACATCAATTAGTGGTTGCCATCAACAAGATGGACGACGCTTCAGTCAACTGGAGCAAAGAACGGTACGAAGAAATCAAGAACGAGATTTCCCGCATGCTCAAAATGGTCGGCTTCAAAGTTGAGAAGATTCCGTTCGTGCCCACTTCGGGATGGACTGGAGACAACCTTGTTAAGGCTAGTGCGAAGATGCCATGGTACAAAGGACCAACCCTATATTCAGCCTTAGATGTCTTTGAGATACCGCCAAAACCCACCACTAAAGCATTACGTCTTCCAATACAGGACGTTTACACGATCACTGGTGTTGGAACTGTTCCTGTTGGAAGAGTGGAAACGGGAGTGCTAAAAGAAGGCGACATGCTTGTGTTCATGCCAGCCAACGTCCAAGGCGAAGTAAAATCCATCGAAACCCACCATGTTAGAATTCCAAAGGCTGAGCCCGGCGACAACATCGGATTCAACGTCCGAGGCATAGCCAAAAAAGACATCCGCCGAGGAGACGTAGCTGGGCGTCCCGACAAACCGCCATCCGTTGCCAAAGAATTCATTGGACAAATAATCATTATTTACCACCCAACAGCAGTTGCAGCCGGATACACCCCAGTGCTTCACTATCACACTGGGCAGACTGCTTGCCGATTCGTTGAGTTAATCAAGAAACTTGACCCACGGACTGGACAAACTGTTGAGGAAAAACCTGCGTTCCTCAAGACTGGAGACGGCGCACTCGTTCGGTTTGAGCCGCTTGAACCCATCGCTGTTGAACCCTACTCTGAGTTTCCTGAGCTTGGACGATTTGCCATTCGTGACATGGGAACAACCATCGCTGCTGGAGTGATTAAAGAGATTTCAAAGAAAGGCTAAGCAGCGCTCCTTCTTCACTTTTTCTTTGTTCTAGTTCTGCAAGTTCTCTACGTTAGAATCTGCCATAAGAAATGTTTGGAATTCTAACCTATGTAGGAAACGTCCCCGTTCTCTAGCTTAAGAATCTCGAAAAGACGCGAATCCAGGATTAGTGTAAGTTTTTTTCGACCCACCACGTTTACTGCCTTTATCGTTAAGACCCGCGCATCCTCTTCTCCAGTCTGTGTGGGGTTAGCCCTCTCAGATACTTCTTCGATGCCGAAGAGTTCTCCGTCAATCATTAGAAGCAGCGGCTTACCTTTCATGTTCAGCTTAACCATTGGCTTCATCCCATCGGCGTCTAGGCTAGTTAGAGTTGGCTTCTTTAAATGGGCATTATTTCCTCTCGCTATACATTTCCATATTCGTAACTTGTAGTCTGTGGGACTATGACAAACATCCATATTGGGTACGCACTCTGAAAATCATTTAACTAGGGAAATTGAAGCCATGCCTACAACAATCTAGCCCGTATCATATCTATATAGACTCGGTCAGGATTCCTAAGTGACTGGAAAAAGTTCACGAAGTCTTCTTATTCCTTCATTGTTTTTGTTTTTTCCATTTGGCAAGGTCATCTTGCGTCATAAGATTGAATCTGAGTAAGTCCATGACATCGCTTTTCCACTGCTCAGGCGAAGCATGTATCACTCTTCCTATGTACAGACTTCTAAGCAACCTGAGCGACGGAATTCTCTGTGTGGCTATTTTATATTTGAAGTAGGCAGTTTCATCTAGTCTTTCGTCTGGAAGGTATATGGGTTCTCTTCGAAAGTTTATGTCAAGCATACACCGATTTATTCTTTTGATAAATTTATCCGCCTCTTTGTCAAGCTCTTCTAGGCTTTTGTAATTTGGGTAGTCTCTTCTGCTCACTATTCTAAAGAAGTATGTGGCTCTCCCACCAGTTTCTTCTATAGTCGTTTCCGCCGCTTCCATTGCAACAGCGTTTCCATACTCTTTCTCGCCTACGTTGTAGATTGGCATGAGAAACCAGATGTATTCGCCTGTCAAGTCTCCCATCAAGCCGCGTTTGAAACCAATACAAATTCTCTCTTGCTTAGCCAGTTCCTTGAGAAAAGTGTACGATTCATTTAATCCGGCTGAGGCTATCTTCTTCTCTAGTTCCTGCCACACTCTCGGATTGATGACTTCTATGTCAGTTCGCCTCGCAGCTTTCCCTTCCCTCATAAGGCCTGCGGTCCTTCTTAGCGAGAGAGAATCTATCCATGGAAAAAGTTCTTTTAAGAAAGAAACGGCCTTGAGTTGAAGTTCATCGTTAATATCTGAAAAAGTTTTGAGGAAGGGGTCAAATTCCCAGCCTAGTTTTGAAAAAAGTAATTGTTCTCCAAACTCTGTGCTAATCCTAATGCTGTGATTCCCTTCTGACACTCTGGCGATATCGCTGTATGGTAATCTTAGCACCTCGCCTTTCTGAGGGATAACGACTAAACCTGTCTCATAGAGGCGGATTTTTCCTGCGTCTTTTTGTCTTTCATTTCCATTTTCGTCATAATAGACAAATTCCATGTCAACGTCAGATTTTCTGATGGTCTCGTTCATGAGCAGGTCTTTAATTATCACCTCGTTTCTTAGGTTGGTTAGTATTCTCAGAAAATCTTCGAAGTAGTGTCCTAAATTGAATAGGATGAGCTTTTCTTTTGAGGCTAGAGGCAATTTGATTCTATAGTTTTCTGCTTCGATCTCCATTATTTCTCTTAAGTGAAAGGGCAGAATGTTGCCAAACTTTGGAAATACAGTAAGATATTCTTTATCGATTGTTCCTTTGCATTCACCAGTGGCAACTTCTCTTCCACTTTCGTCAAGAAGAGTATAACTTATAATGCACTCGATTGCTGATTTTTTCTCTTCTTCGTTTTCCAATTTTATCTCTTTCTAACGTCTGTTTTGAAGAAATAAAACATTTTGCGATGATTCAACTTGGTTTAGGAGAGTTTGTTTCCGCATTCTCCACAGAATCTGACGCCTGGATTGTTTTGCGCACCGCATTTTGGACATTTTACCATTGAGAGTGGGGCGCCGCAGTTTGTGCAGAATTTGCCTACTCCAGCTGGTTTTCCACATTGTGGACATATGGTTTGTGTGGGTTTGATTTCACCCTTAAAGACTTCTGTTTCTGCTGCTTTTTTCCATATTTGTTCCTTCATTTCAGTGGCTCTTGCCGCCGCGATTTCGGTTGCAGCTCTTGGCGCGTCTTCTACGCAGAGACCGTCTTCATCGTTCCAGCATGTGTCGTCCACCCATCGTCTACATTTTGGGCACTTGTGAAAGTGTCCCATGGCTTCGTTTTGAGCTAGTTTGAAGGCTTCTTCATGCTCTTTATGCCATTCTGGAGACATGCCTTGAAATCTCTCGGCAATTACGTCTGTGCCCCTTTCAACCTCATATCCTGGTCCACGTCCGGTCATGGATGTGGCAATTGATGCAGCTTGCCCCAAGCCTCTTAGAAAGCCTCTTTTCTTGTAAGTTTTTGATGTGATAAAATTTGTTTTGAAGCCGTCTTGGCAAATGTCGCAGAAGAATGTAAATTGGAAACCTGCTTCTGTGCTGTTGTCTGCGAAGTTTTTCGTGAACGGTATGAACGGCATCTCTATCACTCCTTTTTCTAGCAAATCAAATTAAAATGCGCGCTTATATCAAGTTTATGTTCAGCAGTATTAGAATAAAATTATATTACTACAATATTGTTAAGAGTTAGCTATTGGGATATTCCATGTCGAGTTACAAGCACCCATGCAAATATTGCGGCCAGCTGATTCCCCCAAATTCAAACGTTTGTCCACTCTGCGGCAAAGTAAACCCGTTAGAATCTAGATGCCCGAAATGTCGTGCATTGGTCCAGCCTAACTGGATAAGATGCAGCACTTGCGGGCTTTCCCTACTGATTAGGTGTCCAAAATGCGGTAAATCCACTTTTTTCGGTGACTACTGCCAGAACTGTGGTAACCAACTAGTCGTAGAATGCAAGAAATGCCACACAATTCAGGCACCTATAAGCACTAAATGTATCAAATGCGGAAAACCACTTTAATCGGATAGTTACGCCCACTACATATTTAACAAGAAGACAACACAAAACTAAGCGGAGCTGAGGAAGAACCATGTCTGGAACCGAAACTCTCCTACCCTACATCAAAGAACCCGCAAAAGAAGCACAGCCCACGGTCATCGTAGACAGCCGTGAAGCATCATCTGCCCCAAAAATCGTTAAAGGATTAAAGGAACTTGGCGCCGAAATCAAGATAGAGGCTCTTCCGAAAGGAGACTACGTCATATCCGACCTCTGCGCCATAGAACGAAAAACCGTGCACGACTTCGTTTACACGCTTACTCGACGGTACCTTTTTGAACAACTGTTCATGTTGAAAGACGTTTACGTGAAGCCCTTCATTCTGATAGAGGGATACTTGCCCATCATCTATAAGTTCAGCAAAATTCAGCCAGCCGCTGTCTGGGGCGCCATGTTCGCCTTGGCTAAACAAGGCATATTCATGATTCACACAACCTCCTACAAAGAAACGATAGACTTCTTATACACTGCCGCCCGACAAGAACAGATTGTTGAGAAAAGGGTTCCAGTCGTGCATCCAACCAAAAAAATCGAAACATTAGCCGACGCCCAAATATTTTTCTTGGCAAGTCTTCCAAACATTGGCCGAGAAAAAGCCATGGCTGTACTCAACTCTTATCAGACTCCAATGAACGCTTTAATAAATGCAGGTCAGTGGGCGAGGGACGTTTACGGTCTTGGACCAAAAATCACGGAAAGAGTGAGGCAAGTCTTGAACACACCATACAAGGAGTGAAACGCCGCATGGATGTTGAAATCGCCCCAACAAAAAAGATAATCGTTCTAGGCATAGACAAGCGTTCTCTCGACAATATCGCATGGTGTGCCACAACCTACGGGATTAATCGTCTCTTCTGGGTGGATGGCCACCTGCTCTGTGTTGAAGTGTACGAAAAAGCCTTTGAACACGAAATGAAGAGCAAGGAGTTCCACATAAGCCAAGTTTGCTACACTAGTTTTCCAAAGTTTTCCAAGAGTTTTGAGGTTGAAAAAGGCGTGCAGATTCCCATCGTGAACGCTTCTGACATGCGAATATACAGCAACCTGTTAAAAGCGATTCTAAAAAGGGAAGAACACTCGCCTTCAAACCCCTAAATGTTAGTTGGATTTTGGTCTCGATATGAGTTTTGAAGCGCCAGTTGGGCATGTTGTTACGCATAGTCCACATCCGTAACAGCTGTCTTTTCTAACGTAAGATTTCTTCCTTCGAAGGACCCTTGCGTTGAAAACGCATCGTTTGAGGCAGGTGCCACACCCACTGCATTTTTCTTTGTCAACCTCTGCTATTAGGTCGGATTTTGCAACGTGGTGTTTGACGCCGTAGTTAAGTAGCGTTCTGAGGTACATACAGCAGCATCGGCAGCAGTTACAAATGTCGAAGACCTTGCCCTTAAGCCAGTCTCTGTAAATGGCTGTCTGCACCAAGCCATGCCTATTCGCCAACGTCAAAACCTTCTCCGCTTGTTCGAGCCTGACCTCTCTTGCGGCACCTCGTTCAACGAGTTCATCAGAAAACTCATCCAATGCAAGGCAGGTCATAAGCGGACTATCACAGTTTCGGTACGTCATTCGGCAACTACAATTTCGCAACGAGAAAGACTTCGCCCTTTTCAAAACGTTCATGGCGGTTTCGTAAGGCAAAACGATTGAAACAGGTTCGGG
>CAZUFG010000035.1:0-10058 GCA_964618655.1 uncultured Candidatus Bathyarchaeia archaeon | reverse complement strand
AATTATGTTTAAGGGAGATAGTGAACGGGGCTGAGAGAGAAAGGAGCGTTTTCAAAGTAGACGAGTTTCTCGTTCACCATCTCTCCTTCGTTGGATTTTTTTTACACTAAAAGGTTTACATTAAAAGGTAAGAATTGACTTTTGAACTTTTTAAATCTTTAATCTGCCGCAAATGTACTAAGTCCGTTCTAATCCGAAAAAATAGCCATACGCCTTCCTTTTTCTGGTTTCTTTACGAGTATTAGCAATCGGTTAAACTCTATTTCTCCCGTGTAGGAACATAATAGTATTCTCCAATCTTCTTTTGGTGTCTGTCAAGCTTAGACCCTTCCTTATTCACTCTTGGTCTCTTCGTCATAGGGTCTCTCCGAAACGTTATCTCCATATCCTTCAAAAACGTATTCATGCCCTTCCATAGGCTAGTAGGCGGATTGGCAACTCCATAGATTCCAGGCTCTCCTGTGAAAATCATGAGGCGGTCGGCAATGAAATCCTGCGCCACAACATCGTGCTCGACAACGAATGCGGTTACATTTCGGCTTTCCACAACCCGGCGGATAGTCCGTGCCATAGACAACCTCTCTTCCACGTCTAGATACGCGCTAGGCTCATCGAGAAGATACAACTGAACTTTCCGAGATAGACAGGCGGCGATGGCAACCCTCTGGAGTTCGCCTCCACTGAGCTCAGCAATGTCACGGTCAAGAAGTAGCTGAACGTTTAGAGGTTGCAAAATCTCGCTTCGATACCAACTGGAAGAGAAATCTTCTCTGGCTACATTTTTTAGCAGTTCTTCCACGGTTCCTTTATACTCTGCCGAAATGTATTGAGGCTTGTAGCTCACGGTTAGTCCATATGATGTAGAAGGCGCCCCAGCGTCGGGCTTTTCAACTCCAGCCAACAACCTCACAAAAGTAGTTTTTCCAATTCCGTTGGGTCCTAGTATTCCGATGACCTCGCCTTGGTTAGCGTCTCCTGGCACAACAGAAAGTGCGAACCCCTCAAACGATTTCTTCATGCCATCCCACCTGAGCAAGGTTTCGCCAGCTGCTGGTCTGGCTGTCGGAGGCTTCACATGGAAGACAATTGGGTCCTTTCTGAAACGGATGTTCTCGTCTGGAATGAAGCCTTCTAGGTAGATGTTGATTCCAACCCTCACTCCATGAACGTAAGAAACGATGCCGTAGACTCCGGGCGTTCCGTAAAAGACGCAAATCTGATCTGAGAGATAGTCGAGGATGGCGAGGTCATGTTCTGCCACAATCACGGTTTTGCCGTCATCTTTTAGGCTTCGTATGGCTCTAGCAGCCTGAAGACGTTGTTTCACGTCTAAGTAGCTGGACGGCTCATCGAAAAGGTAGACATCTGCCTCTCGACAGATTGTTGCCGCAATCGCAACTCTTTGAAGTTCTCCTCCACTTAAAACATCGAGTGTACGACCCCAAACAGTGCCAAGTTGAAGCTGTTCGACGAGGGGTTTTAACCTACCTCGTTCATCCACCTTCTCAAGGAGACTGTGAACTTCACCTGAAACCACACGTGGAATCTTGTCCACATACTGTGGCTTATGCACCACTTTAAGCTCGTTATTGCTTAGCTTTTGGAAATACTCTTGAAGGGTTGATCCTCGATAGTGTTGAATGAGTTGCGGCCAATCAAGAGGCTCTTCGTAATAGCCGAGGTTTAACTTGACTTCCCCAGACAAAATTTTAAGGGCAGTGGTTTTCCCAATTCCATTTTGGCCTAGTAGACCCAGTACCACGCCCGAGGAAGGCACAGGGAGACGGAAAAGCTTGAAGGTGTTCGGTCCAAACCGGTGACTGCAATCCTCCTCCAGTTCGTCTGGGAGGTTCACGATGGAAAGGGCTTTAAACGGACACTTTTTAACGCAGATGCCACATCCAACACAGAGGGCTTCTACGATTAAGGGGCTCTCGTTTTCAAATCGGACGGCTTCTATGTTGCTTCTCACTTGAGGGCAAAAGCGGTAACATGGTCTACCGCAACGCTTTGGATCGCATCGGTCTTCGTCAAGGACAGCAACTCGTACCATGGGGGTCTCTCACGGTTGTGAATGATGAAATGATAGGAGATAAATAACTTCAGCCTTCAAGTTCTTAAAATTAATAGTTGACATAAGAACAAAGAAAATAACGAGGGTGATGATCATTCAAATTAAACTACCATTCTTCCTCTTCGCCCTCTTCCCAGCCTTCTTCTTCTTCGCCCTCTTCTTCTTCCCATTCTTCCTCCATGATTTTCACCTCCTTTTGAATGATCCCTCTGCCCTCAGTCACTTAGTGAAGCTCATTGAGTGTTTTTTAAGCGTTTCCATAGTCTCATATAAAAACGTTGTCGTAGTAAGGAAAGTGCCTTAGGTAGTTTCTTTTATGATCTTTGCCTTTAGGGCAGCCTTCGGTCGAGGAGTATTCGGCGTCACGTATGCCCAGCAAAGGTTTGGAGAATTGTGAGCTACACCAACTCTGCCGAGCGTGTCTACGGCAATCAGACCCATGTGTAGGCTGTTCATTTTCCGATTCACAAGTTTGATAGAGTTTTCAACTGCGTCTTGCGCTGAGTTTCCGTTTCGCATGAGGTCGCAGGTGTTCTTCGCCAAAACAAGTTTGACGGCAACCTCGCCCACTCCTGTGGCAGAACAGGCGCCAGCTTCGTTATCAGCGTATGTGCCACATCCAATGAGCGGAGAATCTCCAATTCGTCCAGGAAACTTGAGCGGAAATCCTCCGGTTGAGGTCGCTGCCGCTACGTTTCTATTTTTGTCTAAGGCTACAGCGCCCACGGTGTCTGATTCAAACAGTTTGGGGTGCGAGGAAACAAGCCTTGCCAGTTTTGGCAAGTCATTCACATCTCTCTCTTGCATCAGTTTCTCTTTGAGTTCGCGCCAGTACCGTAACCGAAGCTCCGTAACTGGGTTTGCCCTTTCTAAACCATGTAGATCAGCTAGTTTTTCAGCTCCATCTCCTACAATAAACACATGGTCCGTAGATTCCATCACGATTCGAGCCAACCGAACAGGATTCTTAATATCCTTTAAAAGTCCAGTAGCTCCTGCATTCAGAGTTTTTCCGTCCATAATGGAGGCTTCCATTTCTACGCGCCCATCGATAGTTAGAGCTGAACCTTTTCCAGCGTTGAAAACCTCGTTGTCCTCCATTGATATGACTGCTGCCTCAACAGCGTCGAGGGAGTTCCTGCCCTTCTTTAGGATTTCAAAACCAGTTTTTACGGCGTCTTTCACGCCGATTATTCCAGGTTTCCTCCGTTCAGTTTGCCATAATCCAGCTCCCCCATGAACAATGATTACTGGTTTCTGCATGTTTCTCACGTCGCTGTTATGAATTGGATTAGTTACAACGGTTCAGCTTTGATTTAAACCATGCGTTAGGCATCAAAACGGATAAATAAGTAGTTCGTCATCTGGTATGTTTGGGATGATGTGAGGCGACGGATGGAGCCCTCAGCTGTGACGTCTGTCACTAACCTGCGCTGACCAACGCTTTTGTTTGTTTTTAGAGGCATTAGCCAAGCATTCTAGGGTCACTGTAATGGGGCTTTTCAGGATGAATTTCTTCGATAAGCTCTGTATGGAACACGTCGTTCCTAGTTAGGGGTTTAGAAATGTACCCTAGGCTACGCAGAACGGGCATGAACGCCATTGTAGAGTTAATATATTCGCTCGGTAAACTTGCACAATATTTCGGAGAAACCCTATAGACCTCTAAAACAAAATTTTTGTCTATTATCCCTATTGTCTCCGCGACTATTTCAGCTGCTTCTTCGGGCTTGTTTCTTATTAGGTTACATGCTTCTTCATGAAGCTTTAAGAATTCCCCTATGGCTTCTGTGAAATTTTCAATCATGTCAACTGTTGCCACAATCCCGTAGCTTGGATTATTCGGCCACATCACGTTTGCTGGCAGTATAACTTTTGCATCCATCATCCGTGAGGCCAAGACAGCTAAAGGAGGCGTTCCGCAACCTCCTTCAACAACGCCGTCTTCCATTGCGTCAATAATAAAATCAGCCCACTCAAAGTTCTTAACAGCTACTTTATCCTGTAACCCTGCTTCGTTTATCAGTTTCCGAATTATCACGTCATGAATTGACCCTCGAGTAGGCGTGCCTATCGCTTTGCCTATAAACTGATTCAACGTTTCCTTTATGCTTCCGGGATCCTTTAGTGGTCGAAATTCTTTCTTCGCGATTAACACAGTGCCCTCCATGTGTCCTCCAGCAACGCATTTAACTTGAAGACCTTTATCGATGCCTATTATTGCAGGAGGCAGCCCCATGTAGCCTACATCTAGCTCGTTCTGAGAGAATGCCTTAATCATTTCTGGCCCCGTTGGAAACAGTCTCCATTCAGTCTTCAAATCAGTTCTCTCTTCAATCCAGCCAGTGCCCATCAAAATGAAGCACGTGTGGTATGCTGTCGTAAGGTGGCCGATTCTGAGTTTTTTCATTGGTTTTCTAAGGACTCTATCACGTTTTTCCTTATTTCCATTGGGGTTAAGGGTATGTTTGGAACCTTTGCATTTCCTGGTTTGGCCAATAGGTGGATAAAATTTGGGCCTTCGCCTAAGTCTTCTAAAGTGGACGTTATCTCTTCTCTATTTGCTACTTTGCAGGTTTTTTCAAAGCCGAGTCCTTTAGCGACCGCTTCTAAGTCGACACAATAGCTTGTAGCGGTAGGCTGGTTTCCCGTAGAGCCGTGGACGCCGTTGTCTATGGCGAGGATACTCAAGTTTTTGGGTTTTTCCAATGCTACGGTTGATAAGGCTCCTAAGTTCATTAGCAGGCTTCCGTCGCCATCGATCACTACAACATGTCTCTTGGTAAACAAAGAGATTCCCAACCCTATAGGGGAGGCTAAACCCATGCTTCCAAGCATGTAGAAATTGGATTTCTGATGCTTTATTGAGTAAAGCTCTCTGCTGGGAACCCCTAAATTGCAAACCACAATCTTTCCTTCAAGGTATGGAGCCACAACTTTAAGAACTCCATATCGTGTTAAGATGGGTTTCGGAGGCTTTGATTTCTGGTATTTTTTCAGAGAGAAAATATCTTTCCTTTCTTCTCTCAGATCAATTTTGCTGTTTGTTATGTCCTCCTCTTCACTCCAGATTTTAGGGCTGAGCAACACCGTGCAAATGGTATCATCTTCATATGCCCCAGCCACAGCCTCCCTTATATGCGGAATATCTTTTGGTTCTTCAACGATGCTGTAGCCGACGTCTATAGCTTCAAGAATTTTTGGCAGTCTCTTCCCTAACGGCACCTGAGCAGGTATTTTCTCCTTATAAATCCCTCTCCAGCTAACCAAAATCACGAGGGGGAGTTGATAGAATTTAGTTAAAGAGCATAGCGCATTAATCATGTTTCCCGTTCCGGAGCTTTGAACTAGCATGGCGGGTTTGGCGCCTGCAAGGTATGCTCCGGCGCAGATTCCGACTCCTTCCTCCTCTCGGGACAGTGAAACATGTCTAAAATGTTCGGTTATCAGATCGTAAAGTCGCCTTGTTTTTTCACATGGTAGCGTCGCGAAAAAATTTACGCCAGCCTCTTTTAGTGTTTCAATTATAATTTTGGGAGTTTTAGAGCTCATTTAAAAGTCTCCTCAATTCTTCTACGGAGGCGTCCTTTTCTACTTTACCGTTTAACTTCATCTTCTGAAGCCCGACTTCCTCCTTAACCCTTTTAAGACCTCCGCCTGAAATGTTGAGCAGTATACTGTCTTGAGGCTTCACGTTTCCTGATTCCACCGCCTTCATGAGTGATGCCACGGCTACCGCTGCGGCTGGATGAATATCTATGCCTTCAACGGCTTCAAAAAGCTCGTATGCTTCAGTAGCTTGTTCGTTGGTTATGCCATAAGTCTCTCCGCTTGTGTTTTGCAGTGCGTCGAACACTCCGCCTCTTATGCCATAGAGGGGGTCTTTGCTGGAGAGAACTTTAGCGTAGAGTACGCTTAGAGGGTTTTCCACCCCGAAATCGTTCTCCTCAATCTCCCTTTTCCTCTTCTTCCACGCCCTCACTATTGGAACAAACGGCTCATTCTGTGAAAGATGCAGCATCGGAGCAGCCTTTCCGAATCTGCCGTCATCCAACAACCTTTTTGCCGTCTCGAAGACGCCCACGACCCCGTTTCCGCTAGATACAGCCTGAAAATAGTGCTTAGGAATCTTTCCCATTTTTTCAACAGCCTCTAACAAAACCGTGCCCAGAGCGTCTCTTCTCGCTACGCTTTTTCCGCCGCCGTCAAAGGTTATGTCTGTTGATGAATAGAATTTGTTAACCAAAGACTTCGCGTCGGAGTACCCGCCTTTTACACCAATAATTTTTACGTACTCTTCATCTGCATGGGGCACCATCAAGTCTTGAAGAATTTGCTCTGGCACAAGTAGGAACACCTTAAATTTTTCCATCGATGCTATGTAGCCAAATGCGTTTGCAACGCTTCCCGCAGAAGTCACGATGAGGCTTTTAACGTTGTTCTCCCTCGCGTATTGAAGAGTGACGACGGCTTCAAACTCTTTAAAAGTGCATGTCTTAACTGAGGCTGACATCTCAGGCCAGAATCCGTTGAAGGAAACGTAGAGGTTCTTTAACCTCAATTCTTTGGCTAACCCGCTACTTTTGTATGTTACGCTTTTTCCTTCGTACCCAGTTGTTTTTTCTACTGGAAGCCAGTCGTGGTATCGCCAAATCCCAGGAAAGTTTCTGAATGTAATCCTCTTGGTTGAATATACGCTTCGAGACAGAGAGACACACTGTTTTGGACATGTAAAACTGAAAGCTTTGCTTTCTTCGAATCGATGTCCACAGTTTGTACATTCTAAAGTGTACTGCATCATTATTCATCCGTTCGACCTAACCATATTTTTATTGGTCAGCGTCTCTATTTGCTTAAAGGCTCACAATAATAAATTTCTGATGAGAGGCAGAAGTATGCGGATTCTGAAAGCCACAGCCAACAACGTTTTAGCCGCTTCCCAAACTGTGAAGAATGGAGGACTAGTGGTTTATCCAACCGACACCGTGTATGGGTTGGGTTGCGACCCTTTTAACGTTGACGCGGTAAAACGAGTTTTTGGGGTGAAGAGAGAAAGAAAAAAGCCCCTGCCTATTCTATCCTGCTGCCTTCCTGACCTTGAAAAGATTGTCTATTTGTCTGAAAAAGCCAAGAAGTTAGCGGAGAGGTTTTGGCCTGGTTCTCTTACTCTTGTGGTTCCTAAGAAGCCAGTCCTTCCCGATATCGTTACTTGTAATCTGGATTCGGTTGGGGTGAGAATACCGAAGCATGAGATAGCCCTCCAGCTTATCTGTCAGTCGGGCGGTCTCCTGATCGGGACGAGTGCAAACAAAACTGGAAAGGAGCCACCGCAAACTGCTCATGAGGCTGCGGAGCAACTTGGCCGAGAAGTAGACATAATTCTTGATGGTGGACCCACACCGGTAGGCGCGTCTTCTACTGTGGTTGACCTTACCGCTAAGAAAATGAAAATCTTACGTGAAGGACCAATAAGTTTACAGCAAATTTTAGATGCTCTTTCATGAATAGATGAGAAGGCTAACGTTGAGTTACTAATAGAGCCATATGTTCAATTACTAAATCAATCAAAGCTTCCTTTTCCATTCCCTTTTTTGTCAGTTTGGCTTTAAATTCGATGTCTGAAATGTCAAACAATTTTTCGATGCCTTCCATTTTTTCGTTGGACAATTCAAGGACGCGATCATCTCGTTCGCCAAGTATCTGCTTAGAAACAATTTCCAAAGTTCTTTTGGCCTCTAGTTCTGTTTTACCTATAACAAGAACCGCAACCTCTGTACTGCTAGGCTTAATTCCAAGTAGGTCAACCGCCTTTGTTATCTGCCGTTGGGCAGAGGCGTAAAGAAGCGTCTCCACAGCTAAGCTCTTTGAGATGTTTAGCCTGTTTTGAAAGGCTTTTAATGCGTTCAAGGCGGCAAAATACAAGTGTTCTCGGCTGGCGATTAGTTTGGCGTCAAAAAACTGAATTTCTGTTTCTCCAATTTCTTTTCGAAGAGAGGCGAAGAAGTTTTTCACGTTTTTAACTTTGACGTTTCTGAAGCCGGCGATGGCGACGTACTTGCCCATGCCTTCGGGCTTCTTAATCAACTCGAGCCCTCAGAGATTTCTCGTATAAACTGCTCGACTAGTTTGGCGTTTAGTCCTGCTTTCACAAGCTTTTCTTTAGCCTCTTCAACAGTTTTTCCTTCGCTTCTGTACTGTTTGATTACGTGTCGGACGGTTTCTTTTCTTTCCCATGGAAAGACTATCCATAGGCTGGTCTCTCTCTCGTAGTACTCTGGAACCACGATGCTCCATGGCTTGTAATAAATAGTGGCGATTTTGACTTCGGTAGCGCCCTCTTCGTTCAGATGTGACCGCACGAGACGAAGGCTTTTACCAGTGTCCGCAACCTCGTCCACAACGAGGACTTTCTTTCCTCGAACTGAAGCAGAGACAGGCTGTGTTATTACGGGCTCTCCCTTAGTTTTGGCAACTCCCAAGTAGAATTCTGCCTTAACGTTGGCAATGTGAGGATTCTCAAGTAGGTCAGACATAACCCGTGCTGGGGGCCATCCGCCACGCGAAATACCAACGATCACGTCGGGCTTGAAACCTGACTTCCGAATTTTGTTTGCGAGGTTTAAGAGAAACTCATAAATGCGGTCCCATGTTGGAATTTCGAAATCCTCTGAGCCCAACGTTCTTCTCCTCGGAAAAATCGAGTAGAGGTTGAGACAGTCAACTAATTTAAGCCTTACCACCTCAGAGCCTAAAAAGAACTATCCTGTGGATGCTCCACTTTGCTTGTGCTCGCTAATTAGAACTCGGGATTCTGTGGTCAGTATTATGAACTTGAGATTGTAGACATTGATTTAGACGATGAAAATAATTCCATTTCTTAAGGAAAAGAATTTGATAACTAAAGATTGGGGATATTCCGCAAACTTTCCTTCTCTTTTTATTCAAACTATATATTCTTCTTAGACGAGGACATTCTATGAGAAGGTGAACCTTTATGGAAAAATCTCTTTCATTGTTGGAACTCATGAAAACTCGTAGGTCCATACGTCGCTTTAAGCCTGACGTAGTGCCTAAAGAATGTGCAAATATGATTCTTGAGGCTGCTAGATGGGCTCCATCGGCCGGGAATCGTCAGCCATGGCGCTTTATAATTGTAAAAGAAGCAGATGTTCGGGAGAAAATAGGAGGAATTTATCAGAAGATGAGAGAAGCAGATCTTAAAGGAGTTCCAGCTGATTCTCCTTTCTATAAAGCGGTCAGCGAGAGGATTAAAGCAGATTTTTATAAGAACATATTTACAAGTGCGTCTCTTTTAATAGTTGTTTGTGCAGATCCTAAAGAATCGTTTGGTTATAGAACCTATCCAATGGATTGCGCTGTGGCTGTCCAAAACATGCTTTTGCTGGCTCATGCGTTGGGGCTAGGTTCAACTTACATTGATTTCTATCGCCCAGAACATAAACAGGAGTTGAAACAATTGAAAGATCTATTAGAAATACCTGATGATATCGCACTTCGTGCTATCTTGCCTCTGGGTTATCCAGATGAAAATCCCGTTCCCCCACCACGCAAAGACCTGCATGAAATAGTATTCCAAGAAAAATACGGAACGGTCAAAGTACTGAGCTAATAAACTCTTGTGAAATGCGGAAATTGAAATGCGGAAATATTTGGAGCCTAATTGGATCATGTATGGGATGGTCTAGGAGCGTGTGCGCGTGTCTAAAGAGAATACCTGAATATTACCCTAATTCCTTTAATAGTAGGACACGATTTTTATCAATACTTGCTTAGAGGACCGCGCCCATGCTCATCCGCGAGATGATACTTGAAAACTTCATGTCCTACGAGTACGCTAGGGTACCGTTTAAACCAGGCGTCAACGTGATCTGCGGGCCAAACGGCTCAGGCAAATCCTCCATGTTGTTGGGCATATCTGTTGCGTTGGGGCAGTCCTACACCGAACGATCTAAGAAGTTGAGCG